>MGST01000366.1:0-11911 GCA_001798605.1 Deltaproteobacteria bacterium RIFOXYA12_FULL_58_15 | reverse complement strand
ATCGACACAGGTCAAGCCGTTAACGGCGGTGCCGTCACACAACTCGCCCGCTTCGATCTGATCATTTCCGCATTGAACGACGCCGCATCCGTTGAAGTTCAAGGTGCAATCGGCGGCGCAATCCAGTGTGCCGTCGGAGAATCCCCATGCCTCACAGCTCTCGCCGCCAAGTTGGTCGCTGTCGCAATACTCGTTACCTTCGAGGACATTGTTGCCGCAGGTGCCGCAATCTGGGTCCACGAGGCCGAGGTGCTGGCAGGTCCATACTCCAGTGATGGAGTCAAAGAGGTCGGCGCAGTATCCGTCACTGGCGCAGACGATGCCGCAGTCAGGGTCGACCACACCGCCCATGAGGTCGCAGGCGTCACACCAATCGTCGTTGTACCAGTTGTTGGCTTCACACAGGTCACTGATGTCGCAGTCGGAAAAGTCAGCCGTGCAGCCGATGGTGCAAGCTGCGGTGCCGGCACCCATGTTGAAGGATTCGCAATCGGGGCCGACGTACCACTCATCACCATCGCAGATTTCGTCACCGTTGCGGATGCCATCGCCGCACAACGAAACGCCAGTGCAACCATCCGTGACGAAGGCGTCGCAGCCGCCCGAACAGGCCAGGTCGCCACCGGAGAAGCCAAGCGCAGAGCAGCTCTGGCCTCCGAGATCGACGCCGTCACACAACTCGCCGGGCTCGATTTCGTCGTTGCCGCAGCCGACGCTGGTGCAATTGGAGAGGTCATAGGCGCTGCAGTCTTCTGCACAACCGAGGTCGCCGCCGGAGAAGCCGAGAATCTGGCAAGTGACATCCTTGAGGTCTGTTCCATCGCAGACTTCCTCGCCTTCGACGGTGTTGCTGCCGCAGGTGGTGGCGGTGCAGGCGGAAAAATCAGGCGTACAATCGGCGCGGCACCCGAGCTCGCCACCGGTGAAGCCAAAGTCGACGCAACCATAACCGCCGCTGTCGTCGCCGTCGCAGATCTCCGATGCTTCCATGATGTCGTTGCCGCAACGGCCGCAGTCGGGATCCACGAGTCCGAGATGCCGGCAGGTCCAAGCATTGACAGCACTGTCGAAGTATTCGACGCAGACCCCATCGGCTACACCACATAGGTCGGTGCAGTCTGGATCGACGGTGCCGCCGAGCAGCTCGCAGGCGTCGCAATAGCCGTCGTTGTAGTACTCTTGCGCCGCACAGAAGTCGGCGGTCGCACAACCGGCAAAGCTCGGCATGCAGCCAACACAAGTGAGGGTTCCATCACCGAGGTCAGAATCGGCACAAGCATCGGTGCCAAAGGCGAACTCGTCGTCCTCGCAGAGCTCGAGACCGTTGAGGATGCCATCGCCGCATGTGCCAATCACTGGAGCAGCCGAACAGGCCGTGACATCCAACTTCGCACACCCGGCCGCGCAGGCGAGACCCGTGCCGCCAAGACCGAGGACATCACATCCGTATCCGTCGAGGAGTGCACCATCGCAGAGCTCACCCGTCTCGAGGCTGCCATTGTTGCATTGGCTTTCTGTGCAGGCACTGAAATCAAAGTATTCGCAGCCAGGCAGGCAGCGGAGCTCACCGCCGGAGAAGCCTGCGTCCTCACACCCGTATCCGCGCACGTCAACACCATCGCATGGCTCCCAACCTTCAGCGGCGTCATCGCCACAGATGGGCGGCACACACGTGGTGAAATTGGGGGTGCAGTCGTCTTTGCAGCCGATGTCGCCTCCGACATAACCATAATCCTCGCACAGGTACTGGCCAGGGTCCGTTCCGTCGCAAAGCTCGGCCCCTTCCACGGCGTTGTTGCCACAATCTCCACAGTCGGGATCGTGCAGACCCAAGTGTTGGCAGGTCCATACGTTGGTGAGCGAATCGAAATACTCCGCACATTCACCGTCGGCCTGATTGCACAGGCGGGTACAATCCCCGTCGACAGTGCCGCCGAGAAGCTCGCAGGCATCGCAGACGCCGTCATCGTACCAATTCTGTGCTGCGCAGAGATCCGTCACTTGACAGTTTGTGAAAAGCGGTGTGCAGGCTGCGCTGCAGGTGGCGACGCCAGTGCCCATGCCGAAGGCAGAGCAATCGGGACCGGCTGCCCAATCGTCGCCGTCACATATCTCTAGCCCGTCAGCGACCTCGTTGCCACACGTGCGCTGCTCACCGACACAAGCTGTGGTGTCAAAACCTGTGCACTCGGGATTGCAGGCGAGTGTGCCGCTACGAAAACCGAGGCTGACGCAGGATTGGCCGGCGAGATCTTCGCCATCGCAAAGCTCACGACCTTCAGCGTTGTCATCACCGCACACGGCGGTGCCACTGCAGCCGGTGGTATTGAAACCCAAACAATTGGCCGCACAGGCGAGATTGCCTTGGATAAAGCCTTGGGTGGCACAGGTTTCCCTACCGAGGGCAGTGCCATCGCAGAGCTCACCGGGCTCGATGGTATTGTTGCCACAATCAATAGCGGTGCAGCCATGGGTCACGAAACTCAAACAGTTGGCGGCGCAATCGAGACGGCCACCGGTGAAGCCAAAATCGCTGCAGGACTTGTCGGCGAGGTCCATTCCGTCGCATAACTCAGGGCCTTCGACGGTGTCGTCGCCGCATACGGCGTCGGTCGTGCACGCTGTCGTGTCGAATGCCATGCAATCGCTGTTGCATCCGAGGATGCCGGCCGAGTACCCGAGTGAGCGGCATGTCTTGTTGTCGAGTCGTGAGCCGTCACAGACCTCGGGTGGCTCAAGGGTGTTGTTACCGCACTCATTTTGGCCGACGCAGGCATCGAAGTTGAAACCGCCGCAGTCGCGTTTGCAGGCGAGAGTGCCGCCATCGAAATCGAAGTCGAGACAACTGTTGTCGGCGAGATCGGTGCCATCACAAACCTCGCCACCCTCACGTGTGTTGTTGCCACATTGGGAGGAGACGGTGCACATGCTTGTATCAAAGGCCATGCAGCCGTCTGCGCACCTGAGGAGACCGCCCGAGAAACCCAGTGAACCGCAGGTCTCGCCGTCGAGGAGAGTGCCGTCGCACCTTTCATTGCCATCAATGCGGCTGTTGCCGCAAACGCTCGTTGTCGAGCAAAGGCTGGTGTTAAAACTCATGCAGTCTGCGGCGCAGGTGAGGCCGGTGCCGGCGCTGCCTTGGGATGAGCATGTTTCCTCGGCGAGGTTGTCGAGGTCACAGACCTCTAAACCTTCGATGATGCGGTTGCCGCAGTGGGGTTGGTTGTTGCTGTCACCCCCGACGTAGTCACCACCGGTAGGGATTTTGGTGGGTCCACCATTTTTGCTGCCGCACGCGGCGGTGGCCACGAACAAGAAAACGGCAAGAGTCATCCGAAGTTTCTGCATAAGCCTAACCTCACAACATTGGCGTTTTGATTGATTCTATTTCGTGGGCTTGCTACCCGATCCTTGCCTGGGTTGTAAAGGTGAAATCCGGGCTATTGTCCCCCAGCAATCAGAATTTCGCGGATCTGCACTATATTATAAGGTTGGATCGTGTATTAAGGTTGGATAGTTTTGCTCATGAAGGCTACGATTCGGCCATGGCTACCCGATCACCCCTGTCGCCAATGGAAGACGACGAGTCCAAGGTTGAGGCGAGGCCGCGCGCGGCACAAGCTGATGCCAAACGTAGGATTGGCCGTATGGATGTCGAGAACTCTGTGAGCGCGGTGGGACCGTCGCCCCTGGAGCGGGGCTCAAGGCAGGTACCACCGGGTTCCATTGGTTTGCGGACAAGAGCGCGAGCGCCGGCCGTGTCGGAGAAATCGGTCGCTGTGCGCACTGAAGTGCGTGCCAAGGTTGGTCAGAGGAGAGACGAGCATCGTCAGAGAGTATGGGACAAGCTCGATGAGGCGAGACGCCGAGCCGATGAGAAACGGCCGCGAATGGATCGTTTCAAGCCCCATCGTGATCGGTGAGCCGCCGTGATCGGCGAGCCGCCGTGATCGGTGAGCCGTTGGGCCCTTGCGGGCGTCCCCACGTTGACCTGAATTTTGGATTTTCAGGATCGTTTCCCGTCAATTCCGGGTTTCGCGAGACAAACGTACTTTTTTGGCCAACTTTTTTTGTCCATCTCGCCCTTTGAATTGCGCAGAGCCGCTATCGATCGCCTGCTGATCGTTGCCGCGGATCGAGAGCAACATGTGGCAACGAATTGAGGATCTCAAAGCGTTGAGACCATTGTGTGCCAAGGGGAAACGTCAGTCAAAAAGCTGAGGCCATTGCCCTGCAGAGGTTGGCGGTAACTTGTGGGCGCAGATGCACGTGCGACAGAGCTGTGGGTACCATGCGATTTGTTTGACGACACGCCGCAACAACATTACGGTGGGCGGCGCACACAACACTACACTGCAATATATTGCGCCAAGCTGCCTTGCACTTATGGCGGCGTGGAGGCGGGACAGGATTTTTCATCGTGTTTATGAATCGCAAGGAAAACGGGGCATTGGCAGTTTGGCAGTTGGGCCGTGGTGAATTGGGCTTGACCAAAGGTACGGCCTCGTCCAAAACGTGTCCTTCGGCTTTGCAGGAGAATTCGGTCTATGTGGGATGTTTTTAGGCCCCGTGCGCAAGGGGTTTTGGCAAAGTTTTCTCTTCTCAGGAGGATATGGTAATGCAGGAGTCGGAGTCGAGACAGGCAAGTGAGCCTCTCGGTTATGGGGGAGCGAGCGACTCACGTCGATCCAAGAGGAAGAACAGGATTGGAGACCAGATCAGCGGAACGTTGCCATTTGGTTTGACCATGCCGAGGCGGTGGACCACCGCTGGCGTTGATCCGTTTGATCAGGTCGAGTGGGAGACGCGCTCGGCGGTGATAAGTGGCGGCAAGGGTCAGATCATCTTCGAGCAGAAGAATGTCGAGATCCCCGCATCCTGGAGCCAATTGGCAACCAATGTGGTTGTCTCGAAGTACTTCCGCGGGGTGTTGGGCACCAAGGAGCGTGAGTTCAGCGTTCGCCAACTTGTCGGTCGTGTTGTCGATACGATCGCTCGGTGGGCCGACGAAGGTAACTATTTCGCCAAGGTGGCCGATGTTGAAGCGTTTCGTGACGAGCTGAAGTACTTGCTTCTTCATCAATACGCCGCCTTTAACAGCCCAGTGTGGTTTAACGTCGGTGTTGAAACACATCCACAGTGCTCGGCGTGTTTTATCAACTCCGTCGAAGACACGATGGACTCGATCCTCGAGTTGTCGAAGACCGAAGGCCGGCTGTTCAAGTTTGGCTCGGGTACGGGAACCAACCTGTCGCCGTTGCGTGGCAGCACGGAGCTGCTTGCTGGGGGCGGTTTGGCCTCGGGGCCGGTCAGTTTCATGAAGGGCTACGACGCGTTTGCCGGAGTCATCAAGAGTGGTGGCAAGACCCGTCGTGCGGCCAAGATGGTCATCCTCAACATCGATCATCCCGATATTGAGATCTTCATTAACTGCAAAGCCAAAGAAGAGAAGAAGGCCTGGGCGCTCATCGATGCGGGCTATGATGGTGCCGTTGACGGTGAGGCCTATGGATCGGTCTTCTTCCAGAACTCGAACAACTCGGTGCGCGTCAACGACGAGTTCATGCATGCGGTTGAGAGCGACGGTGTTTGGAAGACGATCAACCGAGTCGATGGGGCTGTGGCGGGATCGTTCGAAGCCAAGCGATTGATGCAGTCGATTGCGGAGGCAACACATCTTTGTGGTGATCCTGGCCTGCAGTTCGATTCCACGATCAACAAATGGCACACCTGCAAAGCGACCGACAGAATCTACGGCTCGAATCCGTGCAGCGAGTACATGTTCCTCAATGACTCAGCCTGCAACTTGGCATCCTTGAACTTGATGAAGTTCAGAGACGTGTCGGGCGATTTCAACGTTGAGGGTTTCAAGCACGCTGTCGACGTGGTCTTCACTGCGCAAGAAGTCGTCATCGACAACGCCGGCTACCCTACGGAAAAGATCGGCCGCAATTCGCGCCGATTCCGCCCCTTGGGGTTGGGTTATGCCAACCTTGGGGCGTTGCTCATGTCGAGGGGGCTCCCATACGACTCCGACGGTGGACGCGCTTACGCGGCCGTCGTCACGGCTCTGATGACGGGTGAGGCCTACGCTCAGAGCGCGCGCCTCGCCAAAGTCAAAGGCGCGTTTGAGGGGTACGAGGAAAATCGGGAATCGATGCTGGACGTCATTGCCATGCACCGGGATTCCCTCAGTGGCATTGATGAAGATCAGGTCCCCCCGTCGCTCTTTTCGGCGTCGGCTGCAGCCTGGGACGATGCCTTGGCCTTGGGCGAGAGACACGGTTATCGCAACGCTCAGGCGACGGTGTTGGCGCCGACAGGCACCATCGGCTTCATGATGGACTGCGATACCACTGGGATCGAGCCAGACATCTCGCTCATCAAATACAAGAAGTTGGTGGGCGGCGGCCTGTTGAAGATCGTCAATGGCACAGTGCCTGAAGCCCTTGACCGGATGGGATTCACCAACGGGCACAAGGCTGCGATTCTCGACCACCTCGAGAAGGAGGAGACAATCGAGGGAGCACCTTACCTCGAGCCAGAACACCTCGAGGTGTTCGACTGCGCCTTCAAACCGCTCAATGGCAAGCGCAGCATATCGCCAATGGGCCACGTGCGTATGATGGCAGCGGTGCAGCCGTTCATTTCCGGTGCAATCTCGAAGACAGTCAATTTGGCGGAGGAGGCGACCGCAGAGGAAATCTCGCGTGTTTACACGGACGCCTGGAAGCTTGGGATCAAGTCGATCGCTCTCTATCGTGATAATTGCAAGCGCTCGCAGCCCCTAAATACCAGTGCCAAGGGCGCAGTTGACAAGAACACCGGGGTGCAGCCCGCACGACGTCGCTTGTCGGACGAGCGTGTGGCGATCACCCACAAGTTCTCTATTGCGGGTCACGAGGGATACATCACGGTCGGCCTCTACGAAGACGGCCTGCCCGGTGAGGTATTCATCACCATGAGCAAAGAAGGCTCGACCATTTCGGGGTTGATGGATTCTCTTGCCACCGCGATCTCTTTGGCGTTGCAATACGGAGTGCCGCTCAAGGTTCTGTGCGACAAGTTTTCACACACCCGTTACGAGCCCTCGGGCTTCACGGGCAATCGCGACATTCCCATCGCCAAGTCGATCACGGATTACATCTTCCGTTGGTTGGGGCTCAAGTTCCTCACCGCGAAGGACATTCCAGCGCCCCCGGCGGTGAATCTCAGCTCCAACGTCATGCAAACGATGGAATCACCCACGGCTGCCGCCCGGGCCCGGGAGAAGATCGTCTTCTCCAACCAGGCGGATGCTCCTACGTGCGTCGACTGCGGCTCGCTGATGGTCCGCAATGGCGCTTGCTACAAATGCTCAAATTGTGGCAGCACCAGCGGTTGCTCCTGATCCGTTGATCCTGCGGCCCTCGCCGAGATCCTTTTTTCGCCGCGGGGTGCCCGTTTTTGGCCAACGGTCCCGATCTCAAGGATAATCGACGCATCATGATGAACGGAATCTGGGTCGCTATGATTATCGGCGCGCTCATCTGTGGTGCGCTTACAGGCCAGCTCAATGAGGTGGCGCTGGCGTCGACGAAGTCGGCCGGAGATGCGGTTGAGCTCGCCATTGGTCTGGTCGGAGTGATGGCCCTCTTTCTGGGACTCATGCAGGTGATCCAGCGTGGCGGTCTGCTCCGATCCGTGACTCGAGTGTTGCGGCCGGTCCTCGTTTGGCTGTTCCCCGGAGTCCCTCCGGATCACCCGGCCATGGGGATGATGATCCTCAATATGACCTCCAACATGTTGGGGCTCGCCAATGCGGCGACCCCATTTGGAATCAAGGCGATCATTGAGCTCAACAAGCTCAACAAACAAAAAGGCACTGCATCCGATTCGATGGCACTGTTCTTGGCGATCAACACCTCCAATCTGGCATTGATTCCGAGCGGCGTCATCGGTCTGCGCGCCTCGCTGGGCGCCAGCGCGCCGGGTTCAATCTTCTTTACGACCCTCGTTGCGACGTCTGTGTCGACGATCGTCGCGATCATTGCTGCCAAGTCTCTTCAGAGGTTGCCTGTGTTCGCTGCGCCCAAGGACCTCGGCAAAGACGCTGCGGTCGCCGTCGTGGACGACGCCACAAAGGCCCCCGACACCTCCGAAGTCGAAGTGGCGATTGACGGTGATGGCACCCGAGCATCGCCTTTCGCTTCTGTCATCGGTTGGGTGTTGTTGATCGCAGTTGTGGCAGCCTTCGCGTATGCGTTCGCTGCTCGCAGCGAGGTAATCGAAAATGGCGAGGCGGTGGGGATCTTCGGTAGCTTCAAGACTGCAGTTTCGCAGTGGCCCCTGTTGTTTATCATTGGCGGCATCCTACTCTATGGCGTGCTCCGCGGCGTCCAGGTTTATGATGTCGTTGTGGAAGGTGGCCGCGAAGGTTTTCAGATTGCGCTGCGTATCATCCCGTACCTGGTCGCCATCCTCGCGGCCGTTGGCATGCTGCGTGCGTCTGGAGGCCTCGACCTCATGGTTGATCTGATTTCTCCCGTCACAAACCTGATTGGCATGCCCGCCGAAACCTTACCCATGGCATTGTTGCGGCCGTTGTCGGGTAGCGGTGCCTATGGTGTGGCGGCAGAAGCGATGAAGGCGCACGGGCCCGACTCCCTCATCGGTCAAATCGTCAGCACCATGCAAGGGAGCACCGAGACCACATTTTATGTTCTTGCTGTCTACTTCGGTGCCGTCGGTGTGCACAGAGTACGCCATACCTTGGCCGCGTGTTTGGCCGCCGATGTTGCGGGCGCCGTCGCTTCGGTTTGGGCCTGTCGTTTGATGCTCGGATAGTTGTTCGGCCACACATGAGCGAAGAGTCTGTTGGCCCACGCAAAGAACGCTAGACCGGTTTCAACTTGAACTGAGCTGACTCATCGATGACGCAGCGCGGCGCGCGCCAGTTGGGAGCGCTGGCGCCGCGCCTGCGTCATTCTTACCGTCCTAAAGATCCGATCCCATAAAGACGAAAGCGGTCTAACGTAATTCGCGCATTCTTCGTTGTGGACGCGGATCCAGGGAATTGGCACGCGAATAGGCTCTGCGGGCCTTCTTGGTCTCACCGACGCGTTCGTAGAATTGCGCGAGGCGGTAATGATTGTAGGCAAGGTGAGGCTGTTTTTGGGCGAGCGCGACCAAAGCGCGTTCTGCCTCGCTCAGATCTCCAGACTTCTCAAAAAGCGCGGCCAGGGCAGCGAGGGCGCCACTGTGGTGCCGTTGGTCGCCGAGCACCTCACGAAAACCCTCAATGGCAGCCTCGAGGTGGCCGGCATCCTGGTGCGCGGTGGCGAGTCGAAACTGCGCATCGAGCATTTGTGGCCGCAGTGCCAGGGCAGCTGTTAGCTCATTGATTGCATCGTTGTGTCGCGCCAATTGCTGGTAGAGCAACCCCAGTTGATATCGCGCCCGGGCGTTGTCGGGGGAGAGCTTGGCTGCCTTCTCCAAGCAATCGCGGGCAACGGCGGTGTGAGGATCAATACTTTTCTCGATGAGTCCCCATTCCAAGTAGGCAAGTCCCCACTCGGGGGCGAGCTCGGCGGCTTTGGCAAACGCTCGTCGGGCGACGTCAACTCTGCCCTCCTGTAGAGCCTCCATACCGCGGGTGAAGCGCGATCGCGCCTGCGCTTCGTGCGACTCTGTGGTTGCCGCTGTTGGGTTCGCGCAGGCGAGAAGCAACGTTGGGAGCAGGAAGCGCATCAGTCTTGATTAGGCCACACGGGGGGGACAGGGCAAGCATTCGGCCATGCTTGTGGCGATTGGTGGTTTCGACAGTTGCGGTTGCCCCCGCAGACCAGATAGGAAATGGCGATGCTTTTGGCCATCGACATCGGCAATACCCACATCTCGGTCGGCACCTACAAAGAGGCCACGTTGGTCGCAGATTTTCGTCTGTCGACTGACCACCGGCGAACGGAGGACGAGTATGGTGTTCTCCTCGACCTTCTTCTCAAGGACGCCGGTATCAATCTACATGAAGTGGGTGCGGTCGTCATTGCGTCAGTGGTGCCGCCGCTGTCCGAGGTGCTCAAGCGCATGGTGGTTCGCAGAACCGGAGTCGAGCCCCTTCTCGTCGAGCCTGGCGTCAAGACGGGCATGCCGGTTCTCTATGACAATCCGCGGGAGGTTGGTGCCGATCGAATTGTCAACGGCGTGGCTGCGTATGAGCGTTTTCGTGATGAGCCAGGTGGTCCACATGGGGTCATCGTCGTCGATTTTGGCACGGCGACGACCTTTGATTTGGTATCACCCCGGGGTGAATACATGGGCGGTGCCATTGCCCCAGGTGTGAAGATCGCAGCCGATGCGTTGTTTGAGCGCGCGGCCAAGCTTCCCCGCGTCGATCTGGTCTTGCCCCCCTCGGCCGTGGGAAAGACCACGATCGCGAGTATGCAGTCAGGAATCTTGTATGGCTACGCGGGCCTGGTGGACGGCATGGTGTCGCGGATGCGCGCCGAACTGTCATTTGAGGTGAGGGTGATCGCCACCGGAGGTCTCGCATCGCTGATTGCCGGATGTACTCAGGTGATTGAGGCCGTTGATGACTATTTGACCCTGGAGGGTTTGCGGATCATACACGGGCGCAATCCTGGGGGAGTGCGAGCATGAGTCAAGCCGAGCTTCTTGACGTTCTATCGCAACAGGCGCGCAAGCACCTCGATCCAACCTCGCCCATGCCCATGCGGATGATGGCAGCCAAAGGTATGGCACCGCTGCCGCCATTCGAAATGGTGGTGGTGATGAGCGGTTTGGCGATGGACGCCGATGAAAAGATCGCGGCGAGCGCGGTGGAGGGATTGGCCAAACTCCCCGAAAAGATTCTTGGGCCGGCGTTGGACGCTGACTTGCCCAAGGTGGTGTACGAGGTTATTGCGCCGCATCTCGTCGGTCGCCCTGACATGTTGCAGAAGTTGGTGTTGGCCCGCACAGCTCCCGATGGGGCGATCGCAGCCATAGCCGCCGCGGCCCCGGCCGCCGTGGTGGAAATCATTGCCGGCAACCAGGAGCGGTGTTTGCGCTCGGAAGCGGTCGTTCGTGGTGTCGCAAAGAATCCGCACATACTGCGGTCGAGTCTGGACCGCCTCTTCGACTTTTTGGTCCGCTCTGGTGTCATCTATGAAGGCATGTCGCAGTTCGCCGAGGCGGTGAACCGGCTCAGTCCTGCGGAGATGCATGAGGCGGTCGCAAACATCGTGTTGCCGCCCGAGGCTGAAATTCTTCTCCATCGCGATGAGGAGTCAGCGGCGGAGCCGTCCACGGAGCCGATGCCCGAGGAGCGCAGGCTGTCCTTGTTACAGCTCGTCTACACTCTCAATCCGGCGCAGAAGATCGCGTTGGCAATGCGCGGCAATCGCGAAGCCAGGACTCTTCTAATACGCGACAACAACCGTATGGTGGCAACGTCTGTGGTGCGAAGTGGCCGAATGACTGAGCAAGAGGTGCTCATGGCCGCCCAGAATCGTTCGGTCTCCGACGAGGTGTTACGCATCGTTGCCAACAGCAAGGATATGACGCGGCCGTATGGAGTGAAAGTTGCGCTGGTAAACAACCCCAAGACACCCCAGCCCACCGCCATGCGATTTTTGACCGTGTTGCGACAGGCCGACATCAAGCTCATTGCCAAATCGAAGAACGTGCCCAGCGCTGTGGCAAACCAAGCCAAGCGGATGATGCTCAAGAAGGGCACCTAGACCGCTTTCGTCTTTGTGGGATCCGGTTTAGGGGTTGGTCAGAATGACGCAGGCGCGGCGCCAGCGCTCCAACTGGCTCCAACTGGCGCGCGCCGCGCTGCGTCATCGATGAGTCAGCTCAGTTCAAGTTGAAACCGGGCTAGCCTGGATTTCCACGGAGGGAAATCAAGTTAACGTTTGACGCGGTTACG
>MGST01000365.1 GCA_001798605.1 Deltaproteobacteria bacterium RIFOXYA12_FULL_58_15 | reverse complement strand
GTCCGAGGTGTTGAAGGATCTCATTCATTGCCGTTCCCAGTGCACGTCTCTTCTGTGGCGAAAGTTCTTCGCGCAGCCACCGAAGAACCGGCGCCTCGCCGTCTTCTTCGTACCATTCCAGTGCGTAGGGTGGACTCGTCATATGATGCAGGGTGGACTCGTCATATGATGCACATGCGCAAACGAGTGGCGGATTACGCAGCAAGGTTCGTGCCTCCCACAACTGCGGCCACAGTCGGGCGAAAAACAAAGTCTCTACGGTGCGGCTTGATTCTGCAGGCTGTACAACCGTGCAACAATGGTTCGTTTTGATACACAGGACACAAGGGACACACGGGAGACATTCTCCAAGTACTAACGACCGTATCGGACACGCGCGTTACCGAGGCGTCTTCCGCCTCGCTTCGTTGCAGGAGCTCGCCCACCCGGGTCGCGGAAGAGCAAAGCGCCGAAGGTCGTCCCCAAGGGTGTGTTGCCGGCGGCCTGGCTTTCGTCCTGGTGCTCAGCTTCCGGTCGGCCTCAAATCCCCGGTTCGCCCGGCCACATGTCCCCGGTTCGCCCGGCCTCAAGTCCCTAGTCGCCCGGCCTCGAGTCCCGGTTCGTCTGTCCGCGCCCCGTCGTCCGTCCGCGCTCCGTCGTCTGTCCGCGCCCCGCCGTCTGCCTGCGCCCCGTCGTCCGTGCGCGCTCCGCCCTCTGTCTGCGCCCCGGTGAACTCGGGAATCAACCGCCGCAACCCCTCGTAAACAGCGCGTTCGTCAACGCCGTCCGCGGCCTTCAGCATCGGGTCGTTGGTTGTCCCGTTGTTATTGGCACACAGGGTACCGTTTCATAGTACGTAGTCGCCGTGGAGTTCCCGACTCGCTCAGAAGCCAACGCAATGCGGCATGAAGGGATAACTGACCCGAACTTCACCACCAACCGGTTTTGGGAATTGCCACTGTCGAACGGCTTGCATCTGGCAGGACGTTTACAATCTCCCGTACGATGACCTGGTCATCTATGTGAAGTTTGTTGCCGACAGGATTACAGAATTTCGCCTGTTGTCATTCAAGGAGAAGTAGCATGGCAAAGACAAAGGCAATGATGTGCCACGGGTGTGGCAAGCGAATGGCTCGTGGCAAGAAGATGGTGACTTTCACCTACAAGGGCGAGTCCATCCGAGTCAGTCAACCCGGTTGGTACTGTAAGCACTGCAATGATGCCGTGGTGTCTGGTGCCGATGCCAAATCGACAGAGCTCGCATTTGCGGAGCTCAAAAGTAGAGTAGAGGGCGTCGTGTCCCCCCAGCGGGTTGCTCAGATTCGAAAAGAGTTGCGGCTCTCCCAACGTCAAGCCTCAAAGATTCTCGGTGGTGGTCCCCGCGCATTTCAAAAATACGAGAGCGGAACGTCCATGGTCAGCGTGCCAATGAGCAACCTCTTGCTTCTGCTCGAACGCGAGCCAGCCCGACTCGAGGAGCTCATCGAGGTCCAAGAGAGCGCCGCGTGATTGGTTGCGTTCGAGAGCATCTCGCTCTCGTTGTCGCACAAACAATGGGACTTGGAAGCTCACAACCGATTCGATGCAAGTTGTGCTAGGACTTTCATCATGGGCCAAGAATACAAAATCGAATGGAAGATGCCTGGGGGTTACGACCCGTCGAACCTGTTGAACAAACTTTCATCTCCCATCGGCAAGGGGATGGCTGAGATCTACAATTATTCGGTGGAAACCGACGGATTCTACTTTTTGGACAATCTCGTCGATCAGAAAGTCGCGGGTGCAGCCTTCAAACGGTTCGTGGACGAGGCACTCGGATATGAGGGCGTCGTGACCATAGCTGATTTCTTCAATACCTCCCTCGATGAACTCGAAGGAAAAGCAACACGTTGCCGACACCCTGATGAGGACGTTCCCGATGATAGTGATCCTCAAATTCAGACAGAGTGCGTCGGAGCGCCTTCTCTCCAAAGAGAATGAGATGGTCGCAGGCCTGACGATCGTGGCGACCTCGTTGAGAGCCTTTGTGCCAAGCTTCTTGCCCAACTTTGCGAGAGTGATTCGCTCCGGGTCGGTGAGCCTGAGGCGTCCCTCAATGCGTGTGAGAAGGATCCGATTCTCAGCGGCGAGGTACTCATTGCGTTGCAGCAGCTCCTCGTCGACTGATCCCGAGATGTAGGCGAGCAAATGTTTCCAAGTCATCGGGGGATCTACACTCCGACGCGGGGCAGCGTCCATCCGAACTGACCACGCGGGATTCTTCAAGCTCCACGCGGAGTTCGAATTCTTTGACCAGACGACCTGCGAGGTTCCAGTCGGTGCAGTCGGTGCGGACACCCTATACGGTTGGGTTCACGTGGGATATATTGACGCCGATGGAGATCGGCAGCCCATGTCAGAATCAAAGCTCGTGAATCTCGCCTGCAATCCCAATCCAGCTGGGGATTCTCCCCCCTGTTGAGGTCCCAAAACGTCCGCCGTGGGCGGGCTTCTGGATGAAAAGGTTCCGGGTTTTGCCCGTTGGCACGAAACCCCCATGGGACGGGTTCCGGCTATCACGACGACACTTACTGCCGCCGATCGTTTTGGGGCCTGGAAAGCCCGCTGGGGCATTGGACGCCTGCAATACGCAGTGCCGCCCGGCCTGTATGCCATCGGTAGTCCCAACCCAGAATCACCGGTGGTGGTGACCGCAAATTACAAGATGAGCTACGACTTGGTTCGCAAGCACCTCGATGGGCGTGACGTTTGGCTGCTCGTGTTGGAGACCGAGGGAATCAATGTTTGGTGTGCAGCTGGCAAAGGTACCTTCGGAACGGCGGAGCTCGTCAACCGAATCAGGATGACGGGGCTTTCGAGTTTCGTCACCCATCGTCGGCTGCTGCTGCCTTTGTTGGGGGCTGCGGGGGTTGCGGCTCACCACGTAGAATCCGCGACAGGCTTTAAGGTTCGCTTCGCTGCCATACGAGCTCAGGATCTCGGGACCTATCTCGACAACGGCCAACGAACAACCGAGGCCATGCGCCAATTGACCTTCACCGCTGCCGAGCGTTTGGTTCTGACGCCCGTGGAGATTGTGCATGGCATGGGCATCAATGCCTGGCTGCTGCCTCCGTTGTTCCTCGTTGGTGCCTTTGGTCACGGCTCCTTCTCTGCGGTAGGAGGGATGTGGGCCGTGGTTGCCTACCTTGGAGCCTTCTTGGCTGGCGCGTTGTTGACGCCGCTGTTTCTTCCTTGGTTGCCGACCCGTAGCTTTGCCATCAAAGGCGGCATACTCGGAATGATGTGGGCAGCTGTGCTGCACGCCATCGCGGGTACCGACTGGAGTGTTGCCGACATGCTCGCGGCGGGATTGGTGCTCCCTTCGGTCGCGGCATTTGTGGCCCTGAACTTCACGGGCAGCACGCCATTTACATCCCGCTCGGGTGTCAAAAAGGAGATGCGATTGTCCCTACCCGCAATCGGCATCGCTTGCGCCGCGGGCTTGGTGGTTTGGATCACCGACTTCATCCTGCGGGTTGGAGCAGCCCTATGAATGGCTTCGACTACCTTTCGGGCGTTACGACACTCGAGCTCGATGTGGGGCTATGCAATGGCTGTCGCATGTGTCTCAATGTCTGTCCCCACCAAGTTTTCGCCATGCACGACAAACAGGCGGCCATTGTTGCCCTCGACAAGTGTATGGAGTGCGGTGCCTGCGCGTTGAACTGCGCCGAGGGTGCCATCAAGGTGGACTCCGGGGTTGGTTGTGCCGCCGGGCTCATCTACGAATGGTGGCGCACCGTTCGCCCCTTCAAAGGCAGCAACAAACCAAGCAGCTGTTGTTAGCCACAGTTTGTCCGGAAATTGACCGCCCCGACGCCTTCGGTTCCGCCGCCGTCCTGCTTCTCGTTGTGACGAGATGGGCAATACGCCGCTTGTCGGCGAGCACAGGGATCGAACCCCGCCGCTGGTGAAGAGCAAATGGATGAGCGTATCATATGAGCCGAGTAAGAGACAGAGGAGGAGCAAGAAGCTTGTGACTGCAGATGGAACGTGAAACGGCGGGGTGCCTGGAGCAATCCTCAATGTGGCGTTCAGGCGGC
The DNA here is from genome assembly GCA_001798605.1 of Deltaproteobacteria bacterium RIFOXYA12_FULL_58_15. Taxonomy (GTDB): domain Bacteria; phylum Myxococcota; class XYA12-FULL-58-9; order XYA12-FULL-58-9; family XYA12-FULL-58-9; genus XYA12-FULL-58-9. Next base: position 1,150 of record MGST01000365.1, on the reverse strand, counting down.
ATCTTTCAACCATGCGACAATTGCCTCACGAAGTGCGGCATGAAGCGGTATCCCTTTCTCCTTGGCACGCTTTTCAATACTCTTCCAAATAGAGTCGGGAAAACGAACCGAGCGTGGAATTGTACCTCCAACCTCTTTCAGTTTCCTTGGCCGCCCACGGCCAACCTGAATCTCGATCCCCTCTTCAGCGATGCGCATTGCGTACCGATTCTTCTTTGGCCGCGCTGCGGAGAAGTCGATCTCTGCAATCTCTTCCAGAGAAGCCGCTGACGGCTCTCTCTGACTAACCTTCTTCGCCCTCTTCATAACGCCTCCTTTCATGTCTCGTAGCAGCTCCATGTAAATCGCACGTTGATTAGTGTATTACACTTAATCTGAAAAGACAACAGGGATGGGTTGTTGTTGTTGTTGTTGTTGGGTTGTTGGCTCGCACCCGTGTACGACGCAATGCAAGCCGGCAGGCTCTTCCGCCTCGCGTTGCCGCGGAAGACCAAAGCGCCGAAGGTCGACTTCCCGCCGCTCGGGGTGTTCTGGTTCTCGGACGCTGCGCTGTCTGAAGGTGTGGAGACTGCCGTGCTCGACGGCGTGGGGGTTCGCATCTTCAACCTCCCCAAGACCGTGGTCGGCGGTCGAAGCACTTGTCGCCGGTGTCGGGTTCGATGGGCAATGGCCGTCGAGCGGTCCATGGAACGCGAGAGGACGCCAACGCCGGAGTAGGAGTTGACCATGCATGATCTCGGTATCTTGATGACGTTTGCCGGCGGCCTGGCTTTCACCCTGGTGCTCAGCTTCCGCCCGGCCTCAATTCATCGCTTCGATAGGCCTCGAGTCCCGGTCCGTCCGCGCCCCGGTGAACTCGGGAATCAACCGCCGCAACCCCTCGTAAACAGCGCGTTCGTCAACGCCGTCCGCGGCCTTCAGCAGTGTTTCCGTGCCGGTGACGAGGGCGTCGAGGTTACTTCCCTTGACGTGTCCGACGAAAATCTTGGGATGGCCAGTTTTGCTCGCACGTTCGTCGTCGGTGGCAAGCTCCTCGAACAGCTTCTCGCCAGGACGCATCCCAGTGAAGCGTATTTCGATGTCCCGCTCGGGCTCGAGGCCCGACAGGCGAATGAGGTCCTGGGCCAAGGTCAACACCGACACCGGCTCC
>MGST01000364.1:11157-25369 GCA_001798605.1 Deltaproteobacteria bacterium RIFOXYA12_FULL_58_15 | reverse complement strand
CCCAAAACGTTTGGTGAGATCTTAGACACCCTGGAGGCCCAGGGCATGGCACAAACTGCTACGATTCTCAGACCGCTCTTGTTGCGATAGGGCGACCTCGCCACACCGAGCGACGAGCAGGTTGCAGGTTTTGATGGTTTAGAGCAACCGAGCAACCACTTGGACTGCCCACGGGCAGGTGCTAACGACTCGGCTTGTGCGTTCCGCGCGCAAACTCAGAAAGGGGGCGACGTGCAGTCACCAATTACCTCTGTGTGGCGGGCATCCGCCGTGTTTGTTGTCGGTGTTTGCAGTTGCCATGGTGAACGGCCCACGCACCAATCCGCGCACGAACCCGTGCAAGAGGCCCGTGCCACATTGCACACAGTGCATGCATTCATCGGTGCCACGGTCTTTGATGGCACGGGCAGGGATGTCATGCCTGACAGTGTCATCATTGTTACCGATGATCGCATCACAGCGGTTGGCACGGTGGCAACCGTCAAGATCCCCGACTCGGCGCAGCGCATCGACGTGGGAGGTAAGTGGATCATTCCTGGGCTCATTGACTCACACATCCATTTTTTTCAGTCCTCGGGACTGTACACACGACCTGACATTATTAACATGTCCGAGTTGCAAAGCTACGACGATGAACTTACGTCCCTCAAGGAAGGCAACACCCCACTGCTCAAACGTTATGTAGCAAGTGGCGTCACCAGCGTCGTCGACATGGGCGGCCCCTTTTGGAACTTTGATGTCCGTGACCACGCCAACGGCTCGACTTTGACGCCCCGGGTTGCCGTTTCTGGCCCTCTGATCTCCACCGTCGATCGCAATATTCTCGACCGAGGCGATCCCCCAATCATCCGTGCCAGCAATCCAGAACACGCGAAACGGCTCGTCAGGGCTCAGCTATTGCGCAAACCTGATCTGGTCAAGGTCTGGTACATCGTCGGCACCGATGGCAACGTCACGACTTCAGCTCCAATTCTCGGCGCGGTGATCGAAGAGGCCCATGGCGCAGGTGTCCGAGTAGCGGTTCACGCCACTCAACTCGAGGCAGCACGGCTGGCTGTCCGTCACGGCGCGGACATCCTTGTCCATAGTGTCGATGATGAAGTGGTCGACGAAGCTTTTGTGACGCTCCTGAAAGCCTCGGGCGTTATCTACATCACGACCCTCGTTGCCTATGAAGGGTATGCGGATGTCCTCGGGGACCAGGTCGCTTTGATCCCCAGCGAAGAGCGGCTGGGCGATCCCGTGGCGATTGATTCTTGGAGCGCCATCAAACACCCCACCGGCCTCATCGCCCGTGACGAGCGCAGCAAAGGTTGGTGGCAGAAGCTCGCGACGCGTTTTCCGCGAATGCAGGAGAACCTTCGACGTATCCATAATGGTGGCGTGACTGTCGCCGCCGGAACGGATGCCGGCAACATTGGAACATTGCACGGCCCCAGCATGCACCGTGAGCTCCAGCGTTGGGTCGAAGCCGGCATCTCCCCTGCTGACGCCATCGTCGGGGCAACAAGAAACGCTGCGCGGGTTTTTTCTAAAGATCCGCAGATGGGTACCATCGAGCCAAACAAACTCGCTGATTTCCTCATCGTGGGAGCCGATCCCATCGCCGACATCCACAACCTCACAGCCATCGAACGAGTTGTGCTGCGCGGCCACATCATCGATCCCAGCACGATCATTCCAGCGAACCCGCGATGGGTGGTGCAGCAACAAGTGGAAGCCTACAACGCCCGCGATCTGGAGAGATTCGCTGCCCTCTATGCCGCACATGCCTCCATTGTTGACGATCAGGGCAGGACAATTGCCCGTGGTCGCTCTGACATCCGCGCTGTCTTCTCGAAGGTCTTTGCCGAAAGCCCCGAGCTGCAATGTGTCATCACAGAACGAATGTGCACCGACGAGACCGTTGTCGACCACGAGCTCGTCACTGGCCTGCGGGGCCGGGCAACACCCATTCGCGCCATCGCTTCCTACCAAGTGAAAGATGGGTTGATCGAGAAGGTTACGTTCCTCGCAAGGAACTGACGCCGGCGTCGTGCTCCCAACCGTCCAGGGAACGGCTGCTCGGTGGAGGGTACTTATCTGTTAGAGTCCCATTTCTGGTTGAGTTTCGCGCCATCGAGACCAGGGAGGATAGGAAACGTGAGTGAGGATGAAGCGACGGTGAAGATCGATGATCGGATCGTTGGCGTCACACCCCTGGGTACTCTCGAGGTCGGCGGGGGGCCACGAACTGTGGCCGTCGAGAAGGAAGGTTTCATCGTGTACAAAAGCGATCTCGAAATCCGAGAGAAGAAGACCACAACGTTGAACGCCAGGTTGATCCCATCAGCACAGTACGTGAGTGCCTACGAAGATGAGGCACGACTGTGGCGCAACATGGCCTGGTTGGGCTTCGCCGTTGGCGCTGCCGGTACCGTCGCCACTGTCGCTCTCGCCGTCAGTGCGGGTGCCAAAGCCGATGAGGTCAACCAAGACATAGAAGCGTTCAATGCTCAGGTGGAGCGTCCATCCGCCCAGCGTCGAGATCTCGGTGAGACGCAAAAAGCGGTAGCCACGCTCGACGCGTTGACCCTCGTTTCGGCGGGAGTGGCGCTGGCAGGATTTGGCACCGGAACCTTTTTTTGGACCTGGGGCGATGATCCTGATCGCTACGACCACATTCGAACCGATGCCAAAGTGGCGCCTGGTCCCACCGTGACGCTCGCGCCCCTACCCACGGCTGGTGGTGTAGCAATCCTTGGCCAGTTATAGGCCCAGTTGCCGTGATGCAGGTTGGTGCCGGAGGAGGGAATCGAACCCACACTCCCTTTCGAGAAACTGGATTCTTTTCGAGCTTGTTTTGGTGCCGGAGGAGGGAATCGAACCCACACATCCTTGCGGATAACGGATTTTGAGTCCGTCGCGTCTGCCTGTTCCGCCACTCCGGCACACGAAGGGAGTAGCCTTCTGCCACAATTACCACCGCCCTGGCAAGCGAGATTTTCGTAGCGTATACTACTCGCCCATGGCGCTCCTTGCGGTCATAGGCGGATTGCTCCTGGCTCTTGCCATCGTCGTCCGCGAATACCAACTCTCCAAGGACAGAAAGGGTCACGCCGACGAACACGAGCGGATGGCACTCGCTCTCAAGGAAAGCCGCACTCAGTTGCGCCGGGCAATAGAAGACGTGCACGTTCTGCAATGCGTCCTCCAAGACAAGCATCTTCTCGATGAGACCGAGCTCGCAGCGGGGCGAGTGCGTCACATAGATGGCCCCAGAAGAGCGGCGGCCGAACGCAATGCGATAGTCCAAACCATCAACATTTCTCCGACCCAGCTGGTCATCGACGAAGACATCACCAAGATCCACTGAAACGAAGTCATTACCAAGCTGCACTGAGCCATTTCCTTTTTGTGGAAAAGAGACACATGGACATCTCCAGATATCGCCACGAGTTCGACGTCGTTGAGAATTTCACTTTTTTCAATCACGCGTCGGTTGCTGCGCCGCCACGCCGTGCACGCCGTGCCCTCACCGAATGGGCGGATGAGATTGGTAGTCACGGAGTCGAAGCCGAACAGTCCTGGATGGAAGTTGACGCTTCTGCGCGCGAGCGCACTGCGCGCCTTTTGGGCGTATCTGCGAAGGAAATAGCTCTGGTGGAGAATACCTCCACCGGGCTCAGCCTGGTTGCTGCGGGCCTGAGCTGGAAACCCGGCGACCAGGTGGCAACGTGCCGGGCGGAGGAGTACCCATCGAACGTCTTTCCATGGCTGCATTTGGCTGACCATGGTGTGGAGGTGCGCGAGATCGCGCCAATCGATGGGGGCGTCACCGTTGACGCTGTGGAACGAGTGTTGACGGAACGCACACGACTCGTGTCAGTCAGTGCCGTTCAGTTTGCTAGCGGTCACCGAACACCCCTGGCGAAGGTCGGCGAGTTGTGCGCGTCCCACGACGTTCTCCTTTGTGTGGATGGGATCCAACAACTCGGTGCCTTTGACATCCGGCCCAAAGAGTGCGGGGTGCACTTCATTACAGCCGACTCGCACAAGTGGATGCTAGGATTTCCCGGTATTGGCGTGTTGTACGTCGACGAAGCGCTCTGCGCACAAATGCGTCCGGCTCTAGTTGGTTGGAAGTCGGTACGCGATCCTTTCACCTTCGATAGTGCCAACTTCATCTTGCGAGAAGACGCAGCCCGATTCGAGGCCGGTTCTCTCGCCTGGGGACTTATCGCAGGCATGGACAAGTCGCTGGAGCTGATCGAGGAGATCGGCATCGAAAGGATTTCGACTCGCATTCGATCTCTTCTCGAACGCGCGGCGAGTGGACTTGCGAGACTCGGATGCAAAGTCGGGCCAGCTCCAGCGGACAGGGCCGGCATCCTCACTTTTGCGCCCCCTGCAGGTGAACTCGAGTCTCTCTTCGATTCACTCAAGCGGGCAGGCTTCAGTCTGTCGATGCGTCGTGGCCGCCTGAGGATATCACCGCACTTCTACAATACCGACGAGGAGATTGACCGATTGCTGGCCACGGTGGCCGAGTCGATTTGAGGGACACATGTGACCGAGTCGTACGGGTCAGGCCATCTCCCACGTCGTTCCCTGCGGCGAGTCTTTGATGACCACCCCCATGGCCGCAAGCTCGTTGCGGACGGCGTCAGCACGGGCGAAGTCCTTTGCCTTGCGGGCGGCAGCGCGTTCCGCGATGAGGTCTTCAACTGCCAGAGGATCGACGCCAGCGTCTTTTTGCCTTCGTGAGCTCAGCCGCTCAAGGACCACAGCGGGGTTGTCTGTGAACAAACCGAGGACACTGCCGATCTCAGTGATCGCTGTGCGCAGGGCACGCAAGGTTCGCGCATCGGTGTCCTTGTCCTTGGGGTGATCAAGGATGTCGTTGACGAGTGAGAAGGCCTCCGAAAGGTCACCTATGACTTTGGCGGTGTTGAAGTCATCGTCCATGGTGGCTTCAAAGCCAGCTACGAGATCACCAACCCAGGCCTCCCGATAGGTCCCCGCCGTAGGGCCGTCCGTGATTGTGGCGTCCATGCGAGCAAGGGTTTCGTACAGGTATTTGACTCGAGCCTCGGCTTCACGAACGCTCTGGTCGGAGAAGTTGATCGGCGAACGATAGTGGGTCGTCAACAGGAAGTACCGCAACGCCTGAGCGTCAAACTTCTCCAGCACCTCGCGTACCGTAAAGAAGTTATCGAGAGACTTGGACATCTTCTCATTGTCGATGTTGACGAAACCGTTGTGCATCCAATAGTTGGCAAGGGTTTTCCCCGATGCGGCCTCGGATTGTGCGATCTCGTTTTCGTGGTGTGGGAAAATGAGGTCCTTGCCGCCGCCATGAATGTCGAAGGACTCGGCGAGGTGTTTGGCGCTCATCGCTGAGCACTCGATGTGCCAACCTGGACGGCCTTTGCCCCATGGCGAATCCCAGAAAGGCTCGCCAGGTTTTGCGGCCTTCCAAAGAGCGAAGTCCATGGGATGGTGCTTCTTCATGTCAACTTCGACACGGGCACCCGCTTCCATGTCGTCAATCCTGCGGCGTCCCAGCCGGCCATAGGTTGGAAATTTCTCGATGGAGAAGTAAACATCGCCATCCACGGGATAGGCCGCGCCTGATTTGATTAAACGCTCGACGAGGTCGACGATCTCTTTGATGTGATCGGTTACACGGGGCTGCAGGTTCGCCGGTGCCACACCGAGCGACTGCATGTCTGCTTCAAACTCGGAGATGAAACGTTGCGCCAACACACCGGGCTCTTCGTTGTGCTCCCGGGCACGTTTGATGATCTTGTCGTCGACATCGGTGTAATTGCGCACGTAGTTGACCGTGAACTTTCGGCGTAGATAGCGGACGATCGTATCGAATGCCACATACACACGAGCATGACCCACGTGGGACATGTCATAAACGGTGGGACCACAGACGTAGATGCCGACCTTGCCGGGCTCGAGAGGTGTGAATGGTCGTTTTTGGCCAGCCATCGTGTCGTAGATGTGCAAGGTCATGGAGCTCATCCTCGAAAAGAATGGATTCTCAGGTTCGTTGCCGCTGCTCCTCGAGTTTTCCCTTGAGCTCGGCGACCACCGAACGAGCCATCTTCAACGATTCCTTGGAGACGCCTTCAAGCACGTCCAACGTGCTCAGCAAACGCTCGGCGAGCAACAACGCCCGTCGCAACTCCCCGCTCGGATCGTTTCTTTGTTGTTTTGGGGCGGGTTTGAAGGCGTCTGGATCGATTTCACGGAAGCGTTTGACAACTTGATTCTTCGACGGGCTGGAATCAGCGTCGAAGACCTCGCGTTGGATGGACTTCAAATCGTGAGAAGAGACCTGGGCACGGTCGCGCGCTTGTGACAACAGATCGACCACGTCCAGGGGGGGGAGCTCCCGCTCGGTGCGTTGCTCCAGCGCATCGGGCTCGTGGTCCCGTACGAACGAGAAGCTGCGGGTCAATTTGTTCGCCGTGTCTGTTTTGATGTGGAGCTCACGCCGACAGTATGTCTCGAAAACGGTGTAGCCCCAATTGCGAAACAGATTGTTTTCGCGAACCTCAGTCAGCTCGCTTCCGACTTGCACCCATGATGCTTTGAAGTCGCGCACTGCCACGAGGACGTTGTAACGCTTGGAGCCGGGCTCGAGAGCCTTCAGCTGCGCTTCGATTTCGGCTTCGCTTCGGGAGCGTCGTGTTGCCACGGTGTCACTCAGTTCGTCACTTGGACGGTAATGGTCTTCTTGCCCACTTGCGCACCGTCGACTCGTTCGACGACCAGTTCCGCAATCTCAGGGGTAGCCTTGAGAACCGCATAGTCGCGTCGGGACTCGACCTCTTGGATGATTCCGTCATTGAGGCCTGCGAGGGCCGAGATTTTTTTTGCGACGGCACCACGGCCTTTGAAACCATCCTCAAAGCCGATGTTGACGCGCAAGTGTTTCATTCTGTCGACGCTAACATCGGTGCTGGCTACGGTCGTCTCGCCAGTGTCACCAAGGTCAACGGGGTCGGAGTTGCTTGGGTTGTCAAATGCTGCGCCATTGGTTGATTCGCCTTCGGCAACGGCATCCTGGCCCTCGTTGGGGCGTCGGGGGCGCCGGCCGCGGCGACTGCGACGACGTCGGCCGCGACGGGCTGGGTCCTGATTGTCGCTGTTGTCTGAGGCCACCTGCCGTCGGCTTTGTTCACCGTTGCCGCTGCCATTGCTGCCGCTGCTGCTGTGCCGATCGGAATCCACGGCGCGGACGCTGAAATACGACTTGAGTAGAAATGCCACCACCTGTGCGCCATCGGTGCTGCCAATGATTTCTTCCGCCACGGATAGATGTTGGCCCACTTCGGCGACCGACGCCTTTTCTGAAAGGTCTTTCATGATTCGCTCGCTGCGCCGTTTGAGAACGTCTTGCTCATCCGGCAGTGTCTTCTCTGTGAATGAAATATTGAATTCGCGTTCAAGCACGCTCAATGTACCGAGGCCTCTACCATCCACCAAGCTGATGGCAGTGCCGAGCTTGCCGATTCGACCCGTACGGCCGACGCGGTGCACATAAACTTCGCTGAACTCCGGTAGGGAGTACAAGATCACGTGGGAGAGGTCGTCGATGTCAATGCCGCGGGCGGCAACATCTGTGGCGACCATGAAACGCAGATCACCAGCTTTGATGCGCTGCATGACCCTCTCACGGTCGCGCTGCTTGAAGTTGCCGGTGAGAGCCTCGGCAACGAAACCCGATTGCGTGAGGTATTTTGCGATCATCTCCGCCTCGTTGCGGGTGTTGCAGAAGATGATGGCGGATTCGGGTTGTTCGGTTTCGAGAATGTAGAGCAGCTGTCGGGGTTTGGGAATATCGGGAACAACGTGAACGATGCAATTGTCGATTTCCGCGACGGTGAGAATGTCCCCTGACAGGTCCAATCGCGTCGGTTGCTTGAGAAATTCCGCAGCGGCGCGTGCGATTTGGTAGGGAAGAGTCGCCGAAAAGAGCATGGTCTGTCGCGAATCGGGCGACATGCGCAAGAGGTCGGTCACGTCATCCCAGAATCCCATCGACAGCATTTCGTCTGCCTCATCGAGGACAACCATGCGCAAGGCGGAGAGCGAAAGGTTGCCGCGGCGGATGTGATCGAGGAGACGACCCGGGGTGCCAACGATGATGTCAACACCCACTTTGAGACCGGCGATTTGCTTGCCCATGGGTACGCCGCCATACACGGCCAACAGCTTGGTCTCCTTTCTTTTGCTCAGATTGTACAGTTCTTCGGCCACCTGCAGAGCCAACTCGCGGGTCGGTGTCAACACGAGGGCGAGCGGGCAGCCAGGCTCGCCTGAGCCGGCGACGATCTTTTCCACGAGGGGAATGCCAAAGGCCGCGGTCTTCCCTGAGCCGGTCTTGGCCTGTACGACCAAGTCGTGGCCAGCCATTGCTGGTTCTATTACCGCAGTCTGCACCGCGGTCGGTTTGTCGTAACCGAGCTCGCTGAGTGCTTCGCGGATTTCGATGGCTATGGGGAACAGAGCAAAGCTCTGCTCAGCCGTTTCATCATCTGCGGGGGGAGGAGCAACCTCACCCGCCGCTGCAGCGGTTACGTCAGACATGGAGGACCTTCTTCGCGCCTCTCGAGATGGTGTCTCTGGCGCGATTCCAAAAACTGCAGTGCTTCTCCGTTGCCTCCACCGGGCCGCTTTTCCAGCGACAATCTTCCGGGAGGCGCGGTCGCACTATGGCGCACCACGTCAGGGTGGTCAATGAAAATCGGGTAGTCGCGGCGGTTTCGAGGGCGCTGTGCTGCCTGCCGACGGTGAAGTCGTCGAGGTTGCCGAACCCTCACCGAATTGGCAGGGATGTTCAACGCAAGAACCCTCGGCTGTTCTGGCTGGACTCTCACCCTTGCCCTGGTATTCTCCACAGAACACACAACGCTTGCATTGAGTTGAACATGAGACGGTCGATTTGGGTTGCAACCTCCATGGCATTGTTGGCGGTTACGTCGCTTCGCGGTTGCGATTGTAGCGACGACCCTTTCAAACCGGCAGATCCGTGGCTTTGTGAAGACCGAGGTGGACCTCCCACTGCGGAGGATCAGGCGTGTGGCAAGGACGAGCGTTTTGCCAAGGGTGAGTGCATCCCGGCTCGCTGTGATGCAGGCGACCCGGTGCCTGGCTGTTGTCCGGGCATGGTCTGTTTGGGCAGCGGCGAGTGTGTTGTTCCCCAATCCCGCATCACCGTCTGCCCTGACACGCCCTGCCGACAAGGGGAGTCGTGTTGCTTGCGCCCTCAGATAAACGCCGAACAGAAGACCTGCGGTTTTCTCCCGGTGAGTCCGGGGGAGTTGTGCGCGGACGGCTGCCCCCCTCCCGCGGCTGACGGTTTGTGTGCGGATAGCACAAGACCATCGGCAGTTTCTGGAGAGTGCCCGCTCGGCGGACAGCCGTTTAACGGCCGCTGTTTCAGCAGCGACGTTCCTCCATGTTGTGAGCCCGACGCCTCGGGGGAATGCAGGATGTGCGGTCCCAGCCAGGTTTGCAATATTGACACCAATCGATGTGAGGTACCGCCAGAGAACTTGCCGAACACGGACCATGGCTGCGACCTTCAATGCGGGGATGCGGAGATCCTCGTCTATTCCGATCCTGATTGGATGCTGTGGGAGAGGTGTTGCGCTGTCACGTGTGAGTGTCGCACGTTACCACCCTTACGACCGGGACCATGGGGCAGGTTCTCCGACATCGCCCTCGGTGACGACACTGTTTTTGTTTCTGGCTATGACAGCAAGTACGGCGACTTGGTCATGGGTCTTCACGGCAGAGCCTCGGGCCAACTGCAAACTCTCGATTATGTTGACGGGGTGCCCACTGACGGGCCTGTGGTGGGAGATCCCACGGGTCCTCGTGCCGGACGTAATGGTGAGGGTCCCAACGTTGGTACCTACACTTCGGTTGCCTTGTACCAGGATGCGCCTCGGATCGCCTACTATGACGTGGACAACGCTGACCTCAAGTTCGCACTTTATGATCCTGTGGAAGAAGTCTGGTCTGTCGGGCTCATTGATGATGGCAGGGACATCGCCGGTCTCGACACGGGCGACGTAGGTCGCTTCACCTCCCTGGTTGTCGACAGTTCGGGCATCGCCCATGTTGCCTATTACGCCCATCGAGTGTGGGTGAATGGCGAACTGGTCACCGGTCCCATGTACGCCCGCTCCTTGGTCAGCTCACCCGTTGGTTATGATGATTGGGAAAGGGTTCCCATCGAGCGCGTGCGGTCGTGCAACGGCGAATGCGGCCCCCAAGAGGTTTGCGTGCTCGACGGCGGCGTCCCTGGCTGCGTATCGCCACGCGATGACTGCGCCAGTACATGCGCATGCGGTGAGTCATGCGTCGATGTGGGTGGGTCGACGTGTCGAGTTGCAGCGCCTCTGCGATTGTCTGAGCCTTGCGATGGCGTGTGTCCAACCACCGACTACATGTGTGTGGCGGATGCCGCCGAAGGCAATGTCTGCCGCCTGGCGCGTGATGGGCATTGTGCACCCCCATGCCCTCAGGGCGAAGAATGTCCGCCCGAATGTCCTGTCGGGGAAGTCTGTGTGGATGATACTGCAGACAATGCCGAGTGTCGGTATCACACGCCGTTTTCGACAATAGGGGGAGTGCCCGAAGGCGTCGGCTTGTTCACTTCGTTGGTCCTGTATCAAGACAAGGTAACGGTGGCGTACTACGACAGCATGCAGAAGCAGCTGCGGGGAGCGACCGCCAATTTCAATGTCAATCACGCCGCAACCGATTTCCATACGGTATCGATGCCAGTGGGTTGTGGATTTGGTGCCGACAGTGGACAAGCGGCATCCATGGCCGTCGCTCCCAGTGGCGATCGTTTTGCCATTGCCTATCAGGGTGGAGCGGGCGACAGTCTCTACGTGTACACCGGTGCAGAGTTCACTGGGGGGACGGTGAGGCTCGTCGACAATGGACTCCGATCCACACGATACGACCTCGTTGGTGCCAATGCATCCGTTGGCTTCGGCAGCAGCAGTGATGACATCTACATTGCCTATCAAGACCAAACAGAGAATGACCTCCTTCTTGCCTACACCCATGACGGATCGAATTGGTTTATCGAGCCCCAGCTTACCGACGGCGCGTTTGGCAGTTTTGCGAGTATGGTCATCGATCCTGCGAGTAACACAGCGTGGCTCTCGAGCTACGTGCGTGAACGGGACCAACGGGATCTCGATTTGAGTCGTCTACTCGTCATTCTCGTTGACCTTTCGGGGCTCCCTTGATCCATGAGTGACATCGGCAAAGGACCTCTTCCCCCGTCCCCTCGCACCAACCGGGATGGTCGACAGGGTGGAGGTGCCTCTGGGGGCGGTGGAGGGGGCACAAAGAAGGGCAAGGACAAGAACGAGACCGCAGCCCACGCACGGGAGATCCGCGAGATTGCCAGGGGCCGCGACATCGTCGAAAAAATGGCGGCGATGGAAAAGCGCCCAGCAGCATTCGATCGCAAGGAACTCATGGTGGTGCGCTCATGGATGGACAAACGCCCCCTCGAGCCGAAAACGGCGGCAACGGCGATGATCGACTTTCCCCGCATGTGGAGCACCAAACGTGGTCGCTATTGTAAGTTCCGGGCCCCAGGTGCGGGCGTGTACGGCCTATTGCGGGCCCGCCCAACTTTCTGACGTCAGGGTTCACTCATAGAAGACGGGTGCATCGAAGCCGACGAAAACGGGCTCTGGCTCGAGTACGATGTCCGTCGCTTCGGCAACGCGGCTTCGAATCCTCTGTGCGAATGCAATGACGTCTTTGGCCGTGGCGTTGTCGCGATTGACGATGGCCAAGGTGTGATGATCAGAGAGTCCTACCCTCCCGTGGGACTCCCCACGGGTGAAACCGCAGTGTTCAATCAACCAGGCTGCAGAAAGTTTCACGTGGCCATGGCCCGCGGGTTGTTGCGGCATCTTGTCGTCCGCGAAGATGCGGGCAATGTCGTTGGCGCGGAGCGCGCTGACGACGGGGTTGACGAAAAAGGATCCGACGCTTTTGCTGTTGCGGTCGTCGGCATCCAGAAGCATTGACTTGTTGTGCCGCACTTCGAGCACAGCCTGGCGGGTGGCGGCCACGTCCGCCTGCCTGTCGCCGAGTATGCGCAGCAAATCGTGGTGACTGACGACGGAGGTGGACTCCCGCTCGAGCCGTAGCTCCACCTTGGTGATCACCCAACCATCGCGCCCTGATTGTTTGAAGACGCTGGTTCGATAGCCAAGTCCACAGTCTGTTGCAGCTATTCGCCGGCTCTTGCCCGTGGCCCGCTCGATAGCATGGACGGCGTCGAGGGTGGTCTTGAGCTGTTGGCCGTAGGCACCGATGTTCTGTACTGGCGCGGCACCTACGCGCCCTGGGATGCCGCTGAGACATTCGATGCCAGTCCAGCCTTCGTTCACACAACACTCAACGAGCGTGTCCCAGCTGACGCCAGCGTCGGCAATGACGCGGGCTTTGGTCTCGTCTGTGTCACACTCGACCGACTGATTGTTCATGCGGACCACCAAGCCGTCAAAACCCGTATCCGCGACGACGACGTTGGTTCCGTCACCCAGGACAAGGATGGGCAGGTCCATCTTGGTCGCCCATGTCAATGCATTGGTCAGGCGTACGGTGTTGTCGATGTCAACGACGTAGCGGGCAGGGCCACCTATGCCGAGTGACGTCAGATCGGCAAGGGGAACGTTCTCTAGCAAGGTTGCTTCAAGTTGCACGATTGTCACGTACCAGAGAGCAGTGTCGCGAGGGAATAGGGCAGATGTGTTTTCAGTTGCAATCCTTGTTTAGCTCGACGAGCAACTGCCGCAGTAGATCCCGTCGTGGTTGGCAATCGGCTTGTGCCCGTGGCGTGTATACCCGTCGGTTCAAGGCCTTCTTCGCCATTCTTTCGCAATCCGCAAGTGACATTCCGGCGCTCGCGCCACTGGCGAAGTGGCGGCACAGTCCCAATAGCCCCAGCTGAGTATAGGTGTCCGCATCGACGATGAGCTTCTCTTCATCGGTTGCAGGTTTGTCCGGCATTCGCTCGAGGGCGCGTATGAGCTCGCGGGTGGAAAGGGGTGTCCAACCCTGTTCAGCCAGAGCCGCCTCCACTGAGCTGCGGGTCGATGTGGGAGCGCGAACTTCGGCGCGCAATGTGAATGTGAACGCGAGGGTTGCGAGCAGATCCCGATCGATCTCGCCGTCCAGATCGTTGGCCCACCGCAGTGCGAGCTTGAGCAGGCGTTCTGCCTGGTCCCAACGTTTTCCAGCGTCGAGCTTGGCGTGAAGTGGGGCAAGAACCGCCTTCAAACCAGAGAGATTCATTGTGGTACCGTGACTGGTTGTTCTGGCTGATCTGGCACGTCAACCGCTCATCACATCGGGCCGCTCAGTGAATCGACGCTATCCAGCTATCCTGCGCGGGAAGGTCAAAAGCGCTGGCCGTTGTGTGCAATGGGACCGTTAGCGGGACAGTGACCGGACATTCGCCGCCCCCCGAACGTGCGAGACCGATACTCTCGATGACGGCGGCAAAGCATGCGGGAGCCTGGCCGACGATTGGAGCGAGGTCGGATCCCAATAACAAGACCGACTCTGGCCGGCCGGCGGGCGTGGCCACAAATGCGAGGACATAGTCGCGGGTCGCTTGCACAACACTGACATCGGCGAGTTGGGCGCAGATGTCGAAATGCTGACTTTGTTCACGCACAGCCAGGGCCAAATCAGTTGGATTGGTGTTGCATGCGGAAATGACGGGAGGTGTGGCCGCGGCCGTCGGGACCACCGCGCGAGCGCACCCCGTCGCTACGATCAACCAACCTAGGGCAACGACGACACCAAGCCAAACGTGGTTGGGCATTGGATTGCGATTCAACTTCATGGGTTCCTCCGATTGTTCACGCAGGCACCGGTCGCGCAACCTGTGCCTTCTTGCACCGTTATGATCCGGATTCTCAAAATAGGCAAAAAACGCGCGAAAACTCATGTCCAGCATGTCCAGCGACATGCCTGGTTTTCTCTCGGGCTTTGTGGTTCGTTGGGGGCATGTCTTGCCTATTTGCCGTGATTCTGTTGCCTGCGGTCACCGTGGTTGATGCGGGGGAATGGTCTGTTGGCCCAGTGGCTTCCGGGGCGGTGCCTTTGGGCTCGGGGGACGCTGCGCCCGTGGAAGGTCGATTCGGCGGTATGGCTC
>MGST01000364.1:443-11150 GCA_001798605.1 Deltaproteobacteria bacterium RIFOXYA12_FULL_58_15 | reverse complement strand
CATCGGTGATTGGTTGGCTGTGGATGGGCGCGTGCTCGCGACAGTGTCTGACCGGACGGCTGGTGGGGTAGGGAGCATCGGCGTCGCTGCCGCTTGGGATGTGTTGGCCTGGGTCCCCGAGCTCCGTCTTGCGGTTGGGGGCCGGCTCAGCAGCGATTGGCTTCGATTGTTGGGGGACGTTGGTGTGCGGCGATATCTGTCTCTCGATTCTGCCTTGTTGTTGGCCTTGGGCGGGGAATGGATCGGCAACGGACACTGGCAGGTGGTGCTTTCGGTGGGGATCCTCTGGCGTCTTTGAGTCTGCCGCCTTTCATTCTGGTTGACGCACTGCGGTGCCGGCAAGAGGCAGACTGTTCTTGTTAAAACCAGCGGGTCGACTACACTATTGCAAGAAGGTGGGCGGTTTCATGCCGTTGTAGTAGTGCAAGCATGGGTATTCTCTCCTTTCTTCAGCAGTCCATTGAGCGGCTCCACGCCGTTGATACGAAGCTCGATGTGCGCTCGTACCTGGTTGATTCCCAGACGCGTTCGGTGATTCCAGGGGCTCGGGTCGATTTGCTCGAGCAACTCTTCGTTCGCGAGGATGGGGACGAGTTGGAGATAGCCCTTTATGTCGACCCCTCGGTACTCGGCGACCTCGAGCGAGACCATCCGCGCCAAAGGCTGCATGCCGGCAACCTCGAGAGCTACTGTGTCGCACTTGAGGGCATCAGCCACTTCGTCCTGGTGGCCTGGCGGGCACGTCTCGGGTGGCCGGTGACGGCGTTGGAGCTGGAGATTCAGGCAGAGGTCGACAAGTTCGTCACTGCTTGGCAACTCCTCGTGCAACAGGGTGCGAGCCGTCACGACGCAGCCCGTGCGTTGTTGCAGCAGCTGTTCGAGTCATGGTCCCTAAACGACGGCGTACCCGACGGTGAAGCTGAGCGCTATCACACCGCCAACCGAGCAGCGCGCACCTACTGTGCTGGCCTCGCACACCGTTTCGGTCGAGACCGAAATTCGCACCGAATAGAGCACGACGTTCGCACGTATGTACGGAGAAATCTCGCCGACAAGCTGCGCGCGGCATAGCTCTGCGGAAACTACGACAAAGAGATAACGGTGCAGAGGGTAATTCGGGGACTACTCGAGAAGTTGATTCTCGGCGAGGACGTCTTGCAGGTCGCGGTCAGCGTAAACGTTGCCGGCAGCAACTTCGCGCAGTGAGAGAACCGCGGCCTTGTTCTTCGAGTGCTCGACGGTTGGTTTGGCACCCTTCAAAAGCTGGCGCGCACGTTGTGCACCCAGCAGTACGAGGGCGAAGCGGTTGTCGACGTTGTCCAAGCAGTCTTCTACGGTAACGCGTGCCATTGGGTGCACTCCTGTGGAAGCCTCCCCAAATACCACAACCGTTCAAACAGTGACAGGAAAATCGGTCGGTATTGTCGGTGTCACTTGTCCCAATACTGGCTGATGACGGCGTCGACGGCCACAGGGGTGTGTTTGAGTACCTCGGCACCGGCAGCCTGCATTTCGCGGGTCAGGATCTCGAGAACCTCTTCGGCGTGCTCCACGTTGCATTCAACGACAATCTCGTCATGGACTGTGTTGACCATCCAAGCGTTCTCAACCGCAGCGAGGCGGGGGCGCAATCTGGCCAGCGCAATCTTCGTGATATCGGCGCTGGTTCCCTGGATCGGCATGTTCTTGGCAATGCGCTCGGCTTGGGCAAGGCTTTTGTGGTCATCGCCGACGTCGAGGATGAGCCGACGGCCGGTCATGGTGGTCGCGTAGCCACGTTGAAGCGCTTGGTGGGCGGCGTCCTGCAGAAAGCTGCCAATGCGCGGAAAGGTGTCAAAATAGCGTCGCAACAACTGGGTCGCGGTGTTTAGGTCGGAGCCGATGGCTCGGGCAAGGCCGCCTACGCCCATACCGTAGGCGAGGCCAAAGTTGATGGCCTTGGCACGGTCACGGAGATCGGAATTTTCTGTTTTGCTCACGGGTTTGCCGAACACCTCGGAAGCAACGCGAGCATGCAAGTCCTCGCCGCGGGAAAACGATTCGGCAAAGACCGGGTCGCCGCTCATCTCGGCGAGGATGCGCAGCTCGCACGCTGAGTAGTCGGCGATGACCAGACGACGGTTCTCGGCTGTATGAAAGCAAGAACGATGTGGGCCGCTCTTGACCACAGCTTGAAGATTGGGACGTTGGCAGGCCATCCGCCCGGTGCTCGCGCCGATTTGCTCGAAGGTAGGATGGATGCGGCCGTCGTTTGCCACGTGTTCGAGGAAGCTCTCGCCGTATGCCGAGACGATCTTGAAGAGCTCGCGGAATCGCATGAGCTCAGCCCCAAGCGGCGGGGGCAGGGCTGCGAGGGTAGCGCGGCGCGTGTTAGGGACCGCGTGACCCGTGGCGTGCAAAGCGCGCTTGAGATCCTGGTCACTCTCGAGGTTGAGAACCGCACCGCCAAAGAGGTCCGTATCGAGAACGGCGGAAAAGCGGCCAAGGATCTGTTTTTCCAACTCCTGTCTTTCTTGTTGGGCGGCTGCGGTCAAGCTGCGCCAGCGCTCGGCGTCGAACGGCATGCCGCGATATTCCATCTCTGCAATAGGGGCAACGGCGGCAGCTTCGATTCGCGACACCCACCCCATGCCTGCCTGCTTGATGCTTGGGATCAACTTGTCGACGAGGACGGCGACTGCTCGCGCATGCTCGCCCAGCTCAGCAAACCCAGCCTCCAAGGGTGGTGGGATCGGTGCGTCATGGCTCCGCGCGGTGTTTTCCAGGGAAGTGTCGACGTTGCGTCCGGCTGCCAATAGCAGCGCACAGAGATGCGTGCAGGCCCATCGGCTTGGGCCCGCACCATTCGTGCGCAACAATGCAGCGTGGACTTCTTTTGCGTGGTCGGCTGCCAGGGGACGATCGAGGCATGTGAGCCACGCGCCGAAGCCATCGATACCACCTGGTTCTATCAGAACGGAGCGCTCTGGAGTGGCAAATGCAAGGACCGAGATTGGATCACCGTGTCGAGCCGCCGGATCAATGGCCACAGCTGGGACGCCATGGCTTTCTAGGAGCCTGCGAACGGCGGCGAAGCCCGGCTGACCGCGGAGGAGATTCATGCTAAGCCTCAGTAGCACTCCAGCGCGTCGAGTCAAACCGATCGATGCAAGGACGCGGTGGCCCCGAGGCAACCGAGGTGAGCGATCCATTATGGAAGAACCTGTTCACGTTCTAGTCGTTGACGACGAGCTCGGCATTCTTGCGTCGTTGCAAAAGATCCTTGAGCGCGAAGGCTATCGAGTTTCCATCACCGACAACGGTGAAGAGGCACTCGACACTGCCCGAGCCGAACGAGTCGATCTGGTGCTCGCTGACATCATGATGCCAAAAATGAATGGTATAGAGCTGTTGCGCACTCTCAAGGCAATGTCCCCGAGTATCGAGGTTGTCATGATGACGGCGTTTGGCTCGGTCGAGAACGCTGTCGAGTGCATGCGAGAAGGCGCGTACGATTTCATCTCCAAGCCCTTGAAACGCGCCATTGTCGTGCGTTCCGTACAACGGGCTCTGGAGCGGCGGGCGTTGCTCACGGAGAACCAAATCTTGCGGCGTGCGGTGAGTGACTCCGGTGGCGGCCACATCATCGGCAAATCCACGGCATGGCTGCGGACGCTGGAGATCGTCTCCCAGGCGGCACCTTCAGCGGCGACCGTCCTTCTCAGCGGAGAGAGCGGTACTGGCAAGGAGCTTCTCGCTAAGAACGTTCATCTACTGTCGGACCGCCGTGACGGGCCGTTTGTCGCGGTCAACTGTGCTGCGTTGCCGGAGAGCCTGCTCGAGTCGGAGTTATTTGGTCACGAACGAGGCGCATTCACCGGAGCGACGGCTCGCAGAGAGGGACGTTTCCAGCGTGCCGATGGTGGAACCATCTTTCTTGATGAGATAGGCGAAACCTCCGCCTCCGTTCAGGTTCGCATGTTGCGTGTCTTGCAGGAGGGGCAGATCGAGAGCGTTGGCGGACAGAGAGTCATCCCCGTAGACGTGCGGGTCGTGGCTGCAACCAATCGGAATCTCGAAGAGGATGTCAAAGAGGGACGTTTCCGTGAGGACCTCTTCTACCGACTCAATGTCATCCGGGTTGTCCTTCCACCGTTGCGGGATCGGCATGGCGACGTAACGCTGCTCGCGCAGCACTTCCTGACCATCTATTCGGAGAAGAACAAGAAGACCGTGCGGGGATTTTCTGAGGCTGCGGTGAGGGCTCTCGACTCTTACGACTGGCCAGGCAACGTTCGCGAACTGGAGAACACCGTCGAGCGCGCTGTGGTTTTGTGCCGTGGCGAGATGATTGGTCTTGAGGATCTTCCCGACAAGATTGCCAGTGCCGTCGGCGGCGATGCGACGACGAGCGGAGAGGGAATCACAGTGCCCTTTGGAACGCCGCTCGACCAAATTGAGAGAATGCTCATCGTCGAGACGTTGAAGCGAACCGGCGGGGACAAGAAGATGGCGGCGCGACTTCTCGGAATTCACGCGCGTACCATTTATCGCAAGCTCGACGAATGAGCAGTGGCGCTATTCGTTGGCGACTTTGTCGTAGAGGCGCTCGAGAGCGCCTTTTAACCCATCGTGAAGAGCGGCTACGTCAGCAGGTTTCCAGGCTTTAGAATTACCGCGGATGAACGAGGTCTTGTCGGTGCGGTTGTCGAATCGGCTCAACGGCAGGTGAAAGTTTTTTCCCTGGGCCGGCACCAAAACGGTGTCAGGTTGTCCTGAAACATGCAGCAGATACTCGATATCGTCACATCCATAGTCATTGAGCATGACGTCAATGGGCACACCATGATTGAGGATTGAGCCGGGGTCGTTGGGATCGGCACGGTCGTCGTTCTTTCGACGCGACTCCTCTGGTGTCACCCAGATGTAAAGGATGACGGCTCGTTCCAAAACCTCCGGAGAAAGATGTGCCAGTGAATATTCGTACCCGAAAGGCGGTTCCAGAGGCATGCGCGATCCCTGTGGGCCACCACGTGCAAACTCGATGACCACGGTCTTGCCATTTAGGGTTTCCGGGTAGTTTTTGTGCTTTTCGTTTAGGAGGTCGCGAGCTTCGTCCTCGATCGTCGCGCAGACGTGCGCTCGGGTATCCTCATCGAGTGCGCGCAAAGCTGCCGGGGCGCCAACCTTGCGTCTTGCCGCGTCGATCCGGTCAAGAAGGTGGTCCGCCGGTGAATCCGGTTGGGTGATCCGTTTCCCTACGAGATCGGCGTAGTCCTCGTTGATCAGCTTCGTCAGAGTTCCCCAATCTCGGGGTTCGGTGAAAGGCTTGTCGGGGCTCTGGAAAAAAATGGCGGGTTTATCGATGGCGAGCAACGCTTCGTCGATCAGTCTCATCATGTGGACATACGGGAAATCGTCGAGTTGCACGGTTGGGCCCATGTGAAAATCGCGCGCTCGGTCCTTTGTTTCGAGATGGTCCAGATACTTACGGACCTCAGATTTCCCGGAGGCAGGGAGTGCTAACAAAAGGACGGTGTCGAAAATGTCGGACATGACAGAGGCTCCGTTTCGGGACATTCGGGCGATACTTTAACCGCTTTCTTTGGTCAACGGTAGGCTGCAAATTCTCGCCAGGGGTAACAATACGAGTTTCTCGGATTGCCCTGTGCTAAGACTTCGCGGCGATGTCCGAGAAGAACGATACGTTGTTCCCCTCTGGAACTGTTGCGGTGCGTCTGCGCGGTGCCGTGGACCGACTCTCTTTGGCCCTTGAGATGGGCGATGGGAACATGTTGGAAACCGCGGCCGCAGAAACAGTGGAAATCATCAACAGCCAAACTGCAGGCTCATTTGACCATGTGGCTCGCTTGATGGACCTCGGCGTGCAAGTTGCTACGGTGGGGCACGAGTTGCGCCAGCCCCTGCTCGCCATCAAGGGTTTTGCACAACTGCTTCTGGAAAGAGTCGACGACACAAAATACGTGAGCAGCACCGTGAAGACAATCTTGCATCAGTCGCTGCACATGGAAGCAATCGTCGACCGGTTGCGGACCTACACCCGCCCTGTGCGTGCTGACAAACTGCGGTGTGATCCCAAAGCCGCGGTTGAGTCCGCTGTGGGGTTGATAGCTGGGAGTCTACGGGAGCAGCGACAAGTTTTGTCGGTCGAGACCGCTGACTTGTTGCCGGAGGTCGCAATTGGGGGCGTCGCCATTCAGCAGATTCTCGTCAATTTGTTGAGCAACGCCCGTGACGCGGTTGGCGAGGGCGGAACGATTCGCCTGAGTGCCCGGCGCGATGGAGAGCGGGTCGTCATTGAGGTCGCGGATGACGGGCCAGGGATCCCAGAGCACGTTCGGGCAAGGTTGTTCGAACCGTTCGTAACGAGCAAAGACGAAGGGACGGGACTCGGGTTGTGGTTGTCTCGCAGTATTGCAGAGAAGGCAGGGGGGGCTCTCGAGTACGTTCCATCCGAGCGGGGCGCTGTGTTTGCGCTATGTTTGCCCATTCTCGTCGACTGACGTTCTCTGCAACGCCAAGGCTTTCGCTGTCGCTGTGAACGCTCTTCCCAAGAGCTCCCGGGAGCGGTTGTGTAGATTCAGCGCTGCCGCGTCATCACCGTCTTTGCTAGCCGCAAATGCGGCGTCGAGGAGAAAGAGCCCGGCGTCTGGTGCGATTTGGACCGCACGCTCGAGATCTCGCCTGGCTGCCACGGCGTCATCGTTGTCGAGATGGAGCAGCGCGCGTAGTACCAAGGGTTGGGGTTGACCATTTCCACGACGAATGACGGACTCGGTGTGTTGCAGAGCCTTGCTTCTGTCACCCGATTCGCGCAGTACCGTTGCGACGGCAATGAGGCTCGCATCGTGTTCTGGGTCCAACTTGAGGGCGTGCTCAAGGATATCTCTTGCTTCAGCCAGGGCGTCGGGGTCGTCGTGGCAGAGCAGAAGGCGACCAAGTGCGACATAACCATCGGGCAGGTTCGGGGCTTGCGAGATGGCCTCCTCCGCCAGAACCAGAGCGCGCTCCAGCGCCCCGACGATTGTGAGGTTGAGCTCATCGAGGAGGTCAGGGAAATGCAGTGCCAACTGCAACAGTCCGTGGGCCATGGTCGCGCGTGCCAACGAATCGATCTCCTCCGACTTCATGCTTCGTCCTCGTGGCCAAACAGTCGGGCCAGGGTCGCACAGGCGCGCAGCGTCGCTTCGGCCGAAACCTCGTGCAGATCGCCTTCCGCTGTGAGGACGACTGCCAGCTTGTTTGCCAGCTCTTCCAGCTCTTCCACATCCTTCGCGATATCCTCGCAGAGCTCGATGGCCATCCGCCGTGCGCCGCGCGAACGTCGCATGGGATAGCTCGCGGCCAAGGCGAGAGCCTGCTTTCCCGCGGCGAGCTTGTCTGCGTGTTGGCTCTTCATCATCTCGCGCAGCTTGGCGAGCTCCTTGGTGAAGAGGTGCGCCTTGCGCATCGGGGCCTGTCGCAGAGGATGGGTTGCTGCAGCATCAGGTTGGGCCACGCTTGCTGGTTTCTCCATGGCCGCCGGTGGCGTGGACTTCCCATTCGTCGCCGGTCTCGCGGAGTTATCCCCTTCGGATGTCGAGGAGACTCCGCTTGGGGCCTTGATCTTTGGATCCCAGCGTATGGTCATTGCTCTGCAGCTTACACCACAAGCGTTGGGCCGAGCCAACCCTTGCCTTGCTGATGTTCGCGATCCCTTTGGTTTGTCAGCCAATCTCTTGGACACCTGTTGCGTATGAGAACATTCGCCGCTTGACCCCAATCTCCACCCTGGGCAATCTCCCCCATCAACGGGAGGTTTGTCTTGGTATCTGCAAATAGGGGCACTTTCAGTCGGCTAGGGTTTGTGTTGGCGGCAGCGGGTTGTGCAATTGGTCTCGGCAACATCTGGAAATTTCCCTATCGAACATACGAGCACGGTGGGGGCACGTTTGTCCTCGTATATCTCGGTGCTGTGATCCTAATTGGCGCACCGATCATGGCCGCGGAAATTCTTATGGGCCGCCGTACGCAGCAGAGTCCAGTTGGGGCTTTTCTCGATCTCGCTAAAGGGATCACCGGTGGCAAGCTCTGGTCGCTGGTGGGATGGCTCGGTGTTGCCGCGGGATTTATGATCCTGTCGTACTACTCGGTGGTTGCTGGCTGGACGGTATTTTATGTTGGAAAATGCCTGTCGTGGTCGATCGGCGGCTTTGCCCCCGAGCAAGCCGCAGCCCTGGAAACAGATTTTGTCCAAGGATTTCTGCAGAGTGGCACCATGCAGATATCCTTTCACGGACTGTTCATGCTCGCCACCATGGGAACGGTGGTTTTGGGGGTTCAGGCGGGGATCGAGCGTGTCAACAAGATACTCATGCCCATCCTCTTCATTATCCTCACCTTCATGGTGATTGCCGCCTGTTTTGCCCCTGGATTTGGAGAAGCGATGAGCTTCCTCTTCCATCTCGGACCCGTTGATGCCAGCGCGATTCTCGATGGTGTGGGGCAGGCGTTCTTCTCTCTGTCCCTCGGAATGGGAGCCATGATCACCTATGGCTCGTACCTGTCGCGCGAGGACTCGATACCGCGCGCGACCGTCATGGTCTGCGGCCTCGATACGTTGATTGCCTTGATGGCGTCAGTCGTCATGTTCTCGATTATCTTCACAGTGCCAGTGGCCGAGCGGGGAGATACGTTCTCCGACAGCGCCATCATCTTGTTCACCACCTTGCCACGTCTTTTCTACGGCCTGCCGGGCGGGGCGATCATGTCACCGGTGTTCTATCTGTTGGTCGTCTTCGCTGCGCTCACCTCAACAATTTCCTTGCTAGAGGTTGTAGTTGCCTATTTCATTGATCGCCTCGGGTGGTCGCGCCGCAAGGCAACCTCGATTGTTGGCGCGGGGATTTTTGCCCTCGGTGTTCCCTCGGCGTTGTCGTTGGGAGCCAACGAGACCCTGTCGACAATGAAACCCATCGAAGCCGCGGGTGCGGGTTTCTTCAGCCTGTTTGATTATCTCGCGACCAATTGGATGCTGCCGGTTGGCGGTTTGTTGATCGCCATTTTTGCTGGGTGGTTTCTGAAATCACATTTGACTCGGGACGAGCTCGAACAGGGGCATGGCCCGTTGGCCACGCCACACCGCATTTGGCAATGGTCTTTGCGGGTCGTGGTACCGGCAGCGATTATCTGGGTCATCGCCGCAGTCATTGGTGGCAAGACCTTCACCTGAGGTCAAAGGAGAGGTCATGAGAAAGCCGGCACTTGTGATGATGTGCCTCGGAGCGGGGTGCATGTCTGGGGGCGATGCCCTCGATGGACTGTGGCCCGCAAACCCCCACGACACGGGGCCCACCGTGGTCTGGGACATGTTCGCGGAGCCCTTGCCGGAGATTCCATTCCCCAATGACGTTGGTACCCGACCCGATTTGACCTCGGCGAGTGGCCGACGCGTCAACATCAGCACCCACGCGGTGACGAGGCACGAAAGCAATCTGCGCCGCCTAGCCAATGGCCTCGAGGGTTTTGGCACCTATGCGCCGATGTGGATTCGGTTCGATGAACGCATCGACCTCACCGAGCTCCTGCGAGTGCAAAGGAATGCGGATGCGACCGATGATGCCATCTATCTGGTGAGTCTGAATCCCGAATCAGCCAATTATGGTCAGGCGATGATGCTCGACATGGGCGATGGGCGTTTTCCCGTTACCCTGGAGAGAACCAGCCGTTTTATGAACGATCCCCGCGGTATGTCGAGCAACATACTGTTCGAGACGGAGGCAGAGGTCGACCTCGATGGCGATGGCGACCTCGACCTCGATGAGGACACCGACGGCGATGGGGTTTGGGATCGGCCGAACCTCTGGGGCGAGGTGACCGGCGACCCGTCACAGCTGGATCGGTTTCGTGACATCATCTCCTTCTATGAGCTAGAGACCGATACTCTGATTTTCCGGTCGGTGTTTCCACTCGAGCAGCTCAGCACCTACGCCGTGGTGGTGACGCGCAACCTGGTTGGGCAGGAGAGTCAGTCACCCGTCCGCTCGCCCTTCGCCGCGGTCAATCACATCCAACAGACGCCGGCGCTGATGCCATTGCTCGAAGACGGCATCCTGCAAGGCCTGGGTATCGAGCCCGAGGACCTTGCATTTGCGTGGACGTTCACCACCCAAGCCATCACCGACGATCTCGAAGCCCTGCGTGCCGGCTTGCACGGTGTTGGGAAGTTCTCGCGCTTGGCTTCCCAGTTTCCGCCGCAGTTGACACGACTCGATCAGGTGGAGGAATCCGAGAGGTCGGCCAATGTCTACGTGCTAAAAACAGAGCGCATTCTTTCGGCCCTGGGACGCGAAGAGCTCTTGGGCCTGCTGGAGCTCACCACAGAAACGGCTGACGCCACTTTTTCTGGTTATCGCAACTTCATCGAATATTTCATCATGGCGGAGTTTGAGGGCCCTGCATTTCTCGAAAATGAGGATGGCGTGATTCGCATGAATCGGGTGACCGGTGATGCCGAGTACGAACGGGCGACCCTCAAGATGTTCTGTGCCATTCCCAAGGCAAGAGCCGGTTTCCAACAACCCTTTCCGGTGCTCTTTTACGCGCACGGCTACGGCTCGGCGCGGTTTGAAATGATGGGCTTTGCCGGCTCCATTGGGCGCTTTGGCATCGCCACCTGCGGCATCGACGCCTATGGACACGGCCTGCCCGATTCCGACGTCATCAAGG
>MGST01000364.1:155-400 GCA_001798605.1 Deltaproteobacteria bacterium RIFOXYA12_FULL_58_15 | reverse complement strand
CACCTATATCGGCAAGTCCTCGCAGGCCAATATCCAGTACAAGGGCTCCGGCATGTTCAACCTCGGCCCGGACATGGCGGTGGTCATCACCATGCGCCCCGAAGGCTATTACCTCATACCGATAAAAGAGGGCTACGCCAAGCACAACGGCAACCAGCTGGACAAGAAGGCGCTGCTCGCCGACGACGACGTCATCGAAGTGGGCGGCACCAAGTTCCGCTTCTACATCGTGAAATAGGCCGGCT
>MGST01000364.1:0-132 GCA_001798605.1 Deltaproteobacteria bacterium RIFOXYA12_FULL_58_15 | reverse complement strand
GTCGCGTCCCGCGACTGCTATTGACACCCCCGCGCGCATTTTGCTATTATTAGCAATTAGAAGGATTAATTGCCAAATATATTTCCAAGATCAAAAGGAGGAAGCAAGCTATGGCAGAAACAGCAGCGAAGG
>MGST01000363.1 GCA_001798605.1 Deltaproteobacteria bacterium RIFOXYA12_FULL_58_15 | reverse complement strand
CGGCACTCGCATTCCCGTGTACTACGACTCCATGATTTGTAAGCTCATCGTCGCCGCCAGTGATCGCGAAGCGGCCCGCAAAAGTATGCTCGAGGCCCTCCGCCATTTCCGCGTCGATGGCATCAAGACAACCATTCCCCTGCATACAAAGATTCTCGAGAGCCAGGCCTTTGCCAAGGGTGACTACAACACCGACTTGGTGGCGACCTTGCTCTCGTCGGGCGTATCAGAGGTGCAGCATGGCTAAGGTAATTCTGCGACCGATCGGCTCAAGCATCGAGACGGCGACGGCTGCGCCAGATTTGGCCAAAAATCGCGAGAGGATGGAAGAACTCAATCGAACGCTTGCCGAGCGACGTGAGGAGGTCCGCGCCGGATGGGGGGCGCAGTATGAGCAACGTGTGCACGAGAAGGGCAAATTAACCACCTGGGAGCGCATCGATGCGCTCAAGGACCCGGGAAGTGAGGTCTATCCCGTCGGCACCTTTGTTAACTATGGCCTCAGGTTTGGCGATGAGCCCGGTCGCACATCTCCGGGGGCAGGAGTGGTGACGGCCTTTGTCAAGGTCGAGAACCGCTGGACCGTGGTCATCGCCAATGACAACACTGTTGCTTCCGGTTCATGGTGGCCGTTGACCCCTGAGAAGATCGAACGCGCCCAGGAGATGGCACTCAAGCTGCGCATTCCGGTCATTTATCTCGTCGATTGTTCTGGCCTGTTCTTGCCGGAGCAGGGCCGCACGTTCCCCGGCAAGATTGGCGCAGGCCACATCTTCAAGATGAACTCATTGCTGTCCGCGAACCACGTGCCGCAGATTGCTGGTGTGTTTGGTGACTGCATTGCCGGTGGCGGTTACATGCCGATCATCTCCGACAAGGTCTACATGACCGAGCAGGCCTACATGGTCATCGCCGGTGCGGCTCTGATCAAGGGCGCCAAGTCGCAGAAGATCACGTCACTGTCTATCGGCGGTCCCGATATCCACGTGCACGTCTCCAACTGTGCTGATGAGCGAGTGCCTGATGACCAGACCTTGCTCTACAAGATTCGCCAAGAGCTGGCGAGCCTACCGTCGTCGGCGGTGGGGTATTACCGCTACGGCGCGCAATCGTCTGAACCGCGTTTCGCAACTGATGAGAATGTCGGTCTGTTGCCGGTAGACCACCGTGTCGTCTACGACGTTCGCGAGGTGATAGCCCGGTTGACCGACGGCTCGCTGTTTGGCGAGATCATGGGGCACACCGGTGCCGAGATGGTGACCGGCATTGCCCGTATCGCCGGCCTTTACGTAGGCATCATCGCCAACAACCAAAAGCTCAATCCCCATCCCCGGCTCAAGGGGCAGAGCCGTCCCGGAGGCATTCTCTATCGAGAGGGCATCGCCAAAATTTCGGCGTTCTCTCGCGCTTGCAACGACGACGGCATCCCGATCATCTGGCTGCAGGACATCTCTGGTTTTGATATCGGTGTTGAGGCGGAAAAAGAGGGACTCCTCGGGTTTGGATCGAGTCTGATTTACACCAACTCGACCAACACCGTGCCTATGTTTACCGTGTTGTTGCGCAAGGCCTCGGGTGCCGGTTATTACGCGATGACCGGCATGCCCTACGACCCCGTCATCCAGATTTCCACGCCGGTGACGCGCCTAGCGGTGATGGAAGGTCGCACCCTGGCGATTGGTGCTTTCAATACGAAGCTCGATGACAGCTTCAATATCACCAGTGACGACCCGACGGAGCGATCTCGCATCGAGGAAGGTATGGCCGCGGTGGAAGGCCGCATCACCCAGGACATGGATCCCTATCGTGCTGCCAGACAGATGGATACCGATGAAATCGTCGGCATGCACGAGTTGCGCAACTATCTCAAGGTCGTCGTTGAGATGGCCTATCAGAGCACCGGCTATCGTCGGGTGAAAAACCCTCGTATCTGGTCTGTCCACGATCTTGAAGTGTTGACAGAGCAAATACCTGTGTGAGGAGAATATGGCGACTCAACCACTCATCGCCCGCGTGAAAAAAGACGAGTCAACCGACAGCGTCAGCATCCTTTCACCGGCGGTTGGCGTCATCGACGCCGTTCCAGCAGCGGGCGTTTTCATCAGTCCGTTGCAGCCGTTTCTCAATATTAGAATTCTCGGTCGCAAACACGCGGTGCAGTTGCCCCATGGCGTGCAGGGGTTTGTCGCCGAGCGCTGGGTCGAAGACACTCACATGCCGGTTGATTACGGCAAACCATTGATGCGTCTGAGCTCAGCAAAAGCTCATGGCAACGAAGCGCGCACTGAAGAGGTGACGGGCGGAACCGGTGCGGACGGCGAACCGGGGATGTTGCAGGTGCGGGCACCCTCCCAGGGTGTTTTTTACCGGCGCGCCGGTCCAGACAGTCCCGCCTACGTGGAAGAGGGGAGCGAGGTGAAAACCGGCGCAGTCCTCGGGCTCGTCGAGGTGATGAAATGCTTCAACCAGATCACCTATGGTGGTCCTGGTCTGCCCGAACGCGGTACGGTCGCGAAGATCCTCGTCGAAGACTCTCAGGAGGTCGAGCACGACCAAGTCATGTTCTTGATCCGCGCTATCTGAGCATGCCGTGCGGGATATCGGTTGTTTGCCCGTCCGAGATGCGGTATAGGCGGCGGTGCTTGTGATGCTCCGTTAGGGGCATTGGGATGTTGCAAGAAGGGTAAAACGAATGGGTATTTCTCTACGAACCTACGTTTTCATCGATTCGCTGCAGCCGCAGTTGTGCGGGCAGATTTGCTCGACCAGTCGTGGTTTCTGGCCGGTGCCACACGAAGCGGTGTTGTTCATCGAGTGTGCGCCGGGCATGGAGATCCATCCCATGATGGATCGGGCACTCAAGGCCACCAACGTCCATCCGGCGACCCTGGTTGTCGAGCGCGCGTATGGTATGGTCATGTTGCATGCCGACGACAAAGGCGAGGTCCATTCGGCGGGTAAAGCGATTCTCGATGGCCTTGGTGTTGTGGAAGAAGAGCGCATCAAGCCCAAGGTGGCAACCAATCAGATTATTCGGTCAATTGAGCCAGACCACGCCCAGTGTATCAACCGCATCCGCTTTGGTTCGATGGTCGAGCCGGGTGAATCGCTGCTCATCCTTGAGACCGTGCCAGCGGGTTATGTTGCCTTTGCGGCCAACGAAGCCGAGAAGGCGGCCAATGTGAAGCTGGTGGAGTGTCGCCCATTTGGCGCGTTTGGTCGCTTGTATATGTCTGGTCCTGAGGCTGAGGTTGACTCAGCGGCGGAGGCGGCGGGTGTAGCAATCGCCGGTCTCGAGGGTGTCGAGGAAACTAAGTAAACACCAAGCAGAAAACAAAGAGAGAGACCGCCGGCACATTCCGGGGGTTTAGCATCTAAAAGAGGCAAACATGGCAGAAGCACTTGGGATGATTGAGACGCGTGGATTCGTCGGTATGGTGGAAGCCGCCGACGCCATGGTGAAGGCGGCGCGGGTCGAGCTGGTCGGTTACGAGAAGATCGGCGGCGGCTATGTGACGGCCATCGTTCGTGGCGACGTTGCGGCGGTCAAAGCTGCAACGGACGCAGGAGCACGCGCGGCGGAGCGTGTCGGTGAGCTCATGAGCGTTCATGTCATCCCGCGTCCCCACGTGGGTGTTGACGAAGTTCTGCCGCTCGGACGGCAGGGCTCGGCGGAGTAACAGTTGCTCCTCGCACGCGTCATTGGCTCGGTCGTCGCGACTCGCAAAGAGGCTGAACTCGAAGGGATCACGTTCTTGCTGGTCGAGAACACTGAGCCCGACGGCAAGCTCAAGGGGAGTCATGTTGTTGCCGCAGATGCTGTGGGTGCTGGGGTGGGCGATCTCGTCCTCTACGCAACCGGTAGCTCTGCGCGCCAAACAGCTGTTACCCGCGATCGACCGTGTGACGCGACGATCATGGCCATCGTCGACTTGGTGGAGGAAAAAGGTGATTTCCTCTATCGAAAAGACGACGAGTAGCCAGCAATCGTCGCTGGAAATAGCGGCGCCTTCGTGGCGTACGCGCTGACACGGAGTGGTCGTGCCGTATCTTTCTGAAGACAAGATAGCCTCGATCGTGGAGCGGGTTGTGTCCCGTCTCGGCCGGGGTGAGACTCAGGTGCCTCTCGGTGTTGGGCAGCTGCAACCAAAACCCATGCCGGCAGCTACACAAGCTTGGAGTCGCCCAGCGACACCAGCCAAGGGAGCTGTGGGACGTGGCGTTTTCGCAGGGCTCGACGACGCCGTCGCCGCGGCTCAAGCAGCGTATCAACGGTACCGAACGCTCGGGTTGCAGGCGCGTTACCAGATCATCGATGAAATCCGCAAAGAGGCCACGCGTCACATCGATACCATGGCTCGCATGGCTGTGGATGAGACCGGCCTGGGACGCGTCGAGCACAAAGTTAAAAAGAACCGCCTGGTAATCAGCAAGACTCCGGGCCCGGAGATCCTGGAAACATGGGCTCGCAGCGGCGACGATGGTTTGACCATCGAAGAGTTCGCTCCCTACGGTGTCATCGGCTCGATCACGCCAACGACCAACCCCTCAGAGACGATCCTCTGCAACGGTATTGGTATGCTGGCCGCGGGCAATGCGGTGGTCTTCAATGTCCACCCCGGGGCGAAGAAGACCAGTGCCTTCACCGTGCAGATGGTGAACGAAGCCGTCGTCCGTGCAGGGGGGCCAGAGAACCTCTTGACCATGGTTGCTGAACCGACCATCGAGTCGGCGCAGGCGTTGATGGTTCACCCTGGCATTCGG
Source organism: Deltaproteobacteria bacterium RIFOXYA12_FULL_58_15 (assembly GCA_001798605.1). Taxonomy (GTDB): domain Bacteria; phylum Myxococcota; class XYA12-FULL-58-9; order XYA12-FULL-58-9; family XYA12-FULL-58-9; genus XYA12-FULL-58-9. The sequence goes on along the minus strand of MGST01000363.1, from coordinate 1,742 downwards.
CTGGTGGTTGTCACCGGTGGGCCTGGTGTGGTCAAGGCCGCCATGAAATCGGGCAAGAAGGTTATTGCCGCGGGTCCGGGCAATCCGCCGGTGCTCATCGATGAGACCGCCGACCTCGAGCAGGCCGCCGCCGGTGTGGTGAGCGGCATCAGCCTCGACAACAACATCATTTGCACCTGTGAGAAGGAGATCATCGCGGTCTCTGAGATCGTCGATCGCTTCAAATTCCTCCTCGTCAAGAACGGTGCCTACGAAATGACCGCAGACGAGGCAGAGAAGATGACCAAGTTGGTCACCGAGAATGGGCACACCAATAAGGACACGGTTGGCAAGAACGCCGACGTGCTGTTGCGTCAAATCGGCGTGACCGCTCCTGCAAACACGATGATCGCTTTTGCAGAGGTGCCAGAAGACCACCCGTTTGTGCAGATTGAGTTGCTCACCCCGGTGACAGGTCTCGTGCGTGTCGGAAGTGCCAAAGAGGCCATTGAGGCGGGTGTGCGTTGTGAACACGGCAATTGCCATTCGGCTGCCATGTACTCGAAGAACATTGAGAACCTGCACACCATGGCGCAGGTCATCAACACCTCGATCTTCACCAAGAATGCGCCGACCTATTCTGGATTGGGCATGGGCGGCGAGGGCTACACTTCGTTTACCATCGCCAGTCCTACGGGCGAGGGGCTCACCAACGCGCGGGACTTCTCGCGAGTGCGCCGCTGTACCCTGAAAGAATATTTCCGAATCATATGAGAATGGCCCAAGCCGCGTTGGTTTGTGGCCTCATCGGGGAAGAATTCTACCGTGTGTTCCGCACCGTGGGCTGTGGAGCTGTCCTCTTTGAACGGCGGGCGGGCCGTTGCGACCCACTTGCCGGGCAATAGGTAAGGATTGATGCAGATTTACACCAAGATCCTGGTCGGCATGGGAGTCGGTGCGCTGATTGGTCTGTTGTGGGGGCCGAACTCAGCTTTGTTGGATAAAGATACATACCGAGCCAATGACCCCTCAGCCTTGGGTCTTTTCGTCAATCGTGACGATCCTGGGTCAGTGATCAAACTGCCGGCACCGCCCCCAGGGAAAGTCGATCGTCACTCTCCGGTGGCCACTCTCTTTCGCGTTCAAGAAACCATTTTTGAGGATCGCGTCGACAGGGTAGGAGAGACCCATCACATACCTGTCTGGTCGCGGGTGACCTTCAATTTCTCCAAGGAAATCGCAATCCGCGATCGGGATGGAAGCATTGCTGTGGCGCTCGGGGGCCCGGAGATTGGGGCACGGGTAGAGGCGTGGCTGCACATCGATGCCATCCCGGTCAAGGGTGGTGGATTTGCCATTCAGCCGGAAGCCATCAGCGGCTTTGGCGATGTTTTGATCAAATGGCTGTCACCTATCGGCAAGTTGTTCATGAGCCTGATCATGATGGTGATTGTTCCCTTGGTATTCTCTTCATTGCTGGTGGGGGTGGCCGGGCTTGGTGACATTCGCAAGCTCGGCAGGCTCGGCGGCAAGACTCTCGTGTTGTACCTGTCTACCACTGCAGTTGCGGTTACCATCGGTCTCGTCTGCGCACATCTCATCAATCCCGGACGGTTCATGGATGAGACCGCCAAGGCCCGTTTGCAAGCGGCGTTTCAGAACGAGGCGGGGAGCAGACTCGACCAAGCTGTGGCTGCGCCCTCGATGACCGATCACATCCTGAACATTGTGCCTGCCAACCCCGTGCAGTCTCTGGCTGCGGG
>MGST01000362.1 GCA_001798605.1 Deltaproteobacteria bacterium RIFOXYA12_FULL_58_15 | reverse complement strand
CCAGGGGTCGTGCTCAAGGATGGCAACGTTGGCCTGCTCATTCACCATATTCCCGTGCGACTGTTGACGGCCTGGCAACTCGATGGTTCGCAGACCTTCGCCGCTGGTGCCTATGCCACAGCGGAGGTGAAATTCGCGGTCACCCACGCCACATCGCAAACGGCAGTTGGCGTCGACGTGGGCGCATTCATTCAAGCCCAGATTCCATTGTCCGCGTCCCGCTCCCACTTCTCGGCCCGTGTCGCGGTGGGGATGTGCCCCCTGCGGCACCGCTACATCCTTGACGATGAAACGTTGGAAGAGCGGCCCTGGATCGCCAGCATCTCATCGGGGGTCGCCTGGTAATGGGTCTCTTCTCCATATTCGAGCCGCCAGATCCCGAGCTCGTCGTGCGCGAGCACGGCCCCATGGTGCATCGCCACCTCAAACGCATCTTTGGACCCCAGGCAGACACCGATGACGCCTTCCAGATGGTGTTCATCGAAGTGCTGCGATCATTGCCGAGTTTTCGCGGACAGGCGAAGCTTTCGACTTGGATCCGTCGCATTACTTGGAACGTCGCATACCAGGAAATGCGCAGCCAGTACCGACGGCCCAAGATTGTCTCCTTTGAGGATGACGGGCATGGCGACGACTTGGATGCCGAGAGCGAAGCGGCCACACACGAGGCTTTGGGACACCTCTACACGGGCCTCGAAAACCTCGATCCGAAACAACGAATGGCCGTGGTCATGCACGATATCGAAGGCCAAACCCTCAAGGAAATCTCCCAGGCACTCGGACGCCCCCTACAAACAGTGGCTTCCCAACTGCGTGCCGGTCGCTCGCAACTGTGCGCGTGGATGCGTGGAGACGCCTTGGTTGAGATCGACAACAAACACGAAGAGGTGTCATCATGAGCCTGTCCTGTGAACATCATGCCGAAGACCTGGTGCCCTACATTCGTGGCGATGCGGCGACGTTGGTCAAGACCCGACTCGAAAGCCATTTGCAGCATTGTGCTGCCTGCCGAAAGCTACATCGAGAGATGGCGATGGCTTTGGCAGGAGCCGCAAATCTCAAGCCCGAGCTCAAGGCGACAGAGCTCGACCGCAAGGTGCTGAGACTCAGTCCTTACATTGAGGCGAGCCGAGCCCGACAGAGTCAACGTCACCGCCCACTTGCTTGGCTTGCCGTTGGTACAACCACGGTAGCGGTTCTCCTCGCCATCGCCCTCATTGCTGTTTACACCCCAAGTCGAGAGGCCGTGGTCGCCCCGATGCCGGTCGCCGCGCTTGCCGAGATGGGCGTCGACGACGACCCCTTCGAGCTCGATGTCGCACCGGTTCACCATCAACCCACACCGCACATTCGCATTTTGGCGGCGACACTGTGGGATGGCCAGATCGAAACCCACGGCCGCCGTACCATGGTACGAATGACTCGCGGGTTTGCCGCCATTTCATTTGTGGGGGGGCAAAGACGCCGACTTATCGTGCAGACCCCAGCCGCTTCCCTCGAGGTGGTCGGTACCCGCTTCCTCGTCGATGTCAACGACGACGGCAACGTTACCGTGGCGGTGGCAGACGGCCGCGTGCGCGTGCGCAATCCCCAAACGCCCGACAAACCCGTGATGTTGCGTGCGGGCACCACCCTGGTCGCCACACGTGAAGGCACGTGGACAAAGGCGCAAGAGCTTCCCATGTCGGCTGCGCACCTGGATGATCCCTATCTCACCGAGCTCCACAACGCATCCAGCAGCGGCGAGCGAGTGCGTACGCCGAAGAATCCCACACTCCAAAGTGATCCGGTCATGGGTCCGCAAGTTTCCGACGTTCTCGAGCAACTGGAGCGTGCCGAGCAGTTGGCCACCCGCGATCAGCCTGCGGCGGCAGTTACCATCTATGAGTCGTGCGCCGACGACGAGGACCCAACCTACAATCCCTATCGCGACCTGTGCCGTCTGCAGCTCGCCCGCCTGCTCGCATTTGAGCTTGGCAATCAACAACGGGCACGTGCCCTGTTTGAGCTCCTCGTTGGTGCCCCCTCAGATGTGGGCAGCGAAGCCTCTCTGGCACTGTGCGAGCTCGACCTCGAAAGCGATCCTTGTCAGGCGCGGGCCTGTCTCACCAAGCTCGCTGACCTCTCGAGCGAGCCACAACTGGCCCGAGAAGCCAAGAGCCTACTCGGCCGTTGGCGACTCGACAGCGAAGTGTGCAAATAGTCATGATGACAACATGGGCAAAAAATCGAGCCCTCGCCTTCGCGGTCGGCGCTCCGGTGTTCATGGCTGGCACCTGCGCATGTTCATTGGAGACCATCGACTTACGTGAGCCCGAGAATCGTGTCTGCACATGGCGGGAGCGTCGCGATCCGAGCTCGGGGAACTGCGCCCCCTGCACGATCCGCAGCAATCCTTCCACCACCTGCCCGTGCGGCTACCAATACGTTCCGGCAGATTTTCCGTACTGCGATACGGCCGACGCCTACTTTGAATGCGAGCCTTGCGTGGGCACCATGGCCGACTGCAACCTGCACATCTACAACCCAGCAGAGCGCACCAGCGCCGATTGTCCGCTCTTGCAGCTATGTTGCGATCAATTGACGCAAAGCTCGCCGCCATCGGTGCCGTGCTGCGCCGCAGGCAAAGAGCTCAACTGCGTCTCTGGAGTCGAATCCTCCCCGGTTGCCTGCTGGGACGCGTCGCAAGCACTCGCCGATTGTTGCCCTGGTGTTTCCTGCGCGAGTGGCCCCGGGGTTTGCCAACCTTGGCAGACTTGCGTCGAGGGCTTTTGCCGCCCAGGCTGCAATCGTAACGCCCAGAAATGTGAGCTGATTGCGGTTGATGAGCACTTAACCTGCGACTGTGTGCCGCTATGATCAAGGGGACGTGCCCCGAGGTGATGCCTGTGATACGAATTGTTGGTTGGACACGTGGGAAAAAGGAGCATGCCGTGGCAAAGTTCTCGGTGATTGCGAACGTTCTGGTGCTTTCCTTGTTGGTGCTCGCCGGCTGCGGCGACCTCCCCGGCAAGCGGTCGCGCGTCTGCTACGGCGATGGCATCTGCAAAGAGGCCGACGGCAATTACACCTTCGAGGACGGTGCCACTGCGTGCCACATCGGCCACAACTGCACCGGTGACAGCAGCCAATCGGGCGACACCGCCGGGACCGGCGACGACACCCAACCGACCCCGGATTGCCAGAATTGTGTAGCAACCGCCGCCGACAGCGACGGCGACTGCGTCGAGGACCTTCTCGAAGCCACCTACCTCGCCCGCGCCCAGTGCGCTGGCCTCACCAACAGTCGGGATACCGATGGTGACGGTGTTTTCGATGGCTGCGAAAACCGCAACTGGGATGACGAGCGCCAGGGCTACGAGATGGACGCCTGCAACGTCGACACCGATGGCGACGGCATCCCCGATGGCCTCGAGGACGACAACCACAACGGTCGCCTCGATCCCGGCGAGTCCAGCGGCATTCGCACCGACACCGATTTCGACGGTATCCCCGATGGCGTCGAGGACGCCAATCATGACGGCAAGGTCGATCGTTGGGTCGACATCGATAACGACGGCTGTTACAGCCCTGGCACCGACACCCCCGGTGAGTCGGATCCCAACAGCCTCGACTCCGACCAAGACGGCATCGTCGACAACGTGGAAGATGCCAACCACAATGGCCAGTGCGAGGTCAACGAGACCTGCCTGTGGGTCGCAGACACCGACTGCGACGGCTTGCGCGATGGCAAGGAAGACAAGAACGGTAACGGCATCATCAATGTGGGAGAGACAAACCCCCTCCTCGCGGACACCGATGCCGACGGCCTTGCCGATGGTTGCGAGGACTGGAACAGAAACGGTGCCTGGGAACAAAGCACCGAGACCAGCGCCCTCAAGACCGACAGCGACAACGATGGCATCGCCGATGGTGCCGAGGACATCGACAAGGATTGCATGGTCGACACGTGGATAGACCGGTGCCTGCCTGCCAATACCTGTGCCACACAATGCGTCTCTGCCCGCATTGCCTGCGAACAAGCTTGCGCCGGCAATGCGACTTGTCTTTCGGCCTGTGCCACTACACAAGCGACCTGCAGCGCCGTCTGCGAGACCAGTTGCACCGCACAAACGCCCTATTGCCAATGGGCCCCAGGCACCTGCTTGCCTTCCGCGGTGGGGGGCACCCTCGGGATCTTCGATCCCGGCATCGACCTTGAGGGGGAGAGCGATCCGAGAGCATGGGACTCCGACGGTGACAACATCGGTGATGGCAACGAAGACGCCAATCACAACGGCGAGTGTGATATCGTTCTCGACAACTACATTAGCCCACGGGGTCAGACTCTCCTTTGCCCCAACGGCAACGAGTGTCCTGCGGGCGTCATCTGCGAAACTGGCGTCTGCAAGGACGAGAGCTTTCTCGAGACCTGCACATTCATAACGGACACTGACTCCGACGGACTCGCCGATGGCCTTGAGGACACCAATCGCGATGGCCGCCATGGACTGGGCGAGACCAACCCGCGTGACCCCGACAGTGACCGCGACGGACTGCTCGATGGTTGCCCGGCCTGGCTCACCGATCGCCGCCAATGCGAGGATCAGAATAACAACGGGTTGCTCAACATCGGTGAGACCGATCCCCAAGATCCTGACACCGATGGCGACAACCTCAACGACGGCTGCGAGGTCAACTTCGACCCCATCAATTGCTCGACGCCCGGCAACTGTTCCACCAATCCATTGAACGAAGACACCGATGGCGACGGCTACGCCGACGCAGAGGAAGACGCCAACCACAACTGCGTCTACAACGCCGACGCCGTGCCGCCAGAGACTGATCCACGGGTGTTCAACCCGCCCCCCGAAACAGGCACCCTCGAGCGCGCCAAGTTCAATGTCTGTGGCACCAGAAACCTCAAAGAGCTGACCTTTGCCCAGAGCGCCCTGCTCACCCATGACTACCGCCTCGCCTTCGAGGTTGAGAAGGACGAAGAGGGTCTGAGTCTGCCCTATATTGTAAATGCCTATGGTAAGGACATCGACGGCAACGGTTTCTCGGTGAGCGACAACACCGACGCTC
>MGST01000361.1 GCA_001798605.1 Deltaproteobacteria bacterium RIFOXYA12_FULL_58_15 | reverse complement strand
CCGCGTTGATTCTCGACGCCTTGCTCAACTTGCACATGACGGGTGGTTTGCTCAGGTTTGCCCCGCGGCCCCGTGCTCTCGGATTGTTGTTCTGGGCATTTGGTGCCGCGGAGCGCAGTGAGCCTTGGTCCCGCACGGCGAAGAACTTGGGGCGTTTGCGTTTGGCTTTCGCGACCGGCAAGGCGCTGGTTGATTTGGCCGAGGAATTGGGTGGGGCAGTGCAGGATTTTGCCGACAAGTCTGGGATTGACTGTCGGCCCAGTGACGCGCGGATCGCAGGGAAGTATTTGAGTGAGGAGCTTGCCAAGGAGCGGGCGGTTTTCACGACCAGTGCCGAGGCGGTAACCTTGCGCGATGCGCTGTTGACGCGATTGGATGACTTGGGAGGTCGGGCTGCTTTTGAAGCTGATTTGTTGGCGCTCAAGGGCGATCTCGAAACTCAATACTCTCTCTGCTTGCGGTGGCTTTCCGCTTTGGTTGAGACGACGGAAAATGAGACCGTGCGTGGGCTACGACCGGTTTTGTGGGAGTCGGCGGCACTGTTACTCACAGAGAAGAACCTAGAGCGGGAGATTTCGGGTGCTCAGAGTACTGTGCTGGTCAAGGACCTTCTTGGACAACACCGCCGCATCACCGACCGAACCATGCCGCTGCGACTCGACGAGATTCTAGAGCGTTTGGGTGGCTATGTCGCCGAGCACGTGCCCGCATTCGAACGGTTTCGTGCTCTGCGGAACTGCGTGATTGAGCGAGAACGAGAGCGATTGCGGCTTGATGAGCTCAAACCCCGAGTCCTTTCATCATTTGTGCGTAACAAGCTCATTGATGGCGTGTATCTGCCACTGATTGGCGAAAACCTCGCCAAGCAGATTGGTGCGCAGGGGGACGCCAAGCGTACGGATTTGATGGGCATGTTGCTGGTTATCTCACCGCCGGGCTACGGCAAGACGACCTTGATGGAGTACATCGCCAACACACTCGGTTTGGTGTTCGTCAAGATCAATGGCCCGGCCCTGGGACATTTGGTGACGTCTCTGGATCCCGAGGAGGCACCCAACGCCACGGCAAGGCAGGAGCTCGAGAAGCTCGGCCTTGCTCTGGAGATGGGCAACAACGTGATGCTCTATGTCGATGACATTCAGCACACAAGTCCGGAGTTCTTGCAGAAGTTCATTTCTCTTTGTGATGCCCAACGGAGAATCGAAGGGGTTTGGAGGAATCGCACCAAGACCTACGACCTTAAGGGCAAACGGTTTTGCGTGTGCATGGCGGGCAACCCTTACACCGAGTCGGGGGAGAAGTTTCAGATCCCCGACATGTTGGCGAACAGGGCCGATGTTCACAATCTCGGCGATGTCCTCTCAGGCAAGGAGGGCGCGTTTGCGTTGAGTTACATTGAAAACGCCTTGACCGCAAATCCTGTCCTCGCACCTCTCGCTGGCCGTGAGTTCTCCGACGTCTACAATCTTGTGCGAATGGCCGAAGGAGAAGAGGTACCCGCAAGCGCGCTCAGACACGGTTACTCCAAAGCAGAGCAGAGCGAGTTGGTCAGCATCTTTGAGAAGCTCTTTGTCGCGCGGGATGTTTTGCTCCGGGTGAATGCGGCCTACATTTCGTCCGCCTCCCAAGACGATCGCTTCCGCACTGAGCCTCGGTTTCAGCTTCAGGGTAGCTATCGCAACATGGCGAAACTGGCCCAACGAATTGTCGGGGTGATGAACGACGACGAGCTGCAGGCGTTGATTGACGATCACTATATGGGGGAGGCGCAGACTCTCACCAGCGGCGCTGAGTCCAATCTACTCAAGCTCAAGGAGTTGCGCGGTCGATTGACCGCCGAGGAAGCGGCACGCTGGACGGCAATCAAGAAGAGCTTCGCCAAGTTGCAGTGGGCGGGGGGCGCTGACGACGATCCGGTGACCCGGGTTACCAAACAGATCAGTGGTTTGTCGGGTCACGTCGAGGGCGTGCGCGAGAGCATTGATAGTGCCAGCGAGAGACGCTCCGCAAAACAGGAGGCCCTCTTGCCGGCGATCCTCGAGTTGGCTGCGGCTGTTGAGTCGGTTGCCTCCTCAAGGTCGGCAGCAACCTCCAGCGCATCTGCGATCAAGGGTATGAGCGCGGCTCAGAGGAAGAAGCTCACCAAGGTTCGGGGAATGCTGGATAAGGTGCTCGCAGAGGCGCAAACCGCGGGCGAGGACGAGCCGGTGACGTTGCCGCCTGGCACCATCGCCCAGCTCTGGCAGGCCGTGAAGACTCTTGAGGATGTGGATTAACCATGCTCGACGCCCGAACATTCGTCGACGCCGTTGTCGAGGAAACAGGCATGGAGGTGCTCGCCCATGCCGAGGGATATTGTTCCATTGGGGATGGCTCTGTGCCGCGGATTGGCATCCTTTGTGGTGTCCAAGGTGGCTTGGTGTTCATCGCCGAGCGTCGGGGGGTCCCCGGCCCGATAAGTCTCTGGGGCAGGGGGGAAGTTCAGGACGCCGAGGTCAGCACGAGCGGAGCCCTAGCGGGCCTGTCCTTTGTGGTTGGCGGCAAAAGGATTGCTGTGAGTGGACTGCCGGAGCCACCGTTGTTGCGCATCGTAGCGGCGTCCGGTCTGTTGTTGCGAAAGAAAGACGATTCACCAGAGTTCGTTGGGGGGCTAGAGGAAGCAATTATTTCGACTACCCCGCCACCTACGGCGCAATCAGCGCCGCTCAACGCGCCAAACGGTTCTTCCTATGAGTTTGATTATGGCGCAGAGGACACCAGTGAGCCGCCGAAAGCCACACCGATTTACGGTGGTGCGTCTTCGCTCATCGAATCCTCGGTGGGCATGCCGGTCGGTTATGATCTGGACGTGCCAATCTACGGCGGTGCGACGTCTCTTATGGAGGCTCGAGTTGGGGCCACAGTGGCCAGTGGTTCGTCTATCTACGGCGGTGGGATATCGCTGATTGAGGCAACCATTGGCACTGCAGGTTTCGCGAGCGACTCTGGCACCACCATCAATTACGGTGCCATCGGTGGTCCTGTGTCTTTGCTCGAGAGCGCTGTTGGTGATGCCAGAGTCCAAGAGTCAGGACACATCCACGAAGTCGTACCTTCGATGATCGAGACCGAGATAGACGCCGAGGGGTTACAGGAGATCCGGGCAGAGCTCCGCAAGCGGGAGGAGGAACGCAGAAAGGTTTCGAGGGCCAAGGAACCTCTGTTGCCTGCGCCAGTAATACCACCACCGTTGCCGCAACCGTCCGCGGCAAAACCGGCGGTGGGCTTGCCGGCATCAGCGCTGCTCCAGGATCCAGAGGACCTCGAGTTCCTCGACCCAACCGAGACGGTGGTAATTGAGACGAACGACTCAACCTACCACATCAGCCTCGACCGTTTCGTGCGGCGCATCGAGGATGGCCATTATGGCCCCGACGTGATGTTCAAGTTGGCCCGCTCCCGGCGTAGCCCCTACACGCGATTGGGTGACACGCCGCTGTATCTGCGGATGTCGCCAAGGGTGCAGGAATTTGAGGATGAGCAACAGTTAATCTCACCCCAATCCCGATCTGCCGGCAAAGCGTGGCGATACGTCGGCCTCGGCCTCGGAGCGCTCGGCGGACTGGTGTTTACCTCCGGAGTTCTGGGCGCAGCCTTTGGTGGCCTTTTTGGGTACGTCATTGGTAGGATCTTTGGCGTTATTGTTGTCAATGCATCGGCTGAGTATAAGCGATCAGTGAGAAGAGGGTAACAGCAGCGAGGCTAGCCCGCGGTCAAACCAGCAGACATTCGCCGTGAATGCGTATTGTGGCTTCGGCCTCCGGGCTGGCGAGGGCCTCCGGGCTGGCTAGCCACCATCTCCGCATTACGGTCGGCCGACTACTTCCCCAGCTCTACGGCCGTTTCGCTGGGGTAGATGACGGACTTCCTGTCCATGCGGCCGTCAATGACCGCGAAGACCTCGTGTCGGCCGGGCCGAAGTTTTAGTAGGAGACGCGGACCGACCCCGACCATTTCATCGTCGACGAAAATCGGCACCTGTTCTGGCGCTTTGACCACCAGACAATCGCATAGGTGCTCGAGTTTCTCGAGGTGGCCAAAGGCGATGTCGATCTTGATGCCAAAGTTGACGTTGTTGGCGTTGGCGACGCCAGCGGTGACGATGCCGACGACCTTTCCATGGCGATCGACAATGGGTCCGCCGGAGTTGCCAGGGTTTAGTGGGATCTGGGTCTGGAACACCGGCTGCTCAGCGCCCGCGGGATATATGTTTGACACCATCCCGGTGGTGAAGGTCCAGATCCCTCCCTGCCCATGCCCCACCGACGCCACCCAACTGCCAACTCGCAGTTGATTCGGGTCCCCCACACCAACGGCGCGCGAGCTCTCGACGGGCAGTTGTACCAACGCCAGGTCGACGTCCTTGCTGCGTTCGACAACTCTGCCGGTGAGTCTTCGGCCATCATGGAGAACCGCATCGATCCCGGTGGCGTCGGCGACCACATGGGCGTTGGTGAGCACCAGCCCGCGGTTGTCGACAAAGAACCCCGAGCCAATTCCTTTGCGTGTGGCTAGGAAGACAACCGACGGTGCCAGCCGCTCGAAGAGGGCGACTTGGTGGTTCTCGATCTCGGAAACGTCAGCCCAACTGCTATTGGGCGCAAGCAGGGCAAGAACCAAGAGCAGGTCGGCGGTGATGCGGCCAATCACAGGGGCCTTCATTAGAATGAGAGTTGCAACGCGCCGCCGGAATACTTGCCGGCTATCGGTGCAAACGACAGTGCCACTTTGGGCTCACTGGGCAAAGAGGCGCTGGCGATTCCGAGCTCCGATTTGAGCTTGCCATTGTATTGGTCCACCATCTCGCGAATTTCGTGAGCTTCCACGTTCGGATGATCGGGGCCGACCTTGACAATCACGATTCCTGCGACGATTGCGCCCAAGCAGCTGATGGTAACGGCATCCCACGGCGAAGATTCATCCATGACTGCCCACATGATGCCGGTTGTCGTCCCACCGAGAATTCCAAGGAACGCGAGTACGCCCCCGAAACTGGACACGCCAGAGTAGTCTTCAGCTTTCTGCCATTGCTTGGCCAATTCGGGGCGGTCGACAAGGGTGAAGAACTCACCCCACGCAACTGGCTTGCCGTATTTGCCGAGTCGCGGTTCCTCCCAAGAGTTGGTCCAGGCACCATATTGATTGGCGTTCACCTGGGTAATTCCCTGCATCCAAAGTGCCCGCTCTTCGAACTCCTTGGTTGCTGGATCATCGCTACCTCCGCCGAGATCACCCATCACTTTTCCGACGGTGTCGGCCGCCGCGTTGGACACGCCCGAAACGGTTTTGCGGTTGTCTGCCAAAGCCTCGCCGCGCTCGACATTGAAGGCGGAGAGGGTATCTCCATCGGTGTTGAGAACGGTCACGACGCAATTCGTTCTTCGTCCAGAGAAGACCCGTACCACGATGACGCGGTCTATCGGCAGTGGTTTGGCCTTTTTGGCGATGTCGGCGTCGCCGATGCCGGCGATGTCACCCAGGTTGTGCCCGCCCATCACATACTGGGCCTTGCCTGTGGAATCGATGACCTGGGAGAGCTCGCTAGCGGCTACCTCCGACTGGGTATTGGCACTGACTATGAGATAGCGCATGTTGCTACCATCCAGATAGGAGGCAACAGCCTGTTTTTGGAAGCTGCTCTGCCACTCCTCTTCATGGAAGGCTGTGCCCGCCTGCGCCGTTGGCCTGAGGCAAAACAACGGCACACAAACCATCGGAATCCACATGGTGATTGTCAATGAACGCATTCCATCCTCCAGCAGTTTGAGCATGGGCATATTGGTACCCCAGACGACGGAAAGCTCGACACCACATATGTCGGGATCTGGTTGAAATTTTCGGTTTGAGCCACTCAGCCGGAAATCCTCAGGGACAGCGGGAGGTGTCGGGTTCGAGAGGGCCGACGGTGTAGCTCCCGTCGCGGGCCAGGCCAAACAGATCGTAGCCAATGCTCGTATGGGTGCCTGAGGCAGTCATGCCAGAGACCGGACAGAATTCTGCAATCGCGATCGCGGGATTTGCTGCAAAAGGATAAACGGCGACGGTGTTGTTGTCGAAATTGGTGCCGCTCAAGGCGCTGGTGGTATCGGTGAACACCAAGACCGCATCGTCCCCCTCTTGCCATAAGATATTGTTGAAAGCCGCGTGGTTATCGCCCGACTCAATGGAGACGAAACGGTGGATGGATGCGGTACCGGCGAGGTCGACGCTAACGAATGCGGCGTTGTTGATCACACGAACCCGAGCGGGATGGGGATTGGTTGTGCCGGTGTGATTCACGACGATGGCCAATGTTGCGCCCGTTGTGCTGTTGTGCCGACAGAAGATGTTGTTACGAATTTCCGTGTCCGTGATGTCAATCTCGATGCCCCGAGAGGTGGGTCCCTCCAAATTGAAGTAGTTGCCTTCGACCAGCACTCGTCCCACCCTCTCATCGCGATTTGAGTCGATGGGGGCGAGGGACAACAATCGTGCAGCATTGGGGCTCGCAAAATGATTGTCACGCAAGACGATGTTGGTGCTCGCACAGCCATCGGGGTCGAGGCACGAGCTGCTGCAGGATTTTCCCGTGGCGGCAGTGCAAAGACTGCCGATAGCGACGTCGCCCGAAGAGTTGATGTTGTTGTGCGCAATGACGGCGCTTGGGGCGTATTGCAATAACAGCGCATGCAATCCGTTGTCATCGTCGCTTTGGATGTTATTGCCAAGCAATGTGAGATTGTCACGCAGCAGCCAGTAGTCGATGACATTGGCAGACGCCGCCTGCGTGGTCGTGTTGCTCACCCATGTTGTGTGTGCGGGATGGGTAGTGGCGTCCAGAGCAGGAGAGCTGAGTGCGCGATAGAAGCCATCAACCGTGTTTCCTACGACGGTCAGTTGTTCACCGTTGCCGCCCAACCATTGTCGCGGAGTGGTGGAGGGATTTGATGTGAGTTTCAGGTCGAGGACGCGGCAGTCGGTTCCCTCAATGGTCAGGGTTGCTGCTGTGCCGGAGGTGGTGGTCACCGTAACGCTGGCCTGTCCGCCCGTAGCGTTCCCAAAGGAGCCGATGGTACAGTTGGTCGTGCTCGAATCGACGATGATATTGCTGTCCTGGATGAACGATTCCCCGGCTTTGAACAATACGCGCATGTTGGAGCCGATGTGGCCACTGACCATGGCATCGAAGTCTGCGCTTTGCAAAACGGTGGCACCAGCGGGGCAACCGTCAGCGCCAGCCGTTGGAACCGCGTTCTGGCCGACACAGACGGTGTTGGCACCTGCGTAGCTCACCTCGGGTGATTCTGGAGTAATCTCGACCGTTGCTATACCCGAATTGCCGAGTGGATCTGTTACCGTCAGAGTGGCATTGCACGTGGGAGAGCACGCTCCAGATTCAAAAACGTGAGCCGTAAGAAAACCAGTGTCTGAATTTCTCGAAGGTCCGGCCCCACCGGCAACCGTCTGAGCCCCCTGGGACCAGTTGCCGACGTTGGCGTCGCCAAAAGACCACTCAAAGCGACAAAGCATGAGATCATCGATCCATTCGCCCATGGCTCCGTCGCCGTCGCAGTCGGTGCTACGGGCATCAAACTGTGCCGCAAGTGGAAAGGTGCCCGTCGTCCGGCTCGCCACCAGGGTGGCGGCAATGGTGCCGGAGCTCGCAAATGAAACATATACCTGTGCAGTCGCCAGCACGTCAGAGGCCGCTCCCTGGGCGCAGCGCACGGTTGCCAGGTGGGTGCCGACCGAAGTGTAGTCACATGCCGTGGTCAGGGTGAGGGGGCTTGGTCCGGCCGCTCCACCCAGGAAGTTCAATCCGTTGTTGGGATCGCAATCGTATTGGCAACTGATATCGTCACTCTGGTTGCCGTCTTGCTTGGTGACAACGAGGTCGATGTCATTAATCGGGCCGGGGCCGGATCCCGGTTGGCCAACCACGGAAATCTGCAGTGTCGCAGGTGGTGTGGCATCCCCGGGCGCATCACCACCCGGTTCGCCTCCATCGGGCACGCTCACATCGCCCACGGCATAGTCCCCTGCGCGCGCATCACCCGCATCTGCCCAAACTTCATCACCGTCCGATGACTGTGCAGCCGCTGTGAACAGCACCCGACCTGGTTCGCAGCCAAGGAGGATGAGAAGGGCACAGAGGCCCGCGCAACCCCGTTCCAATCTCAGCGCCGGCTCCTGCGTCGAGCAGGGAGGAACCAGAGCAGAATGAGCATCAACAGCCATGACGTGCCTCCACTGGCACCGCTCGTCGTCGCACCGCAGGTGCAGCCGCCGCCAGAAATACCAACATCGTCGCGCCACCCGTCACCGTTTAGATCCTCATCGATGCAATCGGCAACGCCATCCCCATCTACATCGACAAAGCCCTCGTCGAAAACGCCGTCGCAATCGTTGTCAAAGCCGTCACACAGCTCTGGGGCACCAGCGTAGACAGCGTTGAGATTGTCGTCACAGTCGGAGCCGCCGCATTCGGTATCGCGATAGCCATCCCCGTCCCGATCAGCACAGCCAAAGGGGCAACCGCCAACGTCATCCTCGTCGATGAGACCGTTACAGTCGTTGTCTATGCCGTCGCCGCAGTGCTCGCCCATACCAGGATGAACTGCCGCGCTGGTGTCATCGCAATCGGAGCCACCGCACGCCGAGTCGTGGTAAAAATCCAGATCCACATCTGCACAAGATGGATTGCAGCCGGGATCGCTGCCGTCGACCAGATCGTCGCAGTCATTGTCTATGCCGTCGCCGCAGTGCTCCCCGCCCGAGGGGTTCACCGAGTAGTTCTGGTCGTCGCAGTCCGTGCCTCCGCAAGCAACGTCGCGGAATCCGTCCCCGTCCGCATCGGCGCAGTCGGGCGGACACGCGGCATCCTCACTGTCGGCGACGTTATTGCAGTCATTGTCCAGTCCATCATCACAGCGCTCGGCAGCGGAGTAGTTGACAAATGCGTTGTCGTCATCGCAGTCGCCGCCGCAGCCAATCGTGAAGCCATCGAGATCTGCGTCCGAGGGGAACATGTCATCGGGAGTCGCGGGGTTGCAGTCTTCGTCGATGCCATTGCAGACGCTTTCGACCTCGCCAGGGTTGATGTCTGAATCGGTGTCGTTGCAATCGGTGCCGCCGCAGATCCAGCCAGGATAACCATCGAAGTCTACATCTGTGCTGATGCAATCCGCCGGACAGTCAACAACGTCCTCGTCGTCAACCAGAAGATCGCAGTCGTTGTCGACGCTGTCGCTGCAGTGCTCGCCCGCCGCGGGGTGTGTCGCTGCAGCGCTGTCATTGCAGTCGGAGCCGCCACATACCGCATCGACGTAGCCATCCCCGTCGTTGTCATCACACTCTGGTGGACAGAAGGCATCTTCTTCATCGACGGCGCCATTGCAGTTGTCGTCAGCTCCATTCTCACAGTGTTCGCCGCCCCCGGGGAAAATCCACGAGTTGGTGTCGTTGCAATCTTGGCCGCCACAGGCGGCGTCCAAATAGCCATCACCATCGCCGTCATCACAACCGGGGGGACAGGCGGGATCCGTGAAATCCACGTCGCCATTGCAATTATTGTCGACGGCGTCGATACAGAGCTCGACGCGACCAGGATTGACAGCGTCTTCGCTATCGTCGCAGTCGGAACCACCACAGGCCGCGTCTTCATAACCATCGCCATCGGCGTCAGCACAGCCTGCCGGGCAGAAGGGATCGTTGGCATCGACTCGACCATCGCAGTTGTTGTCGACATCATCGAAGCAGTGCTCGCCCGCACCTTGGTGAATGCCCGCATTCTGATCGTTGCAGTCTGATCCACCGCATTCGGCGTCGAGGTAATGGTCGCCGTCGGCGTCTGCGCAGCCTGTCGGGCAGGAGGCAGGATCATCCCAGTCGACGAGACCGTTACAGTCGTTGTCAACGTCGTCATCACAATGCTCACCAGCCACAGGGTTGACGTCGAAGCTTCCGTCGTTGCAGTCGGTGCCACCGCACAAAGCTGAGGGGAAGCCATCGGCATCGAAGTCGACGCAGCCCGGCGGACAATCCCCAATATCTTCATCGTCGGTCAGGGTATCGCAGTCATTGTCGATGCGATCGCTGCAGTGCTCTCCAGTGCCTGGGTTGACGATCGGGTTGGCGTCGTCGCAATCAGAGCCATTGCAGGCCTGGTCGAAGTACTCGTCGCCGTCGAGGTCGGGACAGCCAAAAGGACACAACGCGTCGTCAGCGTCGGTGAAGCCGTCGCAGTTGTTGTCGAGGGTGTCCTCGCAATTCTCACCCGCATCTTGATTGATCAGGGGATCCAGGTCGTTGCAGTCCAGACCCGAACAAGAATCAGCGACAGAGTCGTCCCGATCGTGGTCCGGCAGATCGGGCGTCAGTGGATTGCAGTCATTGTCGGTGGTGTCGCAGTCAATCTCGTTAGCGTTGGGATTGACCGCGTCCTCATCATCATTGCAGTCGGTCCCGCCGCACGTGGACGCTCGGTAGCCATCGCCGTCATCGTCGTCGCAACCCGCTGGGCAGTCTGCGGGATCCTCCCCATCGACGAGGCCGTCGCAGTTGTCGTCCGTTGTGTTCGAACAATGCTCGGCGGCGTTGGGATTGACGTGTGGGTTCGCGTCGTCGCAGTCGTCACCACCGCAGGCAACGTCGAGGAAGCCATCGACATCGGCATCGATGCAGCTCGCTGGACACGACAAGGTGTCCTCGAAGTCGATGAGTCCATCGCAATTGTCGTCGATGCTGTTGAAACAATTCTCGTGGGCGTTGGGGTTGACGACGTTGCTGTTGTCATTGCAGTCAGTTCCACCACAGTTGGCGTCGGGATAATCATCGGCATCGGCGTCTGCACAACCGGCCGGACAGGCGATGACGTCTTCGGCATCGGTGAGGTCATCGCAGTTGTTATCCACACCGTCGGCGCAGTTTTCGATGAGGCCCGGGCTCACGAACGCGGTGGTGTCGTCGCAGTCGGTTCCGCCGCAAACATGGTCGCGGAACTTGTCGTCATCGGCGTCGGGACAGTCGGCGGAGCACTCATTGTCGTCTCCGTCGACTGCGCCATCGCAGTTGTTGTCGCGTCCATCAAAACAATCTTCCGCTGCATTTCGGTTGATGAATTGGTTGGTGTCATCGCAGTCGGTACCACCACAGGCTTGGTCAAGGAAGGTGTCCCCATCAGCATCATCGCAGTCGGCCACGCATTCAAAGGCATCAGCAAAATCGACAAGTCCATCGCAGTCGTTGTCGACTTCGTCTGTGCAGCTCTCTGCTTGTGCTGGATGAATGTCTCTGCGATCGTCGTCGCAATCAGAGCCGCCGCAGATGCGGTTTTCATAACCGTCGCCATCGACGTCGGCACAGCCTGGTGGACATAATGGGTCGGACGTGTCGGCGCGCCCATTGCAGTCATTGTCGATGCCATCAGTGCAGTCCTCGCCAGCATCCGGTTTGATGGACGGATTGCTGTCATCACAGTCGGTGCCGCCACAAGATGGATCGCGATAGCCGTCGCCGTCGAGATCGGGGCAGTCCGGAACACAGGCAACGGTGTCCTCTTCGTCGGTCAGCGTGTCGCAGTTGTTGTCCACGGTGTCGTCGCAGTGTTCCTCGGCATTGGGGTGAATGAAGAAGTTGGTGTCATCGCAGTCATGGTTACACTCCACCGTGTAACCGTCGTCGTCGTCGTCCGCCGAGTTGGGGTCGTCGACGGTGGCAGAATTGCAATCATCGTTGACCGCGTTACACTCGATTTCCGCAACGTTAGGGTTGACGAAGTCATTGGCATCGTTGCAGTCGCCCCCTGCGAGAATCTCTGGGTTATCGCCTTGGGTGTCGTGCCAAACAGAGCACTCGACAATAGCGTCGCCGTCGTCGTCGGTCTCATCTGTCGGGACGACGGTGTCGCAGTTGTTGTCGTTGCCATCGCAGAGCTCAGGCAACGTTGGGTTCGTGAACTCATCGAAGTCGTCGCAGTCGTCATCAGGCGAGCCATCGATACCGTCGGGGCCGCACACGGTGACGCCGTCGACGTCGCCATCGAAGCCTTCATCTGTGGAAGTATTGCAGTTGTTGTCGATGGCATCACAGATCTCAGTTGCCGCTGGGTTGATGGCGGCATTGCTGTCGTTGCAATCGCCGCTTCCGGTGATAGCATCATGATCGCCCTGGCTGTCATGCCAGCCCATACACTCGACGTAGGTGTCGCTGTCGTTGTCAATCTCTTCGGCTGGTGTTGCGCCGTCGCAGTCATTGTCATTGCCGTCGCATAGCTCGGTAAGGGCAGCAGGATTCGAGGTCAGATCTGTGTCGTCGCAATCGATATTGGCTGTGGTGCCGGTGGTGGTGAGGGTGCCGCAGGTTGTGTAGGTGTCGTTGTCCGAGTCGAAGTCCTCATCGAACTCTGTATCGCAGTCGTCGTCGAAGCCGTTACATGCTTCGCCCGCTCCCGGATAGATCGCTGCGACGCCGTCGTTGCAGTCCGCCGCGACGCTGGCACCGGTCGTAGTGAGGGTGCCGCAGGTTGTGTAGGTGTCATTGTCTGAGTCGAAGTTCTCATCGAACTCCGTATCGCAATCGTCGTTGACGCCGTTGCAGGTCTCTGTTGCTCCCTGATAAATTGCGCTGTTCCAGGGGCTGCAGTCGACGTCATCGTTGCTGCCGTCGTTGTCGGTGTCGGCGCTGTGTGCCATGGTCTCGGGCTCACCGTCGTATCGGCCGTTGTAGTCGCGGCCGTCCCCAAAACCCGAATCTTCGGTGCCGTCATCGAGGTTGTCACCGTCTGAATCACTGTCGAGCATATCGGTGTAAGTGACACCGCAGTCGGCGTCTTCGACGTAGAACCCGGCAGATTCAGTGGTGTCGGCGTGGGGCACGCCGCAAAGACCGACCTCGGTGCCGTCGTAGATGCCGTCGTCGTCGCTGTCGGGATCACGAGCGTTGATCCAACCGTCGCTGTCGGTATCCAGAGCCCAATCACCCGGGTTGTTGCCCTCATCGCCGTCGAGGATGCCATCGTCGTCGCTATCGGCGTCATTCCAGTCGGTCTCATTTTGCACGCCAGAGTCAAAGGTATGGTTGGCGTTGCTGTCCTCCTCGACATTGGTCAAGCCATCGGCGTCAGCGTCATCGTCATTCCATTCGTTGGGATCGCCAACGTCGGCGGAATCAAAAGTTCCATTGCGATTGGTGTCTTCGGCACCGTCGAGGACGCCACCACCGTCCGTGTCGGGGTCGTTGGGATCGGTTGTCGTCGCGCCAACGTCTGTGTCGGATGCGAAATGACCGGCCGAGGTGTCGGTGTCGGACCCCGCAGAGAACACGCCAACTTCGAGACCATCGGGCAGTCCATCATTGTCACTGTCCCAGTCGAGGGGATTGGTGATGGCAGGTCGAAGGACGCCTGGGTAGGGATCTGCGGCCAGCTCGTCGCCATCGCGGTAGCCATCGTCGTCGCTATCGGCGTCGTAGGGATTGGTGCCGAGGCAGCCTTCTGAAGTCGTGGAGATGGTGCACGAGGCGGCCACATCACTGCAAATGCCGTTGATCAAACCGTCGCCGTCTGAATCTCCTGAGTCATCGATATCTGTGTCGACGACGTTGCTGGTTATGACGAAGGGAGCTGGGGGTAGCTGTGCCGCTCGCGTGGTGGCTACGGCCGCAATGTTGTCACTTGCGGTGCCTGTGACATCAACTTGGAAAGTGAAAATGAGATAACCATTCGGCACCAAAGGTTGAGAAGTGAGCAGCACGGAGACTGTGTCTGGGCCGGTGGTGAATGAGCAGTCGCCGCCACTGGCATCGGTGCAGGAGAGTGAGTTCGTGGTGGCGGTGTCGTTGACATCGAGAGTCATGGTGCCGGCCACATAGGACGTATACGAGGGTATGGGCATGTCTACGGCAATGCCGGTGGCATTCTCATTGCCTGTGTTGGTGACTCGAACATTGTAGGTGAATGGGCAACCAGGTCCGGCAACGGAAGGACCACTGAGGGTTGCGGCCAGGACCGGGGCGTCGATATCCATGACAGCAGGTGCACTGATGAGCTCGGTGGCCAAACCGACGTCAGCGCGAGCCTGATTGCTAATGGAGCCACCAACGGCGGCGTCATCTGAGAGGAGCACTTCGAGCTGGACGCTCAAGCTGTCACTGGCACCGCCAGCGGGATCGAGGGTTACCGAGTAGATTGCGCAATTGCATGCGCCGTCGTAGGTGCCACCGTGCAGATCGCTCCAGGTGGTGTCGAATGGCACGGGTATGCGAATGTCGGCGTTCACGGTCGATGCCGAGTCGTTGGTGACCGTGGAGGTGTATATCAGGTGCTCGCCCGGACGAGCGCTCGACGAGCCGGAACGTTCGACGTTGCCGACGGTAAGGGTGATATCCAGGGGAGACTTGATAATGGTGAGATCGTCGCGGGGGTTGTAGGGGCGGCTGTCGTAGGTGCCTGTTGCGGTGGCCTCGAAGTCGTAGCGATCATCAGTGCCAGCACCTCCAGCGATGGTGATCTCAAATTGCAGGGTTGTTAGCTGGGTTCCAGTCATGGTCTCGCCCAGCGATGACCAGTCCCAGGCAAGGGTGCCGACAGAGAACGATGGGTCGGCGGTGTCGGTGTTGCTGCTGGCGAAGTTGACGAGGGTGGAACCGGCTTCATAGGACCAGTTGGTGGGCAAGGTGAAGCTGGCGGCGAGGTCGGAGACAACTTGAGCAGGAGACGACAGTCCGGTGCGCAGGTACAACGTGATTGTCACGGGATCGCTGGAAGGTGCGCCGGTTTGTGGCACGTTGTACTTGTCGCTCGTGGCCTCGACGGAGAGCACCTGTTCGAGGAAACGAAAATCCTGTGGCATAATCTCATAACCGAGGTCGAGCACATCACCGCTAGCGCTGGCGACATCCGGGTCTTGACCGTATGCAGCGACGAATTTGTTGCTTCCCCAAACACGCATGCCGGTCTGATCACGGTCGCTGGTGTCGTAGAGACGTAGGGCGCTTAGGGTGTCGACGGTGTAGGTATTGTCGTAGACACCATTGGCATCCCAATCGACTTTGATGGTGGTGTTGTCCATGAGGGGAGAGATCCACACCGGCGACCCGTTCTCACTATCGAGGGTTGTCGGATCGAAACGGTTACCTGGGGCCCAACTAACGCCTATGGTGTCGGTCAAGAGACTCGTGGGCACGAAGGAGTAGCCCCAATCATGGGAAGTGGCCTGGTAGTCGATTGCGCCGACACCCCAAAAGTGACGATCTGCCACCAATCGCACGGTGCTTTGTTGCGGCACCGGATCATTGGGGCCGATGGGATTCCATTGAGTGTAGGCCATGAGCTTCTGCGGCAGGACCACCATGTTGGTGCCGTTGTGAGTCGTGTCGTAGACTTGCACGTTGAGATTGTTCACCGGATCGGGGTTGTAGATGTAGATGTTCTGTGGATGGTCGCCGTTGACGTTGGGTCGGTCCCCATGCACAGGAATGACGTAGTCATTGGAGAACAGCGATTCGGGTAGCAGTGAGTAGAACCGTGACTGGTAGGTGCCACTGCCGCCCGTAATCACTAGGGCCGCAACAGGGCCACTGGCGGTGACCTTCGTGCCAGAGCGGATGCTGATGGCCGATGCCGGCGCAGCAGTCAAATTGATCTTGCCCAGACTCGACCAGGTGTCGCCGGTGCTCAGTTGAAAGGAGACCGTCGAGTCAGCTTGGCCTTGGCGATTGTCGACGTTGACCGTGACATTGTCGTCGTAGCTCAAGAGCATGAGGTAAACGTAGTCGAATGGATGATAATGATCGAAGTCATGTAGGTCGGCACCCATGGGAACGACGTAGCTGGTGTGGTTGCCCATGAGCTGGCGTGGCAACATCCCCATGGCATCGCCGATGTATTGACTGCGCGGATCAATGGCGTGCACGAGGTTGACCGGGCCGCCAACGACGATGATGCGGTCGCGGCCATCGTATCTTAGCTGCGGAGTGGTGGCGTTTCGTGGGTATGGGACATAGTCGGTGATCGCGGTGGTGCCGGCTCCACGTGATTTCCAACTGAGGGCCTCGTCCAAGGAGATGACATCATCCGTATCTGTGGTGCTGGATGTGAAGTCACATGCGCAACCATTACTGGCGTCGCCATCCCCAATAATGAGCGTCGTCGTTTGCTTCGTCGCTGTGGAATACGGGTTCGGGTCGTAGCCGTCTTCCCAATGATCGTAGATGACGGTTTGAATGTCCGTGGTGGCGGTGAGGGTCGTCGTCGTGTTGCAGCCGCCATTGCCACCCCCGACCATGGCCTGGATCATTTCATAGATCTGCTCGGCATCGCCGATCACGTAGTACTCCTGCACACCGGCAGGGACAGATTGTGCCTCTGCAATGGCAGCTGTGAACATCACAGCGGTCAGCGTCAGTCGGAACTGCAGCAGAAACTTACGCATTCATCTTCTCCTGGAAGTGAAAACGAATCAGGTGTGAGGAGTGTGGCAATGGGGCATCAACGGAGTTCGCCTGTCGTCAACGACTGCTCACGAATACAAGATCTGTGGGAAATGGTAGTCCACCAATGCCAAGAGATCCACGTTTTGGCATGTAACAACTCGTAAATTCTAATGTCCACGTGGGGAGCGTGGGTGGTTGCTTGATTATTGAGGATTCAT
Organism: Deltaproteobacteria bacterium RIFOXYA12_FULL_58_15; assembly: GCA_001798605.1. Taxonomy (GTDB): domain Bacteria; phylum Myxococcota; class XYA12-FULL-58-9; order XYA12-FULL-58-9; family XYA12-FULL-58-9; genus XYA12-FULL-58-9. The sequence continues at coordinate 8,902 of MGST01000361.1, read as the reverse complement.
TAACTTAAACAATTATTGCCATCTGCCAACGGCTGTGGTTATTGCGGCTCTGATTCATTCTGGGAGACGGTCATGAATGAACGACCACTTGCCGAGCGGGCCCGCGAAGTCATTGCGCTGGAGGTCTTTCCCTATGGGCGGATGACGGCCGAGAACTACGCCGACCGCCATGGGAAACAGTGGGCCACGTTTTCCTTTGGTAAGTACCGCTATCGCAACTCTGCCCTAGATCAATGGGTGCACAACCTGCATCACATCCTGACTCAACAGGCCCGTCAGGGCCAGCGCGGCTGATGCCTCGCCTCTCTGAGGCTGTGGAGACATACAAAGAAATGGGTCTTGAGGTGTTGCTTCTGCCCGCCATGGCAACGGTGCCCCAATCCCAAGCGGTAATCCACCGACGTTCGGCTGTGGCTCTCGCGATGTCTAGAAGAACGCCTGGACGCCAAAATAACCGATGGGAATCCACAAAGAAGCGCTTCCGCCCTCTTCCAATGACTTGGCGTAGACAACCCGAAGACCGACATCGATGGCGACGTGTGAATTGAGCGGAATCAGGGCACCTATGGGCAGCTCGAGAAAGAGTGACTTTGTTGTGTCGCCAGCATCTGGGATGTTGAAGCTCATCCCCAGACGGGCACCACCATAAGGGAGCATGGGAAGCTGCAGGTCGACGAAGTATCTCGCGCCGACGTTGAAGCCCACAAGAGTGGAACCCGCGCGGTAATAGTCGCCGAAGAACAATTCCAAGCCGGCACCTGCGGTCAGCTCCAGATTGTCGATGATGAAATAGCCAAACTCGGGTGCGAGTCCGAGCTCAAATCCAGTGGCACTGTCGCCCTGACTGGGCATGGCCACAACGGTGTCGAAGGTCATGGTGCCGCCGAGCTGCATCGTACCGGCGGTGAGCTGCAAAGAGTCGTCGGCGAGGGCCGAGGCTGATGAGAAGGTAACGGCGGTGATCAGCAACAAGGGTACGGATCGCATAGAGTTCCTCCGGGTGGATGGCTGTTTTCACCCAAACGCCTAGTCGACACCGGGTTGGGGGTCAAGAACGTGGTCGCTCAGCTCGGGTTCCCTGCGGCACACGGGAGGGATAGGGTGTGGGATGCGTCGCAAATCGTTCATCGTCGTCATTTTGTTGGCGACCGGCTGTGCGGCACTGGTGCATCAGGGTCGGTCGCAACAGACCGAGCTATCCACTCCTGCACCGTCCGCCGTTGGAAGATTGTTTGTGCCGGCACCGCCGGGAGCAGCAAAGTATGGGCAGCGTGAAAACGAAAAGGATGGGCAGACGCCCGCCATCGAGATGATACTGGCCCAATTGGGAAACGACGCACCAACGTGGGATTCTCGGCTGGCCGCCGCCGTCAGTGATCTCGCCGCTTTTGTGTCGCGGGAGCCGTTGGCATACGGCACCATTGAGTTTGCCCTGCATCACCACGGCATTGTCGAGCCGACTCCGCACCTGCTCGTTATGTTCACGACGCGAAGTGACGATGTTGCCCTGGCGCAGGTTGTCGCCGAACGACTGCGGGACATCATCGCCACGTCAACGTATCAGTGGCTGGGAATCGGCGTTGCAGATCGACAGGGTAGTGAGCGTGTGGTGATTGCGGCGATGCAGGTCAGTCACCTGACCTTGGATCCAGTGCCGCGATCGGTCCCCCAGGGGGCGCGGGTGCGCTTGCGTGGGCAGGTCCATGTTCCATATGCGGATCCGGTTGTCTTTGTCACCCGTGATAGCGGTGAGGTGGTAGAGGTCCCGGTGAAGCGTTGGGGCAAGGGCGGTTTCACAGCCGAACTGTCGTGTGATGGTGACGCAATACGCCTCGAGGTATCGGCGGCAGCCAATGAGGGTGCCACCGTGCTTGCTAACTTTCCCATATACTGCGGTCGAGTGCCGCCCCGTCAACTCCAGACGCAGACGGTTGGGGCAGGTGATTTGGGCGATCTCGACGCTCAAGAATCGCGATTGATTGGTCTGATCAACGCAGAGCGTCTGAGGGCAGGTTTGTCGGAGCTGCAGGTTGATGCCGATGTCGCCGCGGTGGCGCGTTCCTACAGTGAGGAGATGGTGCGTACGGGCAAGGTTGTGCATGTGTCTGCCATCTCTGGGGCCGCTTACGACCGACTGAAACGGGCTGGAATTGTCCGTCCGCTGGTCCAAGAGAATTTGGCTCGTTCATCCAGCGTGGACGAGGCGCATCGAAGTCTTATGAACAGTCCCGGGCATCGGGCAAACATTCTTTCGGCGCAGGCGACGCATGTGGGTGTGGGCGTCGTGTCGGCAAGCGATGGCGTGGCTGATGATCTGTTGGTGACTGAGCTGTTCACCCTTTCGCCGCCCCGCCTCGATTTGGCGAAGGCACAGCAGCAATTGGGTAAACGCTTGCGAGCGGCGCGGAGATTGCGCGCAGATGAAGCTCTCGATCGCATCGCGCAAAAAGGGGCGCAGGAGATTGCCAAACGGGGAGCCGCGGAGGCGAAGCTGTTGCAGGATCCGGACATGCTCAAACCTGTGGCTGGCCGTTACAAGGGTATTCGGGCAATGGTTGTGGCTGTCGGTGATTTGAGTCAGATAGGTCCAGAGAGGGTGGCAGCGGACACAACAATCACTCACCTCGGAGTCGGTGTGGCACAGGGCTCTCATCCCGATCTCGGTCCTGGTGCGATTTTTGTTGTTTTGTTGTTGGGCGTCGGTATTTGATCGTTGCCATTTGGATATTTCGTTGTCGAGGAGAAGCATTGATTTGTCTACCGAGCCCGACTGGGACGATCTGGAGATTCGCATCTCCGCTTGATGGTAAAAAGGGGTCGAGGTGTGCACCATGACGCAACCGACAAGCGATAATGGCCTGTTGGCTGGTACCCGTGTCGTTGAGCTCGGTCAGAGCATTGCTGCACCTCTTGTGGGCATGCTCCTTGCGGAACAGGGTGCCGAGGTCGTTCGAGTGGTGTTTGGGTCGAGCACCGATCCCGTTCTCGATGGAATGTTGGCGCGTGGCAAGAGTGAGGTTGTGGTGGATCTCCAACAACCAGAGGGTCGGGCTGTGCTGCTCCAGCTCCTTGGGCGGGCAGACGTCGTAGTCGAGAATTTGCCACCTGGAATTCTCAGTCGTGCCCAGCTCGATTTCGATCGGATTCGAGAACATGCGAACCCCAGGTTGGTGAGCTGTTCGTTGAGAGAATTTCCATTGGGAGATCCACGCGGGGGCGGGCCCCACAACGAGGCTGCTGCAGGCATGGCCGGTTTTCTCTATGAGAAGCCATTGGGCAAGCCTTTGTACCACGATTTTCCCATCGGCTCGGTGATGTCTGCCCTCTACGCGGTCAACGGCGTCGTGGCCGCGCTGATTGCCCGCTTCCGTACGGGCAGAGGGCAGCACGTCGATACGTCACAATATCAGGCAAATTTGTGCGCTCAGGTGCTGCAGGTGTTCGTCAAGGCGGGGGTACCCAGAGGGTTTTTGCCACTGAAGATGGCCGGTACCCCATTTATGAGTGTATGGCGTTGCCGCGATGAGCGATGGGTTTATCTGCACGTGACTTTGCCAGCCCACAACACACGCATTCTCGAGATTCTCGAAGGTGAGGGATTTGTCGAAGAAGTTGAGCGACTGCGCTCCATCATGTCTGAGGAGACGCTCAGGGATCCGAGCCAGGTAACCAGCATTCCCGAGGCGAAGAAGATTCGGAAGGTCTACGAGAAGATATTCCTTACCCGTACGGCTGATGAGTGGGAGGAGGTTCTTGCCAGAGAGATCTGTTGTATCAAAGTGCGTACCATCGACGAGTGGCTCACAGACAGCGCTGAAGCAGGCATGACCGACGCTTGCATCGTTGATGATCCCGTTTTTGGTGAGCTCAATGCGCCAGGGCCGGGAGTCGCCTGTGCCGAGTATCCGCCACTCGTTGTGCCCCGCGTGCAAGTCGAGAGCGGGGAGATCATCGATCGATGGAGCGAACGGGAGATCCCCGTCTGCACAGGTGGCCCACAACCGCTGCGTCATCCGCTCGAGGGGATCCGGGTCCTCGACCTATCTCGCATCATCGCTGGACCGTGTGCCGCTCGCGTGCTCGCGGAACTCGGTGCCGATGTCTTGTCGGTGCAGAGTCTGACAAAACTCGATTGGGCATTGTCGTTCCATCTCGTGTTCAACGCTGGCAAGCGCTCCATGACTCTCGATTTCTCCGACGATGCCGGTAAGGCTCAGCTCAATAGCATCATCGATTCGTTTCGGCCCGATGCGTTCATTCAAAACTACCGCAATCTCGATTTGGCTCGGGTCATAGGTATTGATCCAGATACGCTGCACCGTCGTTACCCCGAGCTCGTTTGTACCCACCTCAATGCTTATGGCAATGAAGGAGGATGGAGAGATCGACCTGGGTTCGAGCAGGTCGTACAGGCGGTGACGGGGATACAGGTCGCCTATGCCCGCGGCGGACGGCCCAAGCTCCTGCCATCTCCTATCATCGACATTGGCTCCGGTTTGTTGGGGGCCTTTGCCACTCTTTTGGGACTCTACCGTCAGGTGCAGAACAAGGAAGGGACGTTTGTCGCCACTCATTTGACTAGCGTTGCGGTGTTGTTTCAGATTCACCGCATTGCAGCCTCACAGCGGCAGGCATTGATCGCACGTGCGATCGAGCGCGGAATCTCGGTTGACGATGACCCAGGACGTAGGCAACTGGCTGACGTTGTTAAGACGAAGGGTGGGTATGTCTGCGTGGCTGGCCCTGCAGATGACCTGCGCCGTTGGTTGGATGCGGCAGGAGTTCATGCCGCGATGACCTGCTCCCCCGAGGAATTGTTGACCCATGCTCGACCCTATTTCGGCAAGCATCGCCTTGAGGCGCTGCGATCCGCGGTGGTGCGGGCCGGTTTTGGTCGAACAGTCAGTCTCGTCGAGAATCGCAGTGTCCGTCACATTGTGGAGGACGTCCGTCGCTTGGATAGGGGTCCAATACCCATGGTGTATCGGCGAAAATATCCTGGCATCGATCAGGAGTTGACCTTTGTGCGCAACCCGCTGGCATTTTCGATGACACCCATTGTGGACATAGAAACACCGCCCATGCGAGGCGCGCACACTCGTGCTGTGCTCTCAGCCATTGGGGAACCAGTACCCGAGGGCGACGGCATCGTTCCCTATCCCACCAACAAGCCGCTACTTTTGTGGCTGGTGAGTTTCGCCCGCTGGGGATACTACGCCTGGAAATCAGGAAACATCTGAGACCTCCCAATACTTGGCGGGTGGCCTCCAGTTGGTTAGCATGTGGGTATGTCTGCGCCCGTGTTCCTTTGTCTTCTCCTTCCCCTGGTCGCATGCGGCAGTGGGCAAAGGAAGATGGTCTGGCCACGGGCTGCCGGTGTTACGATGCCCGCGGACAAGGCGAGGGCGGTGGGGGGGCCAGCCTTCTATGAAGAGCAGACGATTGATTTCAAGACTCCGTCCACAAATGAAACCGTTGTTCAACCCGAGCAGATCGGTGGATACGGCGTCGATTGTAACTGTCTGCAATTCGGTTGGCCGATTCCGGCGGTGGGGATCAACAGCCTTTTTGGCGATCGAATAGATCCCATTGACGGAGGGGTTCGCTACCATGCGGGGGTCGATCTCGATGCCGAATATGGGACAGTGGTTGTCGCCAGTGCCAACGGCGTCATCTCCGAGGCTGACTGGTGCGCTGGGCATGGCCGCCGAGTTGTGATCGATCATGCCGGAGGATACCGATCAGTCTACTCCCATTTGTCCCAGGTTCTGATCGAGCCGGGGACGCGGGTGCGCTCCGGGCAGGCAATTGGGAGAGTCGGCAACAGCGGCCGCAGTACGGGGCCGCACCTTCATTTCGAGATCAACCGGTGGGGCAGGGCGCTCGATCCGTTGGAGGTGCTCGAGCAAGTGATGTCTCTCGATTGAACCGCTCCTTTTGGCGACAAAACCGGCTGCGGGTCGATCTCTGCTGTCAGCAACATTGGGCAGAAAGTTCCGGTGTGGCCGCATTGCTGGTAGGCTGTGCAGGTGATTCGATTGACCGGCCTCATCGAGCTCGACGACAAAGAGCCCCGAGCCCTTGCCTATGAGTCAGGCGGGGGCAAAACAATAATCGGTCGGGACAACTCTGCCGACCTGCAGATACCGTTGACCACGGTTTCTCGGCGTCATGCGTGCATCGAGGAGTCTGAGGGAATCTTCACCATCGAGGACCTGCGCTCCAGTCATGGCACCATCCTCAACGGAAGAGGCCTCAGCCCTGGTGAGAAGCGTGTGTTGCGAGATGGTGATGTCATCGAGTTCACGAAAGTGCGCATCACTTGCCATATAGACGGTGAGCTGAGCGTCGCCGCAGATCCCGGGGGAACTCGAGCCGTTGCCGAACAAGCTGTCCAAGGGATCTTCGCTTCGGGAGGAGATTGTGCCCATTTCCGTGTCCTCACCGGGGTGGCCGAGGGGGAACGTCTAGAGCTGGTCGATTCTCTTACGGAGTGGGTCGTGGGGCGGTCGAAAGAATGCGAGCTGGTCATTCGTGAACAGAACGTATCCCGCGAGCATGCCAAGATCACCCGGGACTGGCGCGGTTACACGATACACGAGCTGGGTTCGAAGAACGGTGTTCTGGTCAATGATGAGCTCGTCGCCGGTAGTTTGCTCCTGCGCAACAAGGACGAGGTGACCCTGGGTCCGGCCCGCTTGGTCTTCATCGATCCCGATGCGGCCCTCACGGAGGGTCTGCACCTCCCCGGCTATGAGGTTCTGCGTCCGCAGCATCGCCCAACGGCACCAGTCAGAAACGAAACGGCATTGGCCGCAGAAGGGGATGCCGGTGAAAATGACGCCGGTGAGAATGATGCCGGTGATATTGGCACAGACGACAACCCCGACGAGGCGGACGATGACTCCCCTTCGCCTGCTGACGACGGTGAGCCGGTGGTCGCTCCTGCTGATGCTGGCGAGGATCTCCTGGGCGCAATCGACGGGGAGTTACTCGAGGAGGTCAAACCGGCACCCCGTTTTCAGTGGGTGGTGATCGGAGTCTTCGCACTCTTTTTGGTGACGTTGGCCGCGTTCATCTTTTTGATTCTCCTGTGACGATTCCACGGTGTTGGTGCCATTGTCATCCCCCATGGTAGGGTGGACCCAATGAGAAGCCCTTGTCTGTGTATCCTTGCTCTGTTCGCAGCCGCCTGCGAACCATCCGCGGGCACGCAGGAGCACCTCGGTGTCACGGAGAATGCGACAGTCGCTGCCGTTGGCCTCGCATCCATCCGACAAAGGGGCAAGCTTCGGCTCCTCACCCGCAACAACGGCACGAGCTATTTTGTACTGCACGGACGCCCCATGGGCTTCGACTATGAGCTCGCCGCGCTTTTTGCCTCGGAGCTCGGCGTGGAACTCGACGTGGTTGTACCCGAGAGTTGGAGCGAGGTGCTGACCGAGTTGCAGAAGGGCAACGGTGACATTGCTGGTGCAGGGATGACAGTGACCGCCGAGCGCCAGGTGCTGGTTCAGTTCACGCGGCCCTACGCACTGGCGCACATGCGGGCGGTGTGGCGCAAGGGCACACCGGAGATTGACGACATTGAAGATCTCTCCGGCAAAAGAGTGCACGTGCGTCGTAATTCTGGATACTTCAATCGACTCGAGGAACTCAGCGGGTTGTTTGTATCTGTCGGCCGCCCGCCCATTGATATCGTCATTGAGGGGGAAGGCCTCGAAACGGAGCAAATCATAGAGGAAGTTGCGGCCGGCCGGATTCCCTACACCCTATGTGACAAGCACATCTGTTTGGAGAATCGAGCCTATCTTCCCAACCTTGTGGTCGGTCCTCGCGTCAGCGATCCGACTCCACTCGCCTGGGCGGTCAACAAGGATGCCACCGACTTGATGGATGCTGTGAACTCCTTTCTCACCCGCGTTCGTGCTACGGGCGAATTCGGCACCGTGTATCGTCGTTACTACGAAGTGGAGGGGCGCAAGCTACCGCGGCGCGACGCCAAATTGACGTCGAAACAGAAAGGAAAGATCTCAGCCCACGACGATTGGTTCAAAGCTGCAGAGCGTCAGTTCGGATTTGACTGGCGTCTCTTGGCAGCGCTCGCTTATCAAGAGAGCCATTTCGACGCGAAGTCGAGCTCACATCAGGGCCGCGGTCTCTTTGGCATGATGCCTGCCAAAGCGAGAGAACTCGGATTTGCAGATCTCGCCGACCCCAACGCGGCGACGGCCGCGGCGGTCAATTACCTCAGCCGCTTACAGATGCAATTTGTCGGAGTTCAGAAAGAGGAGGATCGGTTGCGTCTAACGGTGGCGGCATTCGAGTGCGGTCCCGAACACTTGACCGACGCCAGAATGGTTGCCGCCAAAGAGAGTTCTGATCCCGACAACTGGGGCAACGTCGCCGCTGCATTACAGAAACTCGCCCGCGCCAATTATGCAGCCAAAGCAAAGCACGGCTATGTGCGCGGTCCGGCTGTGGTTCGTTACGTGGACGAAGTGTGGGAACGATACCGCGCCTACCGCCATGCAACCGGCGATCGGGACACCAACAAGTAGCTTGGGCCAGCCGGGCTTGCGTCCCGGGGGTGTGGTCATGATGATGTTGTTGATGCATGAGACAGTTGGAGCAGTTGTCGGCAGAAGAGTCGCATGGGATCATTAATGAACCTAAGCCCCTGGACAATGACCCCAAGCGTCTTCTGCATCATTGCGTTGATCCCGTCCTGTACCACGACTGGAAGGGATCGTGGATCGACGCAGAAGGAAACAATCCTGACAGTGCAACGCAATCCTCTTCACTTTTCCTTCGGTGGATCGATCGAAGAGGCCCACATACTGCCAAATCACCTAGCGTGAGTTTCCTACTGGTGCAGGCAAACAGGGCTAAGTGATCGCGA
>MGST01000360.1 GCA_001798605.1 Deltaproteobacteria bacterium RIFOXYA12_FULL_58_15 | reverse complement strand
ATGGTGACCTCGGAGGGGAACGTCGCCGAGACCTCGGGCAGAGGTTCCATGATCCGATCGGCGGCAGGTGGCACCTCGGGCCTCTCATCGGCAGGGCTGGGGCCAGCATGACAGGTTCTACACGACCGTTGTGCGGGGCCTTCAGCGAGCATGCCGTGACAACCAGAGCATTGCCGGACTTTCGTTGACTCGTGGTGACACCCCACGCAACTGTGGGTCGAAGTTGGGTGATGGTAGGCGCCCTCCAGGGTCACCCCCCTGCCCTTCGGATCGCCGGTCAGCGTATGACATTCACTGCACGCCGCTAGGGTTTCGTGGTGGCACGTTGAACAGTTCTTGGTATGCGGCTCATGTGCGAGGTGGTTGAAGGCGACGATGGGCGAAGTGGCACCTGGCGCTGACACCCATGAGACGTCGGGCTGACCCCGTTGGAGTCGCACATGAGGCTCAACCTTGTCGATCTTGGCGAGGCTCTCTGCGTCGTGACAACCTGTGCAGGTATCGGGACCCGTCTTCTCCCCCTTTTCTTTGTGCCCCTGGTGGCAACGAATACAGGAGGTGTGAGAGGCGTGGGACAACGACAACTTGTTGCCCTCATCCACCTCCGAGTGACAATCTCGGCATGCGCTCTCTTTGCCCTTCTCGTAGCGCAGCTCCTTGGTCGTTTCGTCGTAGACATGATGGCACGCTTCGCACTTGTTGTTTTCAGTGGCCACGTGCCGACCATGCAGCGAATAGTCAAAGCTCATGGCAACACGCGTCGATGTGCCCCCCGCATCGCGCCTGTGGCAATTGGCACAGGTGACCGGCCCCGTCTTCGCTGTGGGGTTCGCCTCATGACAGCCGATGCAGGTGTCGTGGTAGAGATCCATCAACTCTTCGGCGTCCACCGGGTCCCTCTGGCGGGCAAACTTGAGTGACATGCCCCCGTCTTGGTTGGCCGGGTGACAAGTCTTGCAACCCTTGGCCTCGAGCGCTGCCGTGTGTTGCCGGTGCGGGAACACGACTGTCGGACGCTCGAGATCGCCTGGGAATTTGAGGTCGATGGCTGACACGGAGCGACTCGCCTCCGTCGTCTCGGAACCGCAGCCTGGGGACGCGAGCGCAACGGCCACAAAGACAATGGCATGAACGTGTTTGTGCAGCATCTCGTTTCCTCTTCAGCCTTGGGGCTCTGCTATGGCCTTGACCAGCAGCTCGTTGATGAACGACACATGCATGCCCAACTTGTAGTGGCCAATGATGTCCTCGATGCCCGAGTGGCAGTTGTGGCACGGCGTGATGCATATCTTCGCGCCGGTCGCCGCCATTTGTTCGGCCTTGACACGAATGCTCTTCATTCGCGACAGCTTCCACGGCGGCCCGCAGTTGATGATGCCGCCACCGGCGGCGCAGCAGTAATTGTGCTCGTAGCGCGGATCCATATCGGTAAAATTCTCGCAGAGCGCGTTGACGACGTAGCGCAACTTGTGATGGAGGCCGCGGCCACGGACGATGTTGCACGGATCCTGGACGGTGACAGGCTCGGTGATCTTTCTGTGTATCTTCAGCCGACCACTGTGAATCAGCTCGTAGTAAAACTCGACAGCATGAATCATCGGTATCGGTGGTTTCTGCCAACCCAGCCATTTTGGCCCGTCGTAGACGGCACCGCGGTAGGCATGGCCACATTCCCCCATGACCACGCGCTCTACCTTGAGCGCCCGCGCCCGCTCCCAATGAGCGCGCTCGACTCGACCCATGACTTCGAAGTCACCGGAGTACATGGCCATGTTGCTGTTGTCCCAGCCATCGGCACTCGGCATTGTCCAGTCCACGTTGGCGGCCTTCATGATGACAGCCATGTTGCCAAGGAGCTGGGCCATGATCTTGGGCTCGGGCGCAATGACCGAGTACATGACCTCCGCGCCCTCTTTGTCCAAGGGAATGCGCGCGTCGGCAAATGAGTCGCGTGCGTCTTCCTCTTGCCACATGAGGGTGTCAATCCACTCGTCGGCCTGCACCCACATCTGGTTGGATGTCACCGCGTGGCTGTTGGTGGTGTCTTGCAAGTACTGCGGCACAATCTGCAGAAGGCTGCAGATGCGTCGCACCGTCATGATGAGGTAGGCGATGTCAATGCCGAAGGGACAGTACATGCTGCAACGGCGACAGGCACCGCACTCGGTGAAGGCAATGCGTGCGGATCGACGCAGCAAGTCCTTGTCGACTCTTCCTTTGCGTTTGACCATCTCCCACAGGGTGTCTTTGACTTTGGCGACAGGCGCGAAGTCAGGGTCCTTGTCACGGGAGAGATAGGTGTGGCAAGCCTCGGAGCAAAGCCCACAATGCACGCAGGTCTCGAGATAGACTTTGAGTCGGGCGGCGCTCTCGTTGTCGAGTACGTGGCGGATAACCTTTTCGATACGCTCGGGTGTGAGCTTCTCGAGTCCCTCATCTATTCCGCGGTCCAGGACGGCCTGATCTTGAAGGTCCATATTCACAAATCCTCGTTGAAGTGAATCACCAGTCCCGTGCGTTTCGCACTGCGCCGAACTCACTGCCCATGTAGGCACGCGTAAACACGAACCAGAACATGTGCGACAGCCATGTGAAGGGAATCGCCAACATCCACAGAACGCCCGTAACGATATGCAGGACAATCATGACATCGTTATTGAACCACTGCTCATGGGCCACAAAGGCGGTGAGGTAGGGAGAAATCACCAAGAGTATCAATAGGACATCTTTGAAGGTGGTGACGTTGCGGACTTCTGGAGCTGTCAGACGCCGAATCAGAAAAAAGACGCCCCCGCACACGACCCACAGAGTCATGATGTCTGCGGCAAGGGCGGGCAGGCTCCACCAACTGATGCCCCAGGATTGTTGCCACGAAACGGCATGCCCCATAACAAACAGAGGTGTCACCAGAAGGCACAGATGAAAGGCAAATGACACCGTAGTCATGACCGGCCACGCCCGCATGTTGGTGCTGCCCCAGGGCATGATCCAATGCAGAATCGACCGTAGGCCGTGGCTCGCACTCATGGTTGGAAAGACCGTCTTTTCCTTTTTGGCGAGACTCGCCATCAACAACAGCTTGACAACAACGCCGCCCGCCAATCCTAAAAATGCGATCCACACCAGGGGGCCACGTACAACCTCGTAGATGTCCATTCTCAGACCTCCGTGGTCGCGATCACTTCGCGGATGACTCGGGTGCCATCGACACCACGCAACAGTATCTGTTTGCCGGTCGGGCTGAATGCCGGTGCCCACAGGCGGTCAAAGCTGCGGCTGTGAACCCGGCCATTGACAACCAAGCTCTGTTTGCCGTTCTCCTTGACAATTGTCGCGATGGACTCCCCACCCGGTGAAAAAACCGGCTCCCAAACCATGTCGAAGGTTGGCATCCAGGGCACACCGTCGACGGCGATGCTCCAACGGCCATCATGCTTAACGGCGGCCGCAACTTTGTGGCCATCGGGGGAGAAGACGGGGGCCGCGACCATATCACTGAACGTTGTCTTCCACGGGACATCGTCGACAGCGACTGTCCAACGGCCATAGGCTGTGGCGACCACCGCCGCGATCCGCTCGTCTTGGGGAGAGACACACGCGTGCCAGAGCTGTACATACTTGCTCGGCCACAGAATTTTGCCATTCTGTGCCAAGAACCATCCCCCCTGTTGGCGAACGGGCAAGAGGACGTCGCTGCCCGTTCGGTAGCGCGGCTCCCAAATACAGGTGAAGACCTGCGCCCACGGCTGGTTGTCGATTGCCGCGGTGTAGTCGGTGGCATCCGTGCGCACCTGGGCGGCTACGTGCTTGCCGTCGAGGGAAAAGATGGGGGTGTAAACGTTGAGGTACTTCCTAGGCCAAGGCTCCTCATCGACGACCACGGTCCAGGTCCCTTCGAGGAACTTGAACACATCCGCTTCGGGAAGCTCCTCGATCTGCACAGCGGCCGCAACTCGGCTGCCGTCGGGGCTCAGCGCGTAGTCCCGACAGGACAGGAAACGTGCATCCCACAGCTTGCCATCCACAGCGACCGAGTACTGCATGTCGCTCTTGGTTTGGACGCCGATGACCTTGCCGCCGCCGGCAAGTTTGGGGTTCCAGGCAAACTCAAAACGCTCCTCCCAGGGTGTGCCATCGACCATGATGGTCCACTCGTCGTCGATGCGAACCAGGGCAAAGGCGCGACCGTCGGAGGTGAAGCGCAAGGACCAAGCCTTCTCCAACGCCGGCTCCCACGGTTGGTTGTCAACGGCGATGATGCGCTCCTCGGGAGACTTCTCGACGACCGCGGCTGCATGTCCACCGTCATCGCTCACCGCGAGCTCCGCCACGTAGCCATCGAGCCTTTCGAGATCGAGGAGGGTCTTGGTCCCCATGTCCCAATCCTGCGGCCCGTTGGCGGGCCGCGTGCTCATGTTTTGGCTCGATGGCGCGGCCGTACCTGTATTCGGTCCGCTCATGCGTCTGGCTCCTTTTCTTCGGGGTCATGCTGTTGTTGTTCGGCCGTCGGCGACCCGAGTCTTCCGGTACCCGCGATCAGCTCCCCTTTGAGATGGGCCTGCAGCAGCGAGTCGACGCTGCCCGACACCCAGGAGATCACCTCAATGCCGTGGGCTTGCACCATGTCTTCCAAACGTGATTCGAGGCCGCCGCAGATCAAGGTGTCCACCTGTTGATCACGCAGCAGCCGCACCCGATCGAGTGTGTCGGCCGACTGCAAACAGAAGTCGAATTGCTCGACAACCTTCCGCCGATCGATGGTGAAGATCGTAACAGTGGCCGAGGCACCGAAGCACGGGGCTACGGACTCGCCGAATCGTGGGATTGCAACTTTCACAACTAATACTCTTGCCCGTGCCACAGCAACAATCGGGCCAACACCGTTGTGCCCTTTGGGCCGCGTCACATATGGACGATCTGGATCAGTCGTGATTGGGTAGATGCAACAGTGAAACGGCTTGAGGTTTCAACGTTTCAAGAGTGCAATCTTCAGAAGGCGCTCAATTCTTCAATTTCACGTGGGGTGGTTTGTCCGCGACAGGGAGGGCATCAAGCCCTCCCCTACAATTTGGTTCTTCTCATGAACGAGATCAGGCGCCGAATTCGTCGGCGCTAATATTGAAACGCTTCATTTTGCGCCACAGGGTCGTGCGGCTGATGTTGAGAGCCCTTGCCGTTGTTTCGAGAGCTCCGTGGCTCTGCTCGAGGGCAGTACGGATAGCGACAGCTTCGGCCAGCTTAAGAGACGACGTGGCCTCTTGTCGCGGTACGGCAGCATCTCGTGGGCTGCGCGATTGCAGTTCTTCCGGCAGATGGGCAACGTCGAGCAGTCGGTTGTGACAGAGGACAAAACCATACTCGATGATGTTCTCCAACTCGCGCACATTGCCCGCGAGACTGTGACGCATCAATATTTCCATGACTGCCGGTGTGACACCCGCAATGTGTTTGCCACGTTTGGCATTGAAACGCTGGATGAAATGTTCGACGAGATAGGGAATGTCTTCGCGGCGTTCGCGCAAGGGCGGGATGCTCAAACGCACGACCGCAAGACGAAAGTAGAGATCGTCGCGGAACTTTCCTTCGCTCACCAATTCGACGAGTTTCTTGTTGGTTGCGGCCACCACCCGGACGTTGGCGCGAACACTGTCGACGCCGCCTAGCGGCTCATACTCGCGCTCCTGCAACACCCGCAGGAGCTTGACTTGTGTTGCGTGTGGCAGCTCACTCACCTCGTCGAACACAATGGTGCCACCTTCCGCCAAGGCCAGACGACCGGGCTTGTCGCGTTTGGCATCCGTGAATGCACCTTGCACGTAGCCGAATAGCTCCGACTCGAACAAGTTGAAGGGCAGAGCGCCGCAGTTCACCACCACGTAGGGGCCTTTGCGTCTGTTCGAGAGGTTGTGCACGGCGCGAGCAAGAAGCTCCTTGCCTGAGCCGCTCGGCCCTTCAATGAGCACCGTGGCGTCGCTTTCGGCGATGTCGGGCATGAGCGAAAATATCTTTTTGAACGCTGGGCTCTTGCCGACGATGTCCTCGAATGT
>MGST01000359.1 GCA_001798605.1 Deltaproteobacteria bacterium RIFOXYA12_FULL_58_15 | reverse complement strand
GATGTCGGTCTGCAACTCGCCATCGCCAATGCGGCACACGTGATCCCAGTCTAAGACGACGTCCGTCCCGACGCCCCCGACGATTGGCACGGAGCGAGCTTCTGGCACTCGTGTAGGGAAATCCGACATCGGACCGGTGTCACCGACTGTGCCGTCGCCCCAGAAGTAATCACCACCGGGTGGGTCGCCAGCGATGGAACGAACGTCGTTGTTCACAACACAGCCGGCGAGCATAGGTATCACCGCGATGAGGAAAAAACGGCGGCAGGATGACCCGAACCGGCGAGGAACAGCCCTCGCCGACGTGGCAATCGGTGCAAAGCTCATTCGCAAACTCCACAGATACCGACACGGATTCTTGCGCGTGCGCATTCTTCAAAAACTACAGCTACAGCGGTTCACATTCGAAGCTCGCGGTCTCGTCGATGACGATACGACCGTTGCCTTCGGTGAGATCGATGTCCCCTTGCCAGATGGATTGGTTGCCTTCATCGCTGTCGGTGACGTCGCGCTCAAGGTTTAGATGGATCGTGCGCTCTGGCATGTCGTTGGCTTCGATGCGGAAGTCGAAAACACACATGCAGCTGCAGCGGGCCCCCCCGCCGAGGAAGCTGGACTCGGGATCGTCGACCTCGCTGACGAGGTACTCACCTTCGTCCTCCTCTTCAATACTGATGCTGTGTTCACCGCAGCAATTGAGCGACACACGGGCATTGGTGAGGCTGAGTTTGCCCGACTCGTACTCCCAAAGCAGAACCTCAGCGTCGCAATAGGCTGGTTCCTCTTCCCCATCTGCGGTGAGGGCACCCTTGGTTGAATCAAAACCTCCGCACTCACTGAGGGAAGAAGTCTGCTCGATCGAGTTACATCCGCAAATCATTGTTATTGCCCACAAGACGGCCATCACGGGATATCGCATTGGTTTTCTCCTCCGCACCCATGCAAAGCATATCTCATGCCAGCGATGGATCTTGAAATCATTGCTGTTTGACGAAAATTCATGTCTCGGTTGCTAGACCGTGATGGCAATCGCCATCACAGAGCTCCTTCCTCTGGTGTTGCGAAGCCCCGCGGGAGCGCCTATCCAAGTCACCATGGCTGACGTGCGCAGCACCCTGCCCATCGCACCCGACGTCAACAATCCCGGCATTCGCGCGTTGACCTGTGCCGAGCTCCTCAAGTCCTATTCAGTGAGTGAAACGGCTCGCGTCTCTCACATCGAATCGAGCCACTCCTTCGCTTTGCGGTGGTATTCGTTGCTCGGGGGAACAATCTTCAGAACCACATTCCAAAGGTCGCGTGCCTTTTTCGGATCGAGATCCTTGTAACGGTACCCATCCTTGTAAATTTCCTCTGCTTTGCCAGCGAGTTCCTCCAAGCCACGGCGGGTAAGCTTGTGCTCAGGATCTACGGCATCGGCTGCCCTAAAATGCTTGTAGGCCTCGGCATACTGACCCATGCTCAGCGGCGTCACACCCATGAGGTAATACATGTCGGCGAGCTTGCGGTTGATTTCACCCGCCATCTTGGAGCGACCACCGGTGATCTTAGCTTCGAATGCCTTGGCTTGCTTGAGTGCCTTGATGGCCGGTTGCGTCTGCTTGGCTCGATGTTGTTGGAGCGCATCGCCATAGATCTGCTGGAATTTCTCGATCTTTGCGCGCAGGTTCTGCTCGTCACGGTCGTCACCGGTCAACAACGCCAGGGCTTCTTTGACCTTGGTGTCACCAAACAGAGATGCGGCCTCGCCGACAGGGCCTGCGCCGCTCGGCCGAATTGCGTTCGTGCGGACCCGTGGTTCGGAGCCTGTCGAACGACTGGGATCCGGCGCTGGCGACTGCCCCACCTCCGGCAATGCTCCACCGAGGGCACGCGTCGAACGGTCGCGCAGACCCAACACATCTGGACGTCCCGGCCGCACGGTATCGACGCTCTGCAACAACTCGAGAGCCTCCTGTGCCTTGCCAGCGTCGAGGGTCATCCGCGCACGGGTGACACGCGCGTCGAGCTCAGCGTCGATGTCGCGCATCATGCCCCGGGCATCTGAAGTGAACACCGAATCGACGATGGACGAGGCCTGGGCGTACGCGGTGGCCAAGTCTCCACTCTCCCGGGCAGCCTGCACGGCAGCGAGTTGCCCTTCTAGCCGTCTCTCTCGATCGATTTCAGAAAGGTACTGCTGCGCCCGGTTGTTCTCCGGATCGAGGCCCAGCAAGATAGCAAACAGCCCCTCCGCCTCGACCCATTGGTGTTTCTTGAACGCCTCGACGCCTTGCAGGTAGTACTGAAAAATTGTGTCACTCTGTGGCCGGGCAATACCATCACCGCCCCGCGCAGATAGAACGGCTGCAGTAACGATCAGGGTTACCAACAGCATCCCGGCACTGATAGCAATACTGCCAAACTGAGGACTCCGCCGTAGTCGCTGCCAGGGACCTACCCGCGCACCCGGCAAGACGGGGGCACCGCCAGCATCGACCGGCTTGAACACGTCACCGATCTCGATGAAGCGCATGCGCACGTTGCCGATACCAATCTCGTCGCCACTTTTGACCTTGGCGCGATCAATCCTGACACCGTTGACGAAGGAGCCATTGGCCGAACGCAAATCGATGAGCGCAAAGTCGTCACCGCTGTGGATCAACCGTGCATGCTCGCGGGAGACGGAGTGGTCATTTAGGGCGACATCGTTAGTCTCAATCCGGCCAATACCGATTTCGCGTTCACCAACGGGAAACTCGCGCCCAGCATCAGCACCCGCAATGCACACGAGGCGGGCGAGCTCGTCCTTGCGCAATTCGCCAACATCATAAACGCCGGTATTACGCCGAGAATATTCGTTGTCCTGATGTTGCGGCTCGACAGCAACCTGAGAATCCGTGCGGTTCCAACCCCCGATGCTGTCTTCGACACCGTCCCACTCGTCGGGATCGGGTGGACAAACGTTGGGTACATCCGCGGTGACAAAGGCGGGCCCCGGTGTAGCCGAAGTCGGCATTTCATTTGTGGCGGCGTTCTTGACTGTGCCAGGGGGCGCAATGGTCTCGTCTCCATCGGGAAAAGCCGGTCCGAGTCCATCGATGCCCTGCTCCTCGTCGCTCGGCTGCATCCTCTCACCGATGTTGCCATCGATGATAGTGGTCTCATCCTCATCCTGCTCAAGCGCAGCGCCGGTATCGTCCTGCCACACATCAGCGACGTTGCCTGCGAGATCGACCTCCGATCCTGTCGCATCGTCGAACAGGGGATCGGTGGTGATGTCGCTCACCTCACCAAAAGGGCGCGGAGCACACACCTCATCATCGAGCAGAAGCTCATCCCCGAGCACGTCCTCGTCGGTCGTGCTTTCACCCATTTCCTCCAGGGGGCCGCGGCCGTGGCCGTCGTCGTCACTGCTCGCCATCTGCTGTATCCTCACTCACCTCAAAACGAATCTTTCGATCGAGGGCTTGGGACAGGTGCGCGACGGCGAACACCAAGGGATTTGTCTTCATGGGGGGATTGCAGCGCGAAATGCCGCCGAGGTCAACTGAAGAGGCTACTCGATTTGCCCACAGATTGTGACGAGCACCACGTCAGATCCCCTTTGAAATCAGATCTTCTTTGGTGTCCGCCCCCTTTGGCAGTGGAATGGCCAGCGTTCCACTGGTATAACGACACGAACGATTTGCTCGAAACTGATTCAAACAGGCACCCCAGTAGAAGGGATCCAACAATGCGTGCATCTATCTTTGCCACGACCGCCTTTCTCTGGGCGGCGTGCCAATTGGCTGGGTGTGCCACGGTGTTTAGGGGAAGCATGCGCGATGTCAGGTTCGAATCGCAGCCTCCCGGGGCCGAGGTGCATGTTGATGGTCGACCGGCGGGACACACACCTCTGGAGCTCGAGCTCAAGGCAGAGACCAGTCACGCCGTCGAGATTAGAAAAACGGGTTACGAAACCCAATCTCTGATGATATCCAATCGCCTCAGCGCCGGCTGGGTGGTCCTTGACATCGCTTTGGGATTGTGGCCGGGACTCATCGATCTTGCCACAGGTGCCTGGTTCACCCTGGACCGCGACGAAGTGAACGCCACACTGACTGCGGCGACAACGCCGGTCTTGGCCCAAGCACCCAGCGTCAATCAAACCCGCGCCAAGCTCAAACATGTTGGCGTCAAATGCGCCGCCATGCCTCTGCACACGATGGGTCTGGACGAAAATCTGGCCGCAGTCATCGACGAAATATTTCTGTCAGAGCTGCAGCAAGCTGGCTTTGAGGCCATTGGCCCCGAGGATATCAACGCCATGATTGGTTTCGAGAAAACCAAGGAGGCGGTGGGCTGCGACGACGCGACGTGCATTGCCGAGATTGGTGGCGCACTTGGCGTCGATTATCTCACTGCTGGCAAAATTGCCATCGTCGGGGGGCAACCGATCGTGACCCTCAAGCTCATGGACGTAAACAAGGGCCGAGTCCTGGCGAGAACCAACAAGACCGGCCCAGAGGGCGAGAAAGCATTACCAGCCACCCTCGGTGCTGCGGTTGGCGAGATGGTGGTGAGATCGGGGCTTTGACGAATGGGTTTTAGTCATTTGCCCGCTTGACACTTCATCGGTGGGCGAGGCAAAAGTCCCTTTTGCCCCGTGACAGCCACGGGCTGAGGTAGGACCTGCAAATTGGCGACCTCTTTTGTAGAAAGATAAATCATGACGCTCGCAAACTTTTTTGGAACCCTCGCCGTTGGGCAGGGTGCACCCAGTGACGCGATGCCAGGTTGGGCCGTCGCCCTAATCATCTGCACAATCGCGGCATGTATCGGCTTGGCGTGGGTCATCGTGCAACTGCGCGCCAACCAGAGAAAGCTCGCGGCGCTTGCGAGCGAAAACGATGAGGCAAAAGCCGCACAACGTAGCCTCGCTGAGAAAGAGCGCAAGCAGGCCAAGACTCTGGACAGCAAGCGAGAGACCATTGAGGAGCTCAAACGGGATCTCGCCAACCAACGCAAAAAGACTCACGCCGCACAGCAGGAAAGCAAACAGGTCCGCGCAGACCTGCGGCAACAAGCCGATGAACTCGCAAATGCCAGGAAAGCCCGCGTCGCCTTCACCGACAAAGGTGATGCGCCCGAGCCCCAGAAACCCACCCCAGAGCCCGTGAGACAAGAAGAGCCCACACCGGAACCCGAGGAAGAAGAATCAATGACACCTCAGGCAGACGACTCAGAGGCGGCGCGCAAGTTGGCCCGACTCGAGGGCGACAACGCCCACCTTGCGGAAGCCCTCGACAGGGAACGCAAGGCCTTGGGAACCGCCCGCAACGAGCTCAAGACCTTGCGCAGGAGGGTCGAGAGCCTACGGCGTGTCGATCTCATCTCCACCGGCAAGGTGGAGGTACTCGAGGACAAGGTCCACGCCATGGGACGACAGTACTATGATGCCATTAGCGAGCTCGCAGTGCTCAAGGGCGAGGTGAAGCCGCCTCCTCCTCGGGAGAGTCAAAACGAACGGCAGAAATACAATCGCGATGGGCTCGCGGCCAGGGCGACTGAGCAGCATTCGACCGATGACTCCGATGCCGATGAGTTCGCTGAGGATAATTCTGCGATCGGTGAAGCCCCTAACGGTGCACCGCAACCAGAGCAAGCCACCTGAGATCGCAAAGACATCGCCGTGACTGACGCGCCCGTCAAGCTTTCGCGCTTCCGCGCGGATGTGTCCCGTGCTCTTGCACGCCGCGGCAAAACTCTCCTCGAGTCGAACCAGCTTCGGCAGGAGGTAGAGGCCCTAGAACCGCTTGAGGCCTACTTCATCGTCAAGGAGCTCGGCATTGAAGAGGCCATGCCCATCTTGCATGCCGCGACGGGGCTACAACTACAGACATTTGTCGACCTGGACTGTTGGAATGGCGATCGGCCAGATCCCGTCGAGCTCGACGCCTGGCTGGCCGCTTTTTCTGAACAAGGACCTGCGAGCCTCGCCGAGGCCTTCAACGCCCTTGTGGAGGACTTGCAAGTTCTTTTCATCGCCGCGAGCGTGGAAATCCACGACGCCCGTGACGAGGACAACGTCCCCGAAGCCAAGCCAAACGTTCCCCGCAAGTACACACCCGATACATATTTTGTTCTCGACGCTATCGACGCGGAAAACAGAGAGATCAATGTCTTCACCCTCATTGAGACTCTTTACGGGATGGATCTCGACGGGACTTTTGCTTTGCTGATGGCCGCCAAATGGGAGCAAGTGAACGAGCTTGAAGAGCAGGCGCTTCATTTTCGCAGCGGTCGACTTCAAGACCTAGGTTTTCCACCGCTCATCGAAGCGCAAGCGATATTCGCCGTACCTCCCTCGGTCCCCCCTGCCAATCAAAGGAAGATCGATCCGATACCAACGAGCCTGCCGGCACTGTACGCGGAGCCCTTCAAGCGGAGCTCACTGTTCACACGCGCTCTCGGACGCATCAGTGACGAGGCTGCGCTCACTGCGATCGAGAGCGATATCGTCTATCTTGTCAACGCTGCGTTGGTCGCCTATGGCGAGTCCCCACGTGACATCGTTCATGTGGCAGAGATCGCCGAGCGAGTCTGCGGCACTCTCTCTTTGGGATTGGAAACACTGCTGTCGGCGGCGAAGCCCCTCGAGTATCCCGGCGGCGAACAAGCTGCCCAAGATGCCGCCCTGCTTCTCCATGATTGGGCGCTGCGTGACATCTTCCGCCACGGTCATCAGACGGCGCTGCCTCTGCGCGCGGAAAGCGTGGCTCTCACACAGATCTCTGCGGTAACACAATGGCTCGCGGAACCTGACACAGAGAAAGACGACTACAGCCGAGATCGCCTCGACAAAGAGCTCTTGCGTGCCCTCTTGTTGCGCACACCGATGAATGCTGGATTCGACCCGCTCGCTCCCAAGCGTCGCCGGGCGATTGCCTCATCGGAGGATATTGCCGAGATCGAAGCGAGACTGCGTAGCCTCAAGAATCGTTTTCTCGGCGAGAACTAGCTAGGCCTGGGTCTTGGGCCCCACCCGTCACCAGGGTCAGGCTCAACCGATTGCCACCATGCGCTCGATCGGTCGCAGAGCCGCAAGCCGAAGTTGTTCGTCCAAGACGACCTCCGGTTTCAGATCACGCAAACAGAGAAAAACCTTCTCGAGGGTATTGAGCTTCATATACGGACAAGTGCTGCAACCGCATGTCGGATCTTTGTCCCGGCTCGGTGCCGCTTCAAAAAACGTCTTCTCGGGGGCACCTTTGCGCATCGCGTGCAAGATCCCCGATTCGGTGGCGACGACGAAAACCGTGGCTGCACTCGATTTTGTGTAGTCGAGTAGCTTCTTGGTTGACCCAATAAAATGCGCATGCCGGAGGATCGGCGGCTCACATTCTGGATGGGCAATGAGCTCACTTCTGGGGTTCTTGGCGAGCAGGTCGAGTACGTACTTCTCATTGAAGGTCTCATGCACGACGCAGGTCCCCTGCCACAGCAGCATATCGCGCCCAGTCTGTTCTTGAACGTATCGCCCGAGATTGACGTCTGGCGCGAAAATAATTGGCTTGTCCTTGGGAATGCTCGCGACCACCGCGGTGGCGTTGCTCGAAGTGCAACAATAGTCAGAGAGCGCTTTGACTGCTGCTGTGGTGTTAACATAGGACACCACCACATGCTTGGGATTTTCAGCCTTGAGCTTGGCTAGATCTTCAGGCTTGCAACTGTCTGCCAGCGAGCACCCGGCGTTCATGTCAGGCACCACCACTTTCTTCGTGGGGTTGAGTATCTTGGCAGTCTCCGCCATAAAATGGACGCCGCACAACACAATAACATCGGCGTCCGTGTCTTGAGCTTTGCGGGCCAACGCCAGTGAATCACCGAGCACATCGGCGATATCCTGAATATCTGGCTCTTGGTAGTAATGCGCTAAGATCACCGCATTCTGTTCGCGTTTGAGGCGCTCGATCTCTGCGAATAGATCCAAAGAAGGGTTAATGATCTCTGTCACCTAGTACTCCTGCCATCCTCTCACCATTGAACGATGACGATCAGTGTTGAGACGTTGGGTCCATTGGGCGGTCCCAGCTAGGATTTCGGTGTGTCGCCTGCGTCAACGATGGCATTTCGCCCTGCCGCTTTACCAGCATACATGGCGCGATCAGCCGCGCCGAGAAGGTCGTTGCTGTTTTTTGCATCGTCCGGAAAGGTCGCCACTCCCATGCTCGCCGTGATCCGGGCGGTCACACCGTTGTGCACAGCGAACGCCTTGGTCGCAATTGTTTGACGAATCCGGTCACCGAGAATGTGCGCGCCGTCTTTGTCTGTTTCTGGCATGATAATGACAAACTCGTCGCCACCGTAGCGCACGGGTCGGTCAGTATTGCGGACGACTGTCCACAACACCTCTGCCACCTCTTTGAGAACCTGAGATCCCACAGCATGACCGCGGGTGTCATTGACCGTCTTGAAGTGATCGAGATCGATGAACAACAGCGACACGGGGTGGTGATAACGCTCAGCCCGCTCCACCTCCTCGGCAAGGCTGCGATACAAAAAACGAGCGTTGTGGAGCGAAGTCCACTCATCGGTAAGCGTGAGGTCTTCGATCGTTTGAAAGTTGCGTGCATTGTTGATGGCAATCGCAGCAAAGTCAGCGAAGAGCTCCAAAACAGCCAAGTCCTCGACACCAAAGCGTCTCTCTTCGCCGCTGGACACGACCTCAATGACTCCCAAGACTCGATCCGCAAACAACAACGGAGCCGCCATAATGCTCTCTGTTTGGAAATCACTGGCTTCGTCCATCCGCTTGCAGAAGCGGGGGTCATCGGCGACCCGCGGCACCACCACCGCTTCCTTTTTGTCTGCGACCCAGCCAGCGATGCCTTCGCCAATCGGGAGACGCATCTTCTTGATAGAGTCAGCAGCATCACCGACGATGATTTCGAAGTAGAGCTCCGATCGCTCCTCGTCGAGGAGCATCAGCGACCAATTCTCCGGCCCAAGAAGCTCAGCAACCAGCTTCATGATCGAGTCGAGGACCTCATCAATGTGCAAAGTCGACGTGAGCACCTTCGCCGCACCTGTGAGCGCACGTAACAGGACCTCATGATCGGCCCCGACAACTCCGACCACATTGGGCGTGTTGGCAAGTTCTTGTTCAGTCATGGAGGACGCATCCTATCTGCATCCTGACCGCTGGGCCAGCAGACACCCACGCTGCCGGGAAACATATGCATCCAAACTGTATCTAGCTAATCTGAGATGTTGATTTCGTAACTTATCTCGGCCGTCTTGCCGAGCATGGCGCTGACACCGCAATAGGTCTTCTGAGACAGCTCAACGGCCCGCTCTATCTTGGAACGGTCGAGATCTTTGCCACTGAAATTGTACACGATGTGGATCAGCTTGAAGACCTTGGGGTTATCGTCGGTCACCTCCGCTCGCACATCGAGAGTGAAACAAGAAAGCTCAACGCGCATCTTCTTCAGCATCGACACAACGTCCATACCAGTACAACCAGCCAAGGCTGGGAGCAGAAGGCTTTTGGGACTCGGTCCGAGATCGCGCCCGCCAAATTTCGTCCCAACGTCCATCGTGATTTCGTGTCCGCCGAGCTTCGCATCAAATGTCATCTCATCGCGCCAGGTAACTGTGGTTTCAATGGCCATCAGGGACTCCTC
The DNA here is from genome assembly GCA_001798605.1 of Deltaproteobacteria bacterium RIFOXYA12_FULL_58_15. GTDB lineage: Bacteria > Myxococcota > XYA12-FULL-58-9 > XYA12-FULL-58-9 > XYA12-FULL-58-9 > XYA12-FULL-58-9. Next base: position 16,021 of record MGST01000359.1, on the reverse strand, counting down.
TCATTGACCGCAAATATGGCCCCGTATGGACCCAATGCCAAGACCACCGGGCCCACAAAGACCATCGGCCCCATCGCCCCATCGCCCCATCGCCCCATCGGCGTAACCGTTGTTTTGCCATCAGGGACCATGCATACTCCTGCGACTTCAAATCATCTTCCATCGACAAAGGTGAGACCATGGCGAAGAAGGCATCCCAAACCCCAACGGCAGTGACTCCTTCGAACACCGACCTCCCCAAAGGCGTTGTGGACGAAGCGATTCTCAACTGGACCGATCTCACGGGTGCCAAGACGGGTGCCACATCCAAGGGCTCCAATAAATACTACAAGGCGCAAATCCTCGAAGCCGCAGGTGGCTTCAAGATTGTCTTCAACTACGGCCGCGTTGGCCAAACCGGGCAGACCAAGGTAGAGACGGCTTCGACCCTCGATGCTGCCAAGCGGATCTTTGAATCTAAGATCAGCGCAAAAATGAGCAAAGGCTACCGTCGCCTTGAGATGCGCAGCCAACACGATGAAGTCGCCAAGGCCAAAAAGCACGGCGTCGAGGTGACGGAAAAGGCCGTCAAGAAGGTGGTATCCACCCGCACCTTCCACCCAGAAGTGGAAGGCCTGCTGCGGATGATGTACACCGCCACCGGCAAGGCAATCAAAGCCGGCCTCAGCTCTGCCGCCGGCGTCAGTGACTCGGCACCCCTCGGCAACCTTAGTGACACCCAACTTGACACCGGTGCCGATCTGCTTGACGCTCTCGAGAAGATTGTGAACAAAAAGAGTCCGGACAAGGACAAGCTCATTGAGCTTACCAACGAGTTTCTCTCCAACATCCCAAGAAACATCGATCACGCGGTCGTTCGCGGCAGGCTTGACCTCGACCTCATTTTGCTCAACTCGGAGGAGCGCATTCAGAAGCAACGAGAGTTCATCACCCTGCTGCGTGACGCTCACCTGCAAAAGGAGGTTTTCGCGCAGGCGGCTGTTGCCGACGATCCGGTGGAAGTCTGGTACGACGGCATCAATTGCGACATGGATTGGATCGAGCCCGGCTCCAAAGAATTCACAGACACCGCCCACTACTTCGACAAGGGCCAATCCCCCATGAACTCGAATTTTTACAACAAGCTCGAGGTAAGAAAGGTCTGGCGACTCGAGCGGCGAGGCACCAGGGCGACCTTCGACAAATTCGCCGCAGCTACCTGCAAAAAGAAGGGTGCCACAGGAATCATTCGTGGTTGGCACGGAACCCGCACTGAGAACCTCATGGGCATCTCGAAATCCGGTCTGCTGATGCCAGAGCATCTACCTAAGGGGGTACACGTCACCGGCAAGGCCTTTGGCAAGGGCATCTATCACGCACCGTGCTGGCCGGATGCCGGGGAGGACCGCAAGGCTGAGGACGGCAAAGTTTACAAACGTTTCAACGGTGCCCTCAAGTCCATGAACTACACTTCGCTTCGTGGAGCCTATTGGAGCGGCTCCGGCGACGGTAGCTTGGGGCACATGTTCCTCGAAGAGATTGCATTGGGCGTTCCCGAGGTTCATCTGACCGCTTGTTGGGATCGTGCGCGACCCAACAAAGGTTGTGACTACATTTATGCTCAAGCCTTCGGCAATCCACAGCTCGCCAACGATGAGATCGTCACTTTCGATGAGGATGCATCTCACATGACCCATTTGTTGGAAATTGGCTACAAGAAGGGCCAATAACCCACGACAACTCGCCCAGACGATCACAACCGAGCCCACGGAGCCGAAAATGTCTGATGTGTCCCAGGAGCAATTGTTGGCGGTTACCAAACGCGTCGTCGACAAATACACCTTCGAGGCGTTGCTGTTTACCTCCCTCGACGTATCCAACGCGGTCAAACAAACTCTACCGACGGTTCGCCATCGTGAGGTCGCCCCCATCGTCCGCACATTTTTCGATGACGCAGTCATGGGCGATACCTACACGAGGACGCTCATTGACGTCATGGCAGGGGGTGCGCGAGGCAAAAAAGCTGAGGCGTACCTGTACCATTTGAGCTCCGCCAGCGCCGCCGACTACACCGACGACCAACGGCAACAACTCTCCATTCCACCGGTGTCTGCGAGTCTCACCGACGATGATGTCGACCTCGCCATCGATGAATCAAGGCTCGAGGTTGGTAAAGACGGACGTGGCCGCATGCCCCGCCAGCTGTTGGAAAACGCCGGCATCAAGACGGAACGAATCCGCGTCGATCTCGAGGATGGCGGTCAGATCATGGTGCTGTCGAGCCTGCTGCCAGGCGACCCTGGGGGCGGCATCGCCACCCTCACCTACGTGCATCCGACCCAGCTGCACATCCCAGCGAGCTTGATGCAGATGTTCAATTTGCAGAAACCAATCTCCGCGAAGGTCGAGGCTGCGGACGGGGTTGTTAGCATTCGCGGAACTCTCGCGGGCAGTTGACCCCCCCTTCAGTCTCCCGCTTCGAGCTTGCCACCCCCAAGGTCGAGCTCGACGTCGCCATCCGCTTCAACGGTGGGATGCTCGACTTCTGCGACATTCTCGACGGCCGGATTTGCGATGTGCACCAAACCGGAGGCAACGAGATGGCGCAATGCCTCTTCCCGCCCTGCGACGACAAGGTATGCCTGATCCCCAGTGGACAAAGTGACGAAACGTTGTTCGCTCTTGACGATGCGCAGGAGAGTGTTGAGCAGTCCAATCACCGATTGGACATCAAACCAATCACCCCAGTTTGTGGCTTCCAGCTCGTACATTTTGTTTCCCATGTACGCGCGCAGCCGACAGGGTCCAGGCGCATCTATTGGCACCACCTCTTCGAACACGACCCCATCGAGAGCGGGCCGCACCAATAGGGCCAGGTCAACCAAAAGCTCGTCATGTTGGTTGGAAAATTGTCCCGTTCTCGTATCCAACCACCGCGATTTGCCATGCGCTCCGAGAAAATCTGCAGCAGTCACTGCGTCGCCCCGATCTCCCCGGAGCGGGTTAATCAACTGCAACCTTTCGAGCTCGGCAACAAGCCCGTCTTCTTCGTAGTCGGTGATGGCCCGTGCCACCTCCGCGAGCGGTGTTTGCAGATCCCCCACCCCCAAGGACTTCGCTGTAGAAACGGCAGCAGGTCTATTTGCCACGGCCAGTCGCCGCAGACAGATGGCCCTTTCCTCAGCATGCTGGGCACCCTCGACACAATCGGAGAGAGCCTTGATGACGTCAGTTCGTTCATGCCTGCGCAACAGTCCAGCCAAACTCTGATGTTGTTGTTTGACCCGATCTGTCAACGATGCATCGCTGTCCCACAGCCAATGACAGAGCCAGTCGTTAGCCACCTCAGGGTGTTGACAGGCACCTAGGGCGAGAGCCTGTGCGGCCGGTTCAGTTCTGGTAGAGAGACCGGCCGCGAGCCATGCGCGACGCTCCGGCGAGAGCCCACGCTGCAGTTCACGAATCGCCACAACTCCCCTTCCACCTTTGGTATTGGCCAACGCGATGCCGACAGCCCGCAATTCATTTACTTCGCCGCGCCGCACGACCGATTTCGCAGCGCGCAACAATCTTGGCGTCAACGCACTGGGTGCACCGTCTTGTCTGGAAGACCAATCGACGATTGCCCAATCGGGAACATCAGCACGATCAAACATCGGCGCATACTTGGGAGCGTGGCAACGAACAAACACAGACCAGAGTACATCGCGCACCGCCTGATGCGATTCTTTCCTGATCATGTCTCCGAGCCAAGAACAACTCAAATCAGGTTCGGGGCCGAATACACTCGTGTACCACCAGCGCAAGGCGGGCGTTAGCCCGCCGCGACCGGCAGCTCGACGCATGCTGGCAATGAGCTTCGCTCGCATGGCGGCATCGCCGCGGCCAAGAGCCGACCGTACAAATGAAGACGGTGGATACTCACCGGCCTTCAGTTGACCTATCGACGACGGCAATGGCAGAGAAAACCTCTTTGGCAGAGGTTCCCGGACAAAGAATGGCCGTGCATAGACGATCTCGAGCTCGGCCTTTGGATGAGTGTCATCCAACTGCCGGTCCATCTGAGGGCTCTCGCACCCTGCCAAGAGATAGGTGACGAGCGCCAGCCGCTTGATGTGATCTACGGTCACCGATTGACCATAGATCGGCGGCCAACGGGTCATCAAGAGATCCTCGAATTTACCGAGTTCACCTCCTGCAGTGGGGCGATAAGGCCATCGACTGACGACATCAAATGGTTGTGTTGGAGCTTCTGCGATCGAGCCGTTTGGTTACAACGGCGTATGTCAACAAAGCGAGGAAAGCCGCCACGCCAATTCCAGTGAAGACATACCAAATGTAATGCGCATGAGCATAAACCTCGGGAAGAGCCGTATGGTTTTTCAAGGCCAGAAAATAGGCCTCACGCACCTCAGTCGAAAGTGTGTTTGGATCGGGACAAAAAGCGTCCAGCAGATAACCCGATATGACAAAGCCGAATGCCCATGCAAAGAATGTCGTCAGGTGTGAATACCCCATATACAGTCCCTCCTCCCCAGGTGGTGCCTGCTTGGAGGCATATTCGAGGAAGCGGGGCGACAAAAAACACTCCGCGAGCCCCTGCAACCCAATACCCACAATCAGCGCAATTGTAATGGGATGGGCCACGAAGCCCATGATGCTGATCTCCTGGCCAAACGCCTGTTCGAGCACCGGACTGAGGCTGATGGCCAGGGCGGTAAACGGAATAATGAACAATCCAATGCCTATGCTCGTAATCGGCTTGAGTGTCTTGACCAGTTGGGTGATTGGGACAACCAGAACAACAACAACAAACGGATTGACGTTGGCGAGCCACTCCGGTCTGGCACCTTCGCCAACCATCCGCAAAACATATTTTGGCATGGAGGCGTACAGCTGCCCTTGAATGGCCCAGAAACCACCGACGATCAAAATCAAAGAGAGAAACCGGAAATTTGTGAAGACCTTGAGAAAACCACGGCCAATTTCGCGATAGGATTTTCCTTCACCAGCAGAGTCGTCTGTTCGATAGAACAACATGACAGCGAACAGGCCACACAACGCCATGACGGCGGAGTAGAAGCTCACGAATTCGAGACCGAGCTCGGTGCGCAACGGCAAGGCAAGGGTCTTGCCCAAGAAGGCACCGATATTCACCACTTGGTAGAAGATTGAAAATGCACGGGCACGATTCGTCTCGTCTGAGCTCTTTGCCACCGTCCCGCTGATGACTGGCTTGACCAACGAACCGCCAAGCAGAATCAGTGTAAGTGCCACCAAGGCCCCGAACTTGATTGACCCTCCGCCGAGGATTTCTGCAACCGCCGGGGTGCCAAACAACCCAAGAAGAAAGTAACCGCTCGTCAACAGTCCGAACGCAAACATGAGCGCCTTGCGGAAGCCCACTCGATCCGCCCACGCACCGGCAAGGGTTGGCGCAAGATAGATGCCGGCTGCAAGGTATGCTGCGACCCAACCCGCCTGAACATCAGTGAACCCGTAGTTTCGCGTCAAATAGACGGCAAGGCCGATGAAGACGCCATAATATGCCGCTCGCTCAAAAAGCTCAGCAACATTGGCGGACCAGAATTTGGCGGGGAAGCGCCATGTACCTTTTCCTTGCGGCATACCAGGTGCCTAACTCCTGTTAACTCCTGTTAACTCCTGCTAACGAGTCGTTCAATGAAGACGACTGCCTCAGGCGAGATCCAATCGAACATCAAGCCCATGCCACTCGGTTCATCGCCAGACCCATGCCGAATCACACGGCCACGTAGTTGCATCGGTACCAGGGCACCAATAGCGCACAGATCAACATCGAGACTGGTGCCAACCGGCGTGAGGCCATCAACCAGCACATACATGCCTCTGATGCTGATGTTGATCGATCGGCCGAGATAAGCGACGTCGAGCTTCGGCAATCGAAGACGCACGTTGAGATCCACAAGCACCCGTGGCACCAAACGGCGCTCGTCGACTCTTCGCGTTTCGATCCGTGCCAGTGTGACCACAAACACCTACCAAAGAAGCGGGTTGCTAGCATTGAACCCTGCTTTGGTAACAACTGCAAGAAAACGTCCGTCCAGAACGGTTTGTAACGCAAATCCGGGCCATATCGGCTGCTGCGGTCAAACCCTTCCGGCGGTGAAGCACAACCTAGCGTCAGGGGCACCCTGCTGGGTGATTGTCGGCGTCGGAAACAGTTGCCAGATTGCTGTCAGAGGGGTAAAGGAAACCGATCATTTGCACGGGAGGTCGAAGCTGGAATCCGAAACACTCGCACGCCGCGTGGCTGACTTGGCGCTCGATCGCAAGGCGTTGGACCTTATTGTCATTGATGTCAGAAATCTCTCGACCTACACCGACTTCATCGTGGTGGCATCAGGGACAAGCGACCGACACGTCCAGTCCGTGGTTGAACAGGTCGCCGCAGAGCTTCGCGACGAAGGCGTCCGAGCAATCGGCAGTGAAGGGCTAAGTGAAGGCCAGTGGGCGCTGTTGGATTTCGGCAGTGTCGTCCTGCACGTCTTCCACCAGTTCACTCGAGGTATCTACGACCTGGAGGGGCTGTGGAAATCGGCACCGCGGATCGTCATCAATGCCTCAGCAACCGCCAGCGGTGCCTGATCGCCGGTGCGTTATCGAATTCTCTGTGTGGGGCGTCGTGCCCGTGACCCCCTCGTTGAAGCCGCAGAAGAATACCAGAAACGCTTATCGCGATACGTCAAGCTCGACCTTGTCCGCATCCGCGATACTGACGCTAAGACCGAACGCGACGAGTTGTTAGAACGCATCAAACCCGAAGAGCATCTGGTTGTCCTCGACGAACGCGGCATACACTTGGACACCAAGGGATTGGCCAACATTGTACGCATGTGGCAGAACAGCGGTATCGACAGCATCGCTTTCCTCGTGGGTGGTGCGGACGGTATTCACCCCGACATCAAGTCCCGAGCTCGTGAGACCATCGCTCTGTCTGCGTTGACCCTGCCGCATCGACTGGCCCTGGTGGTCCTACTCGAACAACTCTATCGTGCCCACACGATCCTCCGCGGTGAGCCCTACCACCGCAGTTGAAAAACATCGTCGCCGAGCGCACGAACCCATGGATGCGCATCTGGAAGCGGGCCCGCCAGACATGCTATGCTGAGGCATGACCACTTTGGAGCAGCAAAGACAATATCTGCGCCGTCCCATTCATGCCTCATTTCGAGTGCGCGATGCTGGCGATCCGAGCCAGGGAGAAATTCTTTTCGACAGCGTCGATCTGAGCCAGGGAGGCGCGTTTCTAGAGTCCGAGCTCCTGCTGGAGATCGGTGAAATGGTCGAAGTCACATTCGGTCTGCCAGGGAAGATCCGACCCATACGAGCAACCGCCCGTGTTGCTTGGGCGACAGGCAAAGGCACATGTGGCATGGGACTCGAATTTGTCAACCTCAACGACGAAGACCGCCAGGCTATTGCCGAGTATGTTCACGCAGCCAGCACGACTTGAAGGGACTCGCAGTCAATTGCTGCAATATGAATAGAGTACGGAGGAACCGTCCGGGACCGCCTGACAAAACTGCGGCGAGCTACAATGAATGTCATCGCCACAATAACGGCGGCACACTCCATCATGACATACGAGTCCCTTGTCGCACGGAAGAGTTACGGGAGAACAAGCCAACGACTCCTGCACTGGCGGTCCGGTGATGTTCTCTAGGCAAACCAGTTTTTGCCCCCCCACTTTACCAATCGGCTGGCAATACTTGAGAGCATTGGGTTGTGACCCACAGTTATCGGTGTAATGGCCCGTGCCAAAGTTATACTCACAGCTCAACAGACAACTGCCGGCGGCTGCGGTAATCGGCACACAGATTCTGTCGTAGCCACAATCGGTGTCCCGACCGCACTCGGAGTCGATACAAGTCCCCAACCACACCGAATCATCATACCGCTCAACCTCTGGCCTGCAGTATTGCCCCTCGCCGCATCCACCCTTGAACAGATTCTCGTCGTCACACTCTTCTCGACAGGTGGAGGGTGCTGAGCCACAAACCAACCCCGTTTCGCATTGGACTGGTTGGCTGCATGTCTCCCCCAATCGGAGAGAATGGTCAGAAACACAGGTTTCGACACGACAGGAAAAGCCGTCCTCGCACCTGCGCCGGTCGTCACACGGCAGCCCCTCTCGCTCCCAATCGAGAAAAAGAGAGCATCCTGCGCATGCGAACAACACGCAGCCGAAAAGTAATTGCAAAATAGCTCTCTTTCTCATGCCGCCACACCCGGAGTCGCTCAGAACTCCAACATTGCAGAGAATGCCGCTCCCCCTTCGAGGGGCACAAATGATACGCTCCAACCACCCTCATCACGGTCAAACGCAACTGTTTGGTCTGGGGACGGGTTCCAGAACAGATAGTATCCAACGCTGGCAATCGCGACCGCCATACCGACTCCTACCAGTACATCCCCGACGATCGCTTTGGTGCGACCAGCAGACTCGAGGCTGGATGAATTCGACGATGTCTGCGGCGTTTCCAGAAATTCGTTGTGGTCTGTCAACGCGAGATAATCGAAAAGCATCCCCAAGAGTGTCAGCACACCACCGCCGCCAGCTCCAATACCCAGGACGTAGGTCTTGAATTGCGCACACGGCATTCCCCAACACACCCCGGATGGCTGCACGTTCGATGTATCCACCGGTCCAGGACCGTCACCGGGCGGGCCCTCTTCATTGCCCTTCTGCAAGCGCACCTCGCTGAACTTGATCTCGAAGAGAGTCAGAATCTCGTCGCGGTATGCATCGGGGCTCTGGTCGTAGGAAAGCTTATCGGCGGCGACCATCAGCAGCCTGTTGTCGTGCACATCGACCAACGCAACAATGAGCTCGATGCGATCGCCATCTAGGCGAACCTCTGACAACAGCAGATTGTCAACGTCCAACAGCTCTCCGAGCTTCGCCACCGCCGAGCCGGCTCGGTCACCGCGATCTTTGTCGCGCACATCATTCAACGCTTTGTCGGCCCAGTTATCAAACTCATCAAACCGAGTGGCTGGTTTCAGACGAGCGCTCTGGGAGGCGTCTGCATCGCCAACGACATCGACAACCTGTCCCCACGCGCAATAGCCGTCTTTGACAACACGGAGGAAATGGCGACCCTCAACGACGTCATTGACCGCCATCGGCGTGACACCGGCGAACTTACCATCGATAAAGACGCTGGCGTAGCTTGGAGTGGAAGATATTGACAAGCTTCCCTTGGGACGTGCCTCCAACCTGTGGCTGGCGTCTACGAAAACCTGCCGCATGTCGGCGTTAAAAATGTGTGGATCCGGCTCGATTCCTGGGGAAATGGCGATGGCCTGAGCCAGCCATTTTGCGCCAATCTTGTCTTCGCCGCGCAGAACTTGGCTTGCTCCGAGCAGCATGAGTACATCTGTGACCCGCGAAAGGTCCGTAATCGCCGCTGCATGTCTTTCGTATTTATTTAACGCCGTGTTGAGAAACTCAACTGCAGGTTCTAGCTCCAACAACTCATAGGCTGCTCGACCTTTTTCCACTTGCTCCAAAGCAACCTCGAGGGCGCGACCCGATCGTGTTTCAGCGTAGTCGCCGACTCGCAGGGAAACATCGATCTTCTCGAAGCGCGGGTCTTCGTCGACGGCGACTCCGAGATAATGGGAGACAAAACTCGCCGGCTTATCAGCTCCCGCACCTACGCCACGCACAACTGTGGCAACGGTTTTCGCCCCGGCGACCGCGGAGAAAACCATGGGCACTACCAAAACGGCGACAACACACCAGGTTTTGTGACGAAGAAAAGGGATCAAAGCGCTGTAACGGTAGCATTGCTGACACAGTCATTCAAGAAACCAACGATTTCTGGGATCCCACCGCCCACCTGCGATATGGACGTCTGAGGAGGTCACGAAGTGGGGATCATCCGTCTGCTGTTTTTGGTCGGCGTCGTCTACCTCGTCTACCGGATCTACAAATGGATCGCGGTTTCGGCGAAGAAACAACGAGGATCCGAACCGCTCCATGCGACGCCTTCTCGGTCGAAGTCACCGCACGATATCCTTGGCATTCCACCTACCGCCGACGCCGGTGAGATTCGCGCCGCTTACCAACGTCTGGTGCAGCAATACCACCCCGACAGGGTTGCCGACCTCGGCCCCGAGTTACGTGAAGTGGCAGAGCGACGCACCAAAGAGATCAACGCGGCCTATTCACAATTGAAACGGGCCAACAACCCTCCAGGAGACGACTAGATGCGGGGCGTCATCGTTTTCGAGCATGGGGGAATCGACAAACTGCACATCGGCAACATAGCGGATCCAGAAAGACCCCCCGGCCATGCTTTGGTCGAGGTGCGCGCCGTAGGTATCAACCACCTCGACCTCTGGGTTCGTCGGGGCGTTCCAGGCCATGTCTTTCCCCTGCCGCTCATCCCTGGCAACGACGCCGCCGGCGTCGTCTCGGACCCTGGAAATCACCCATTCATCAAAGAGGGAGATGAGGTCGTCGTGGCACCGGGCGTCAGCTGTGGACATTGCCTCGCCTGTCAAAGCGGTCGCGATCATCGATGTCGCAGTTTTGGAATTCTGGGCGAAAGCCGGCATGGAGGATGCGCTGAGTTGCTCGAAGTGCCGAGCCAGAACCTCTTTGCCAAACCCGCATCACTCTCTTTTGAGACGGCCGCGGCCGTCGGCATTCCCTATCTCACCGCCTGGCACATGCTCATCGACCGCGCACAATTGCGCCCGGGAGAGAGCGTTCTCGTCCAGGCTGCGGGCAGCGGTGTCAGTGGTGCCGCCATTCAGATAGCCAAGCTATGGGGCGCGGAGGTCATCACCACGGTGGGGTCAACGGAGAAGGAAGTCAAAGCACGAGAGCTCGGCGCACAACATGTCCTCAACTACAGCAACACCGATGTCAGTCGCAAAATCAAGGACATCACTTCGGGCCGCGGTGTCGACGTCGTCATCGATCACGTCGGCGCGGCGACGTGGGAAGCGAGCCTACGCTCGCTCGCGTGGCATGGCCGATTCGTCACCTGCGGCGCAACCGTAGGTACCGAGGTTCACCTGAATCTCAGACATTTGTTCTTCAAAAGTCTTAGCCTGCTCGGCTCAACCATGGGCAGCAAAGCGGAGTTTGCCGAGGTGCTGCAACACGCAGGACGAGGCGCTCTCTCTCCCATTGTCGACCGGGTCATGCCCCTCGAGCAAATCGGTGAGGCGCATCGCCTCCTCGAGGAGCGCAGGGTTTTTGGCAAGCTGGTGCTCAAGGTCTAACACCATGACGGACACACCCCCCCTTCCTTTTTTGACCGCGAAGCTCCCGGGCATTGGCGGTACAATCAAAACACAGGTCGAGGACTTCGTCGTCGAAGAGATCCCCGTCTACGAGCCGTGCGGCGACGGCGACCACTTGTTCCTGTGGCTGCGAAAACAGAACCTCGCCGCCATGGATCTCGAACGACGGATCGCCCGGGCCCTAGGCATCTCCACACGCGACGTTGGCAGCGCAGGACTCAAGGACACGCGTGCCATCACCACCCAGTATCTCTCGGTGCCCGCATCCTGTGAGGCGGCCATAGGGCAAATCGATGATGACCAGATTACCGTGCTCAAAGCGGAACGTCACACCAACAAACTGAAGACCGGTCACTTGATCGGCAACCACTTCACCATTCGCGTTCGCAATCCCGTTGATGGCGCCCCTGCCCGAGCCCAGGCCATTGCCGCACTGCTCGGGCAATTGGGAATGCCGAACTTTTTTGGTCCACAGCGTTTTGGTCGCAACAATGTCGAAATCGGATTGGCCCTGTTGCGTGGGGAAAACCCCGAGGTCATGGCACGCATGCGCCGCGGACGCCGCGCCACGCTCAAACGTCTGGCACTATCGAGCGTGCAGTCCGCCGTCTTCAACCGCTGCCTGATGCAGCGAATGCATGATGGCCTGACGCACACAGTTCTCGAGGGTGACGTCATGCAGGTCTGCGCCTCTGGGGGCCCCTTCTTCGTGGACGACGTTGCACGTGAACAAGCACGTTTTGAAGCGAGGGAAGTGGTCATCGCGGGTCCCATGTTTGGCCCAAAGATGCGACGGGGTCGCGGGGTCGCCCATGAGCGGGAGCAGGCGGCCCTGACGGCAATGGGGCTTTCTGACAAAGACTTTGCCGGACACGGCAAACTGCTCCGCGGTACCCGGCGTCCCTACCTCGTATGGTTTAATGAGTTCGTCATCGAGAAGGTCGAGACTGACATCCTCGTCCGCTTCACACTTCCCAAGGGTAGCTACGCAACCGTCCTGCTAGGTGAGCTAATGAAATCAGAAGTCGGCGGTTTCGGGGGTCTCGACGAGCCCGACAGCCTCGCCCTCGACGTCCCCGACGACGACTGAGCTCCCAAGTGTCGACTCGCGCATGCGTCTTGATGGCGGTGCCCCCATACGCCGAGCGCGCACCAAGAACGCCGTATGCCCGGTGATTCTGCTCTCTGGACGCAGACGCACGCGATCTGCGATCCATGGGCGCAAGATGGTTTCGATGACCTCCGGCTGGCCGAACTCGGCGGTATCAAGAATCGCATTCACAAAGTTGTCGACCTGGCGAATGGTGGGCAGATACGCCAACAGGATACCGCCGGCGCGCAACGCGGCGCTCGCGCCAGGCAGCGCAAGCCAAGGGTCTTGAAGGTCGAGAACGATGCGATCCACCGCCGAAAGTTTCCGTAGCTCATCATGCACATCGCCGAGTCGCAGCTCGAGTCGCTCCGCCAATTTCGGAGAAAACCCCAACACGTTCTTGCGTGCACAATTGGCGAACTCCTCGCGCAGCTCAAAGGCGAGGACCCGACCGTCCTCACCGACGGCGCGCAGCAGACTGAGTGTCAATGCGCCCGAGCCGATGCCAGCTTCCACGACCGACGCCCCTGGATAGATGTCCGCCCATTGAACAATCATCGCTGCGTCTTTTGGGGTTATGATTTGCGCGCCCCGCGGCATCAGTGTCGTGTAGTCGGCAAGAATCGCGCGAAACACCAAGAGCACATCGCCCTTCTTCGTGCGCACGCGTGTGCCGTCTTCGCATCCAATCAAATCATCACACTCGACGGATCCGCCGGTCACGTGCAATTTGCCGCCCGCACGCAGCTGAAACAGATTCTCCCGTCCGCGCCGATCCGAGACGACTATCCAGTCACCGTCTTCCAACACCGCTGATTGGTTATCTGACAAGCTATGCCTCCACCGTCCGGTCGCCGCTCCTAACACCATCGCAACAGGAGAGATAGACCTTCATCGCGACAGGAGAGAGAGACCAGGAGAGCCAGGAGAGATAGTCCTCCACTGCAACGAATGGTATGCTCGTGCCGGATGGCAAAAAGACACAAGGAACAGAACACGCGCAAGGAGCTGCCCGGCGGCAACAACCCACTCGCAGGTGTGGATGATGGCCTGCAAAAAGCCCATTTACGACAGAGCGACGATGTGATCTACGAGTCTGTCATGCGCGGTGGCGGCGAGCCCTTTGGCGCACCCTTCGACGTTGGCGTCGGCTCACTCACAGAAAAAATCGTCCGGTTCTTCAAACAGCGTGGATTCTTTGGTTTCGAGACCTTGGAGCGGCCCAAAAGAAAGAATCGGATCAACCGCTTCACCCGCTACGGTGCGTCACCGTATCGCGGCACTTATCGATCACCAGGTCGGAATCCCTCGGATCAAGACCGCAAAAAGCGCTGATCCCTGTAGAAATCGGGGCCCGTCCGCGGCATCGGGCTAACGGCGGCGACGACCGTGCTTTTTGGCCTTGCGTTTGCTCTTCTTCGAAGGTGTTCCAGCGGAAGCTGCGGCTGCCGCCTCTCCCGCCATTCCCCACTCCTTCTCCCACCCATCGCCCTCGCCACCCTCACCAGCGCAGACGTTGGCCATGTCGTTGAAGTTCTCACTCACCTTGCGACCGTCACTGAGCTCAACGTTGAGAACATAGACCTTGTCCCCTTCAACTTTGGGACAGAACGGCGCAAACGGCAGGCGAAAACGAAGCTCACCATAGTCGTAAGGATCGAGGTTGTCTGTGACGAAGGTGGCTCCGAGGGTCGACCTCGAACTTTCTTTGATTTTCTCGAGCTGATCAGCCATCGGTGCCCATTTGATGTTCGCGGCGTCAATCGTGCCCTGTACTGTCACCGTACGCTCGTGGCTCTGATCGACGGCTTCGACCTTGAACTTCACGGGTGCCGCGCGCGAGGCTGCGTCTTTCTTGTCGAGCATCACCATCGCGCCAACCAAGGCTGTCCGTGAGAATGCCATCTCGTAGGTGACTTCGTCATACAGGAGCGGCTTCGGCAGAGGGTCGGGGTGGGCCTGACCCTTTTTGCGCTGGGCGGCAAAGTTCTCACTGTCTTGTTTGTCTCCCAACTGCCCCGAGGTTATCGCCTTTGGGCCGTTGGTGATGTACTCCACCGGCAGTATCAACGTCGATTTGCCGAGCTTACCCAATTGAATACCGATCAGCTTGCCATCAGGGCCAAAGTAGCCGTTACCATTTGCGGTCTCGGGGCTGTCTATATCGGTGACAATGAAGGCCGTTCCATCGCCATATTGCCAACCACGAACCACCCCCGTGAGCAGTTTGCCAGCACCCTTGTTGTCATAAGCATAGGTAGCGAGCTTGGCACCTTCGGCGAGATCATCGGTGCTACCAATGCTGGCGAAGGGAAGGACCTCATCCTCGGCGTACAACAGCGCGACCTGGCCAGCGGTTGTTTGACGCGCGACCCCAATGCCAGCCTTTTTCGAGCTGGTGATCTGACCGGTCTTCTGTTCCCCGAACAACGCGCTGCTGGTGATGATGTATGCGTCGGTGATCGCCACACCGCCACCCTGCTGAAAGCCATTGTCGGCCATGATGCAATAGAGCTGAGCTGCCTCCTCAGGTGTCTTCGAACAACCGCAGACCAACAAGACTATCGGCAAGACAAAAGAGAATCGCTTCATGGTCCAGCCCCCGTGCAAGATTAGGCCAACAAGGTCCCTCACCCGGCCAAGCTAGCCCGGGCGGCGAACTTCGGCAAGTTCTGAGAATCCTTGTGGCTGAATGAACCCGCGACCCTTCACTTGTTTCGTCGAATTGCGGTGAACAGACTCCGTGGTCTATAGAGCACGACAACCACATCCAAGAGAAATCGCGTTGCGCATACTCCATCTCGTTAGCTACTCCCTGTACTCCGGGCCGTTGCCTCCGACTCTTGGATTGGCCTTGGCACAACGACAACTCGGACACACTGTGTGGCTCGCCTATGACCGTAAGCGCGGCGCATTCAACGAGTATGAAGAGGCAGCGGCACCGTGGGTCGACCCTGATTTCGATCCTCCAGTCCCGCTCACCCTGTCAACCAAATCCTCGCCAATCGAATATGTGCGTGACGTTCAGAGAATGCGACGACTCGTAAAAGAAGAAGAAGTCGACATTGTCCACATGCACATGTCGCACGACCACGGACTCGCCGCCCTCGCAGGCGGCCGCGTTGCCCGTATTCGTACCTTCCACGCCGAGCGATCTCTCATTCGTCGCTTCGGCCAGTCCTGGTTGAATCGCCGTGCGGATGCTGTGATTGCCAGATGTCATGCCCATCGTCAGCTCTTGGTGACCCGGTTCGGATTCCCAATGGATCGGGTGCACGTCATCTCTGGCAGCATCAACTCGGAGAGATTTGCGCCAGCCACAAACAGTGAGCGCTGCAAGGCAAGGGCCCATTTTGCCCTCCCACTCGACGTCCCGGTCCTCGGGCACGTGGCTCTAATTGATGGCCGCGGTCAAGAAGAGCTCCTCGACGCTGCAACGGCACTCGGAGAGTCGGCACTCCACATCATGTTCGTGGGAAATGGCCGACGCGAGCAGGCGCTCAAACAACGCATCGACAATGCGGGTCTCAATGATCGCGTTCGGCTGACCGGATATCTTCGCGGTGGTGAGCTCCTTGAGGCATACGCCGCCATGGACGCGGCATTTGTCGCCCAACCTGGCAATGATGCCTCTGCCCGCGCAGC
>MGST01000358.1 GCA_001798605.1 Deltaproteobacteria bacterium RIFOXYA12_FULL_58_15 | reverse complement strand
CTCGGGGGGTGGGGGAGTGGTGTCGACCTCCACCATGGCGTTGAGGACGTTGACGAGGTCACCTTGGTATTGAATGCGCTCGGCGTTTTCGGAGAAGCGGTAGAGGCTGCCGGTTTTGAAGAAGGCACCGAAGTCGTTGAGCGTCTTGGTGTAGAAATAGCGCACGCGACGTCGGGTCAGGTAGAGCATCTTTTTCAGCTCGAGACTGGAGAACTCATCGACCATACGCCCCTGTTCGACCTTGAGCATCCATTGAATGATGGTGAATGGTGTGGCACCGCATGATTTCGATTTGATGTAGCGGTTGGCACCTGTGGTGAAATAGAGACGCAGTCGCATCACTTCCGGGTCAATACCCGCATCCACGAGGGGTTTGTCGACCACGTCAAAAGATGCCGCAGTCAAGGTCTCCTTGTCCCACTTCTTCCACAGCTCGGCGTCGTATTTCTCCGGCGGATACTGATCGCCGAGAAGCTTCATGAGAGTGGCCTCACGCCAGAGCGTGGATGCCGCCGAGTTATTGCTGGCGGAGAGGGCATGGTCCATCCATTCCCACAGGGTGAAGGTGTCTCCGGTGCGAATCTTGCGGGAACTCGCCTTCTCCAGATTCTCTCCATACGGCACAGGAACCTCATGGGAGTCCGACTTTGCCCAATCGTCTGCCGTTACCTTGTGGGTGCGCAACAACTCTTCGCGCTTGGCGACATCGGGGAAGCGTTGCTTTAACTGTTCGAGCATGGCCGCTGCCACTTCGATCTTAGCGACGCTCCCCGGTGTCTGTGTCTCGTGCTCGTTCACCCCTGCGTATCGGGGCTTGAGAGGATCGGTGATATCGAGGATAGCGACGTTGTATCGGCGCCAGCTCCATTTTCTTAGAATCTCTTCGAGATCGGCCTGCAGCGCCGGGTCCTTGGGCGTCTCTGGGGTGATCTCGAAATCTCGTCCCTTCTCAAGCATGCGCAGCTGAATCATGTCTGCGGTCCAACGGCCGCCAGGTACCATTTTGCGGCCGTGCTTGCCCTCGTATTCGATGCCGTACTGCCACCTCAGACGGCTGATGCCGGTGCGCTTGTAGTCGTCGACAGGATAGGCGCGGGCCGCAAACGGTGTGGCCACGAGGATAGAGGAGATTAACAAAGGGGCGATGATTCTTGTTCTCATGCAAAGACCTTCCCGTCGTTTTCTTCCATTGGAGTCTTTAACAACCGAGCGGCGATTGCAATGTGCGTGGGGAATTGGCGGAATTGGCCGGAATTGGCCCGCACGTGACATCAACCTGGAAACGATACCCGATACCCGATGTCACTCGTAGGGAAACCGCTCCTGAGAGTCGAGCAGATAGCGGACCACCGGGACCATACCGTCTACGACCAGGCTCAATGCGTCGAAGTCGATCTTGTCGGGGGTGTCTTCGGGCTCGTGGTAGTAGGGATAGCGGTTCGGCGCGGTGTCCGTCACCATGACTCCGGGATAGCCGAGCTCCCAGAAGCCTTGCTGATCTGACCAGTCGATGCCAGGGATGGTTGCTGGCGCGGCGGCACCATCGGAGGGGATCTTGCCATGCTGGCGGAAGATCTCGATCACCTTCTTGCCAAAATGGACCGACTCCGAGTTGGCGACAAAGCTAATGAAGTTGCCGACCGATGGATAGAACAGGCTGAAGGGAAACGGATAGTTTTGGGTGTCCTCGGCTTCCGTGAAGTAGCCAATGGTCTCGAGGCTGATCATCCCGATGATGTCGGTGCCCTTGGCATGAAGGCTCTTGGCGTAGACCTTGCTGCCCATCAAGGGCGTGCGAAAGTAGGGCGGCTCCTCATTGACAAAGGCCACCAACCGCAGGGTGCGCGGGTGCTGCTCGTTGGCGAAGACGCGGGCAATGGCCAACAACGCGGCAATGCCGCTCGCGTTGTCGTTGGCACCCGGTGTGCCCACGGCGGAATCGTAATGGGCACCGACGATGACGATTTCATGGGGCCGCATCGTGCCTGGTACTGTCACATCGAGATTGAAGCACTGGACGCCGTCGGCCTGGTAACCTTGTCGTGCGACCTCGAAACCCATTTGTGCAAACTCGTCCTCGATGTATTGCGCGGCGGCGGCGAGTTTTTCTGGGTGCGCGGTGTTGCGTTCACCTATGGTCTTGGCCAAGTGATGGACGTCCCGCTCGAGTGCACCTGAGAGGTCGCGAAAATGTGATGACACGGGGGGCCTGGGGCCGGCGAAGGACTCACCCGGCATGCTCATGGTGATACCGCAGCCTTGGGCGACAAAGGTCGCACCGGCTGCCATAAGAAGTAGGGCGTTGCAACACTTGAGCATCTGCATCTTGGACCTCACGGCTGTTCTGTTCGCACGGGGAACTCCCGGTCGATGTGGGACATGTCTTCGGCGTGCCTCACGTCTTCTCGGCGAGCGCTGACTCCCACGCCACGAGCAGCTCGTTCGCGAGGACCGCGCACGCCCCCGCGATGGTGGCCGGATCTTCGAGACCGACGCTCGCGCGAACGGCCATCGCCGCTCCGTGAGCGTCCCGCCTGCCGAAGAGACGTCGGAGGTACGGACGGGCCTCCGACGTGCTCGCGCCCGCGAGTGCGTGTCGCTCGAGGCCGGCGAGGGTCGCTCCAAGCTGGGGAAGATTGGCACTCTGCAGGATCCGAAGCACGTCGAGACCGTCCTTCGGTGCCCACCGGCTCGGTGCCGTTTCACGCTCCGCCAGTTTGTGGAGCTTGGCGACGAGTAGCGCACCAACCCCGGCGACCGCGACGTCGATCTCTCTCGCGTCCGATGGGTCGAGCGCCGTCAGCGTCACCACGTCGTTGTCGACGATCGCTGCCTCGAGTCCCTTCGCCTTGCGGGCCACCGCCGTTCCATGCGGTCCTAGACGTGCACTCCGACGACCTGCCCCGCCGAGCGACGACGGGACCAGGAGATCGATCTGGATGTCGTCGCGTGCCCAAGTGCCGGGTTTGACGGCGAGGGCGAATCCAGCCGCTTGCAGTGCCTCTGCGAGGATCGGCTCGTCATCGAGCACACTCGGGTTCAACGCAAGATCGCCATCGGACGTGAATGGCGCGACCTGGAGGTCGCCTTGGCCCACGCGCAGGTAGATCGCCTGCGCCCCGACCAGCACAACCGCCTTGCGATGGCTGCCCAAAGCATCGAGAGCATCGAGCAGGACGCGTCGTGCGTCGACGTATTCAGGGTCGTGCTCGCCAGTCATGTTCGTTCTCCTTCATCTTCTCGACGAGCGCCTCTGCTTCTTGTGGGCCACGTCCTGGGCTGGACATGAGGTCCACGACCGCCTGTGCGGCGGAAACGGTTACGACGTCGCTCGACGCATCGCCAGCGGATATTGCCCTTCGTCGCGTACGAGTGAAGACGACGTCGTCGTATGGACGGAGCAGCCATACGTTCGCGCCCGCCTCAGCCGGCACGAGACCCAGCGTGCGTGCGGTATCCTCCGGCTCGTCCACGTATATCATCGCGATGCGCGTCGCAGCGATGCCCGGGCCAGCGGCCCCGCCGGTCGCGGCGTAGCGCCGGAGCCTCTTGAGCTTCGGCCAGAGCGCCGAGAGTCCGCGCGGCTCGAGGAATGTCAGCAGCTCGTTCGACGCGGTGAGCTGGTAGTCCTTTGCCCAGCGTCTAAGCAGCGCGGGCCAATCGACTGAGACGATTTGCTTTCTGTCGTTCCGCGAAAGCAACGCCTCCGTCTCGAGGAAGGTCACGACGCGCGAGACGGTAGCGAGCGGTGTTGCGGCTGCGGCCGCCAACTCGCGAACGCCCAAGGGCGGCGCGAATTCGACAAGCGCGCGCACGACGCGACCTGCCGCGGCTCCGCGCAGACTATGAAGGGGACGAGGAGTTCGGCCGGGGTCGTGCTCGGCACCCAGCCCTTCGAGAAAGATTGCCGGACTGCTCACGACGATGCGCAAATTGCCGGTCGCGTCGGCGTAGCTCGCGCCCGCCTGCGAAAGCAGCTCTCTTGCGCGTTCACCGAGGTACGAGGATATCACGAGCAGGGGTGGCTCCGCGCCAGCAACGAGGGTGGGTACGTCACGAGGCACGAGCCCCTTGCGAGCAATGACGGTCAGATCGACGCACCGACCGTCTGGCCCACGAAGGCGAAGCGTGGGCCGCTGCACGCCATCTTGCTCCTCAACGGTCCAGCCAGGCGGGAGCCGCCGCCGGACGCCTTCGAGCGTCTGTTGTAGAACCGTTCCGTCAGATGTCGTGTTCCGCATACAGAGGAACATGGCACAACACGGAACATGCTGCAATGTAACTGTTGGACGGACCAGGAGTCGTGTCTGCCTTCACCTTTTGCTGCAGAAGACCCAATTATTACAGGCCAGACAAAGGTACAGTACTGAGGGTTGTGGGGCGCTCGCCCACGGTCTTGTTGACGCCATCGCCGGCACCGACGTAGAGGTCACCGCCATCAATGCTGAATATGTCGTAAAGGATGTCGCCGGCGCTCAGGGCCGGAATGAGACCTGCTGACAGGTCCATGCCGAGAATGCTGGTAGGCGTCCCGGCCACCCAATCGGAGCGCCCGCCGAGGGAGGTGGAGTTGGCGTATTGCAGCAACGCCGTCGAGTGGATCGTCATGATGTAGGTGGCGACCGTGTAATTGATGTCGTGGGCATTGGCCACCGCGGCAGATGTGCCCACAACCACGTAGGTGCCGCCTGTCTCCAAGGTGACGCGGCGCTGGCCAGCAGAGCAGGCATCGTCATCGTAGAGGTTGTGAACAATCGTGAAGGTGGTCGCGGTGTATTGACGTTCGTGCACATCGTCGTAGCTGCTCAATGGGCTGCATGGTGCTTGCCAGGAACCCGTCAGATTTGGCCCAGACTGATTTGTGTCGCCCCACTGGTTCGTGTCGCCCCACTGGTTTGTGTCGCCCCACTGGTTTGTGTCGCCCCACTGGTTTGTGTCGCCCCACTGGTTTGTGTCACCAGCTTGATGGGTGTCGCCCCACTGGTTTGTGTCTCCAGCTTGGTGGGTGTCACCGTAGAACGAAGTCGGGATCTTCGTCGGACCGTTCTTGTCGCTGCAGGCGGTCCAAAGAAATGCGAGGGCGATGGTGAGGGTAATGCGATTCAACATGGGTGGTACCATTTCCTGATTCTATGAGTCACTTCGTGTGCGGCTGCCTATCAACCACAACGCCAAGGTTTCGCCACCATAGCAGATATCGGCCCAAATGGCAGGCTGTTGTTTACTTTGACTTACTTTGACTTCCTTTGACTGCAGGTGCTGCGCTAGGGTTTGCGGGCGCGGGTGGGGGACATGCAAGGTGGATGGTGCGTGCCGTTGGACGTCATTCTTTGGGGCGTGTGTTGGTCTCCTGGAGTCAATCATGGTTTCCCTCTCAGGTCGTTTTTTAGGTTGCCCTCTCGCAAATACCCGGTTTTGCCGACCGGGCGCACTCGCCTTGACTGCCTTTGCGTTGCTCCTGTCCGTGAACTCGGGATGTGGCCCTGAGTTCTCAGTGCCGGACGATGCAACCATCGCCTGCCGAGACACGAGCGAATGTCCCAGTGACCGGATCTGCAAAGTAGGCCGGTGTTGGGCCGCCGATGCCAACCAAGCTCCGGTTGTGGTCGTCGGTGCCATCGCTCGCTCGGTCTCGAGTATTGAGATCCCGGTTCAGGTTTTTGACGCCGAGGGCGATGACGTCGATCTCGCTGTTGCTCTCGAGGTCGCGGCGAGTGACGACGGCGGGGGGGCAGGAGTTGGAACACCCATCGAGACCATCCCCGCCGCGGTCGTGGGATCGGCTCAGGGCACCGCCGCCACACTGTCCTTCGCCGCTGCAACCCATTTTGCTTCGGACGCGTATCAACCGCACCTGTGGATTCATATCACCCCCTCGGATGGCAAGAATGAAGGCGTCACCGCTAACTCGGCGGCGTTTGCCTTCGGCAATGATGCCCCTCACATTCAGGAAGTGGCCTTCGACGGTGGTCGGGTGTCGGGCAACGCTGTGGTCCGTCTGCGCATCGATGACAGTGCGAGCGACGCCGTGGAGATCTCCAGTTTTGAGGTTTCACCGACGGGGGATTTCACCGACACCGTCACCGTGCCCCTCGAAGGTGGAGCTGGGCAGAGCTTTCCCAGTGGATCTCTCACCGGCATTGCCACATCGGCCGCTGGCAATCCGCACAGCGTCACTTGGAATACCTCCCTGTCGGTGGCCGAAGACGCACAACATGCGGTCGTGCGAGTCAAAGTTCGCGACGGTTTTGGCGCCGAGTCCTTGGTTCTGTCTTCCGCGGCATTTGAGATCGACAATCTGGATCACGCCCCCGTTCTTGCACTGTCTGCGCCCCCAGGCGTGCCGGCACCGGGCGCGACGGTCAGCGGTGATGTGAGGCTCGCCTACACCCTGGTCGATGCCGATGAGGATCCTTCTCTGCTCATCGTCGATGTCTGGGATGCTGCCGCCACTCCACCCACATGGGTGCCGGCCAGCATGGGCGAGGGCGGCGATGGGTTTCGGGACCTCGCATCCTCGACCACCGAGCGTGTTTTCGTATGGAGCTCGTTGCAGCTCGGCAATACCATAACGGGCGACGTCCAGCTGCGCTTTCAAGCATTTGGTTACGTTCCCTCTGAGGCCGTGATGACCGCCTCGTTCACCGTCGACAATCGGCTGCCGTCTAACGTCGCACCGGTGGTGGCCATCGGTGAGGTCGGGCAAGCATGCGCGGGCCGTTGCCTCGGAACAGTTCCCGTGCCCTTCCTTCTCAACGACGCCAACTTTGGCGACACAATCGCCATAGGTGTTGACTATCGCCTCGATGGAGCGTGCTCCGCGGATACCGGCTGGCTCACCGCGAACCCCGCTCTGACAAGCTGTGCCCGTGAGGGACTCACCAACGGCAATTGGACCTTTGTCTGGGACGCCACCGCCGATCTCGCGACCATTGGGGTTGGCACCGCAACGGGAACAGATACCGTCCTTGCGCCTCAAGCCAATGTCTGCTTGCGCATTTCCCCGACCGACGACTCCGGCGATCCGGCAACCGCGTTCGGTTTGCCCGATGTCTCGGCGCGGTTTGCCGTTGGCAACAAGGCGCCCGTGTTGACCATCGCGGCGCTCGAGGGCGAGACCGGTGCCATCGCCGTCGGATTCTTCCTCGAGGATGCATCCGCAGACCTTGCCGGCATTGATGTCGAGTTCCGCTTCGATGGCGATGATGACGATGTTCTCCCGGAAGACCTGTGGCGACGTGCGAAGATCTCCCTCGGAGCGATGGACGCGCTCGCAACCGACCCTCTTGCCCCGGGACGTGCGCACGTGGTGGTTTGGGATTCCCTCACCGCGAGCGACGACACGCACCCCGAGAACGAACAGGGCATTGGCACCCGTGCCGAGACCGCCGTCGAAATTCGCCTGCGTGCCCACGATGGACCGGCCGCGGCGGTGACACATTTCGGTGAGTGGCAAGTTCGTGCGCTCAACGTGTCCAACCAGAGTCCGCCGCGGATCGAGGGCGTCTACATCAAGAGCGATGGCGGTGGCCTGCGAGTGGGCGCCATTCCCATCGTCTATCGGTTGGTGGACGAGCAGAGTGACGCCGCGGATATCGAGGTCGAGTCTTCCCGGGATGGGGGCAGTTCCTGGTGGTCATGCACTGAATACCGACAAGCTGCCAGCGAGGGGCGCTACGGCCTCGCTGCGGCACCAGGCGGAAGTGACGGGGGTGGCAGGTTGCACGTGTTCACCTGGGAATCCACGGCGGACATGTTCTACGCCTTCGACAAAACGCTGGTACGCATGCGCGCCGCCAGCACCGTCGGCGGCGTTGGCCCCTGGACCCTGGTGTTGCCGGCGAGTTGGGTCGGCCCACCGGACGGCGTGGGCTTTGGCAGCGGCAGCTTGCCCTTTCCCGATTCCGGCTCCTATTCCGAGGGATTTGACACCCTCGGTGGCGAGGCCGGAGATCTCAATGGCGACGGCGCCCTTGATATCGTCTTTGGTGAGAAGCACTGGACGAGCGTCGCGGTTTCCCTCGGGGTGATTGGCGGCGATGGCGTCGCCACGGGAAGCTTTGATCGGGCAACTCTTTTTTCTCTGCCCTCGGGCAATCAACCGCGGGACGTGACCCTTGCCGATCTCGACGGCGATGGCCAGAAGGACGCGGCTGTGGCCGCCTGCGCCCATCACATCTACGGTGGCATGGCTATGGACTCGTTGCGCGTCATGCTCGGAGACGGCAGCGGCAACTTGATCACCCCTGCGCAAATCTTTGGTTTGAGCGCCGGGGACTGTCCCCGTTCCATTGTCACCGCTGATCTCAATCAAGACACGATCGCTGATTTGATCATGGCCACCTCCATGGACCCCGGAACCGCAGGCAGTGGGGACCAGGGCAGTTCGGTTTCGATCTTCTACGGCGAGGGCTCCGCCGCCGGTGGCGACTGGACGCTGTTGGCACCCCTCGACTACGCCACCGAACCCGCCGTCGACGATCCCCGGGCCCTCGTCACCGGCGACTTCAACGAAGACGGCATTCTCGATCTGGCTGTGGCCAACGGCTCAATGTTGAATCTCGTCATCCTCGTCGGCAACGGTGCCCCCCATTGGGATTTCACACCCCTCGGGGAGCGGCCGGGGATTGCGGATTTGAGCGCGGCGTTGGTGGAGATCTTCGCGGAAGACATGAATGTGGACGGACACCTCGACCTCGCCGTCATGGCCCGCGGCAGCGACGACGCGCTGGTTGTCTTTTCCGGCACCGGTGACGGTGCCTTCACCGTAGCGGCGCGCACGGACACCGATGTCCTGGCCGAGAGTTTCGCGCTTCTCGATTTGACCGGCAACGGCACCGCCGATGTGGTCACCGCCAACGGCACCCACAACGACTTTCTCATCGGGCTTGCGGCCGGTGCCGACGGAAGAGGAACGGGCGACTTCACTTGGAACATGAGCCTGAGCTCCGGAGCCACCACCCCGCGCAACCTGGTGATCGGTGACTTCAACGGCGACAACATCCTCGATTTCGCCAGTGGTCCGAGCAACCACGGCGGTATCTATCCGGAACGTTTTGGCACGGTGTTCCTCAGTGAACCGGGACCCCCGATGATGGCGGACCACCTCTCACCGTCGACGAGTTACAGCACCCGGGTGTTACCATCGGACTTTGCACTCGCGGATGTCGACGCCGATGGTATTGTCGATGCCGTCTTTCCCCAGGCCACCACGGCTGCGCAAATACTGCGCGGGCGCGGTCAAGCTGGAGTCGGGGATGGGACGTTTCTCCCGCCGGCGGACGGGCCCACCGCCAACTGGGATATTGTCGTCCCCGCCGACATCAACGGCGATTGGCTCATCGACCTTGTTTTTGCCGATGGGGGGAGTGTTACGACCTTTTTGGCAACAACGCCCGGGGTATTCTCCACCCCGATTGTTACCGGCGTTGGCTCGTGGCTCACGGCTTTGGCCCTGGCCGACATGAACAGGGATGGCATCCTCGACGTGGTGGGTGCCTACGGCGACACCACCTCGGGCACCTCTATCTATGTTTGGCCGGGCAACGGCAGTGACGGTGTCGGCGATGGCTCCTTTGCTGGTGGCGTCTTCGTCGGCTGGCAACAGGGAGCGAATCCGGCCGTGGCGGTGGGGGATTTCACCGGCGACGGCTTGTTGGACGTCGCGAGTGTCGCCGATGGGGGGGCGTGGTCACAGTTTCGGGTGTATGGCCAAGACGGGGGTGCACCGATGACCTTTTCCCCGGTACCGCAAACCTGCGGTCCCGATTCCGACGGCAGCTATTGTACGTTCGCGGCCGGTGCCCACGGGATGGCTACCGCCGATCTTACCGGCGACGGCGTGCTCGACCTGGTGCTAACCACCAACGACGGGCTGACGCTGTTGCCCGGGCTCGGTTCCCCCGGCCGGGGCAATGGCGACTTCGATGTGGTCAGTCTCGAAACCGGCCCACAAGACTTCGGCGTCGACATCGGCGATGTGGATGGCGATGGCATACTGGATCTGCTGGTTGGCCGCGGTCAGGATGGCAGCGATGCCTTGCGCCTTTGGCCTGGCCAATCATCCCTCGGCGTTGCCACCGGCAGCTTCGGTCCGAGTGTTGCGGTTGACGCAACCAGCGTCCGTCGCACTGGGCTCGCCGATTTCAACGGCGATGGCATGCTCGACGTCGCGTATTCGCTCTACGACGACAACCGCATGGGCGTGCGGACGGGGCGGCAAACCAACAGGCGGGCGGTGTGGGTGCGACCGCTGCGAGGGCTCGGCAGCGACAATCTCGGCAATGTGTTGGGTGCCATGGGCCTCGAGTCCGTCGGGCTGGATGCCTTTGGTGTCAGAGAGACGGCGGCGTTTGGTCTCAGGCGTTTGCACCATCTCAACACTGTGGGTAGCGGCGATCCCAGAAGCCTGCCGACAAATGCCGCCGATTTCCGCGCGGCCCTCGGTCACAGCGACCTCACCTATTCACCGGCCTTGGTTTACATCACCGATGCATGGCACGCGGTCGGTGACGTTCGGCTCACCCGCGTCAGCGATCCCCATCCCGGCGACGCCACTGATACGGGCGAGCGCTTGCGGGTCGAAGCACGCATGGGCCCCCGCGCTCTTGGGGGTAGCACCAGCGACTTCTCACGGATCGGTTTGGATCTGAGTTCAACGGCCCTAGACCAAGAGCGCGGTGTCATCGTCGATCTGCCCATCCTTCTGGGGCGTAGCGACACGGACATCGGGGATGGTTCGGGCATTCATGTCTTTGCTCGGGTGACCGATTATGTGCGTGCCAACGAAGTCTGCTTTGACCCCATGGTCCCCCAGGGGCCATGCGATCTGCTGGGTGCCCCGCCAGAGGCCGCTCTATTTCTCCCCCGGATTCAGGAAGACGGCGCCTGGCGGGACGTCATCATCGAGAAGGCCCGTTGGATCGAAATTCCCCCGGGCTCATTCACAGACGCGAGCCTCGGGCCACGTTTCGTGCTCGACCGATCTGGCAAGCAGGGTGAACGGCGGATAAGGGTGCTCACCGATCGTCTCGGAACCTTCCAAGCCTTCGTCGAGCCCTAATCGCCGCGCTGCCGCACTCACCACCGTCGGCGGCCCTTTGCCGTCAAATCACCCCAAGGTGATGATTTCACCCTGGGTAAGCAGGGGCAGCAGCGCGTCTCGGAGGTCCATACCGTCGGGATAGTGAATGAGCCGCAATTTGGAGCGAATGGGCTGGGGTAGGGCCAGCAGGTCATCGATGGATGTGTGTGCTGGCCCAAAGTTGGTCTCGTGAATAATGAGGTCAGCGTCTTTGACAAAGTGGATGAGGTTGGGGTCGAAGGAAGTGTCACCGGAGAATCCCACAGTTTGGCCACCGGCATTTATGAGCAGCACGGTCGCGGGGATGTGATGACGGGTGTAGCGCGCCTGAACATTGAAAGGGCCGATATTCACCGCGTCGTCAGTGTAAAGGGGCATCGGCTGGAAATAGTCTGTCAGTGCCATTGGGTGATGCCTCTCGCCATCCCAGAGGCTGCCCATGCCGCCGGCCAACCTCCCCCACAGATCTCGCGCGACATCAGGCAACATATGCAAACGCGGACGTGCCGATGCGGTGGCATGGCAGAAGAAACCGACGCCCTCAAGGCCATTCATGTGGTCGCCGTGGACATGGGTGACGATGAAATCGTTGATCTCCTGCACCTGTATTTGTCGACCAGAGATCTTGCGAAAATCACGCAGGACCGCGCGGTAGCGATCCGGACAATCGATGGCCAAGTAGACACCCTCACAGAACAGGAGGAGCGCGGTAGGGTAATAAACTTCCGAGAAGGTATCGCCGACGCCGAGGACGTTGATTTCCAAACTCACGGCACCACCTCCGTTTTGCCATGGGGATGTGGGAGGTTTTGCTGCTCAGCGAGCTTTCTGACGAGTTGTTGCCAAACCAATGCAGGGCAATAGGCCGAGCCGTCCTCACCCCGCCGTGCCATCTCTTTGAGATTGCTGGAGCTCAGCCGTGACAACTCGGTGTGTGCGGGAACGAAGAAAGTTGTGACCTCTGGGGCGATGTTGCGATTGACGTTGGCGAGTTGGGTCTCGTAGTCGGCGTCGCTGGCGTCGCGGATGCCACGGATGAGAAACCCGGCACCGTGGGCGCGGGCGTATTCGACCACGAGACCCGTGGAGGTGTCGACAGCGACGTGTTCTAGGTGTTCGGTCGCCCCCTCGATCATTGCCTGGCGCTCGGCACCGTTAAACAGTGGGTGTTTGTCGGGGTTCACAGCCACCAAGACGATGAGTCGATCAAAGGCTTCAGCGGCCGCTTCGATCACCGACAGGTGCCCGGCGGTAATGGGATCGAAGGTGCCCGCGTAAACGGCTATGCGCATTCCGCTTCCTTCTTTTCCCACTGCGCCTGTGGGAACAATCTAATGACGAACCACACCGACATACAGGAGGCAGCGGCGGACAGGGCGAAGTGGCTCACATAGCCGAGGTTGTTCGCCAAAAATCCGCTCGCGCCCGAGGCGATGCCCGTGGCAATGACCACCAGGCTCGCCTGAATGGTGTAGTCTGTGGCGTTGGCACCCGGGCGACACCAGTCCATCATACAGGTAAACAGGGCCGCGGTCGCCATGCCGCCGCAAAACGTTTCCGCACCGGCTATCGCGTAGAGGGTAGGGGTGCTTACCGCCGTGGTCGCCGGAATCGTGTAGGCACCGACTGCGGCGGCCTGCAACAAACCGAAGATGATGAGGGATTGTTTGCGTCCGAGCTTGACCACCAGTGCACCACCCACCAGCGCACCAGCAAGACCCATCAGTGAGCCCACGGTGCCCATGAGCCAACCAATGTCGTCGAGCTCGAGGCCGACATCTACGAGGAAGGGACGAAGCATGGCTGAGGCGAGGGCGTCACCGGCTTTGTAAGTGAAGACGAGCGCCACGATGGGAAGGATGCCCGGCCTCTTGAGAAAACTCAAGATGCTCGGCGTCGGTACGGCCACGGAATTGTCGACGGGGGCTTCCCGGTGTAACCACACCGGCACACTGGCGAGGCCGATGATGGCTGCCATGGCGAAGAAGGTACCTTGCCAGCCGATATCCTCGTGAACGATCAGCAGGAATCCCCCGCCCACAATCATTCCCAAGCGATAGCCGGCCACCTGAATGCCATTGGCGAGCCCCCTCTCCGGTGGGGTGAGGATGTCGACGGCGAGGCCATCGGCGGCGATGTCCTGGGTGGCGCTCAACAGGTTCGAGATGAACATGGCACCCAGCATGACCATGAGAGCCTCGGGTGGAAGGAGCCCCACAGAGATCAGCGTGAAGACCGTTATTGCCTGCAGCGGCAGTATCCAACTGCGTCGGCGGCCCAAACGTTTGCTGCCGTAGCGATCGACAAAGGGTGCCCAGAGAAACTTCAAGGCCCAGGGGAGGGCGAGAATGGTGGTCAGCCCAATGGCCTCGAGGGAGTAATGCTGCTTGCGCATAAATACGGGCAGGGCCTGGGTGAAAAAGCCAAAGGGCAGCCCTTGGGACAGATACAGGGTGCTCAGAAGGCCCAGTTTGCGGACGGTCTGCCCTCTGGTGGTCATGGTGTGGCTCCGTCCACGAAGGATTGAGTCGGTTTGAGCAAACCCTCAGCCATTTGCTTGGTGCAAACGGCGGCGGTGCCGTCGGGGATGAGGTGGCGCGCGGTAGCAGCGACTAGGTAGTAGCCCTGTATCGTGGCCATCAGGGCGCTCGCGGCCGCACGTGGTGATGTGCTGGTGAAGGTGCCACGACGGATGCCAGCCTCGATGATGCGAGTGAGGCGGCGGTTGAAGTGGTCCATGACCTGCGCGTACGTCTCGCGCACCTGTGCGTCCTTGAGGGCCTCTGTGCCAACAACCAGCCAGCAGGCGAGGGCCCGGGGATTGGCGTGGGCGCCGAGACCCACGTGGGCATCGATGAACGCAGCAATTTCTTGGACAGGGTCGCCGAGGCATTGTGCCAGGCGTTCGGCGATATTGCCATCGTGTTCGACGGCGAGCTCTTGCATCGCCGCAAGCAGGATTTCTCTTTTGTTTTTGAAATGGTAGTGGATGAGACCGGTCGTGAGCCCAGCGGCGTGGGCCACCTCAGTCATGGACGCACCATCGTAACCCTTGTCCGCCATGATCTGAATCAGCCCCCGGGCAATCTGGAGGCGGCGTTCGCGGGTATTGGATGGTCTTGGCATTGCCGGTATTAGTAAGTTGGTTAACCAACCTATAAACTATCGACCCGCATCTGTCAACGTTCCAGATCATTCATTGTGGTTGAGGCGATGGCGGCAGACTGTCGCCCGCGAAAACTCTTGTGCCCTCG
The DNA here is from genome assembly GCA_001798605.1 of Deltaproteobacteria bacterium RIFOXYA12_FULL_58_15. Taxonomy (GTDB): domain Bacteria; phylum Myxococcota; class XYA12-FULL-58-9; order XYA12-FULL-58-9; family XYA12-FULL-58-9; genus XYA12-FULL-58-9. Next base: position 11,437 of record MGST01000358.1, on the reverse strand, counting down.
TGCATGCTCTCTGTCGCCCGCGAAAACTCTTGTGCCCTCGTGCATGCTCTTTGTCGCCCGCGAAAACTTCTGTGCCCCCATGCAGGCTCTTGTCGTGTTGGGGGTCAACATGAGAATGTGCCTCATGAAGATTCATGTCGACCACTCCGTACCGTTCTGCAAGCAGCTTGGGCTGCTCATGCTGCTCAGACTGTTCGGCGGGCTTGCTGTTTGCTCCAGCGGTTTTTTCTGGGTGTCATCCTGCAAGAACAGCGATGCCATCGACCGATTACCGAGCAACGCCGATGTCGATGCCGCTGCCGATAGTGATAACGGCGGAGGTGGGGACAGCAACATCGAGCTATTGACGGGTGCCGCTTGCACAGACGATGACCAGTGCATCGGCGGCAACCTGGCGGTGTGTTTGGACAATGCGACGTTTCTGCTCCTCGCCGGCAAGGAGGTCGAGATCCCTGATGGATATTGCTCGCGCCTCGGGTGCGTGACCAACGTGGGAGAAGACGAGTGCGGCCATGGTGGATATTGTTTTGATCTACAGCAGTTCTTGAATCGACCTCTCGGTGCCTGTCTCAAGCTTTGTGTGACCACCGACGACTGTCGCAATGGTTACGAATGCATGGATGGGGCAGGGGGCCGATATGATCCTTTGCCTTTTAAGGCGTGCCTCTCCCCGGCTCTCGCCTGCCTCCTTTCGATTCCCCACCCATCTTGCTTGGCACCCGACGGCGGAGATGGCGGGGGTCGCGATGGTGGCGATCCGGCACCGGGTGATCCGTTGGTGGATGAATGAATTGACTATGAAATGAGAAGTATATATAAATATATACATGACAAAAACGGCAAAACTTTTTACCAATGGAGGTTCGCAGGCGGTTCGCCTGCCGAAGGAATTCCGATTTGAAGGAGAGGAGGTTTTGGTGCGGCGTCTCGGCAAGGGGGTGGTGTTGGAGCCGATCGAGGCGCGGACTTGGCCCAAGGGATACTGGGCGAACATGCCACATCTGGAAGAACAGGATTGGAGCAGGCCCGAAGACGCGATACCGCCGCCGATAGAAGACGAGCGAGATCTGCCGTGAGCTACTTGCTCGACACCAACACTTGTTCGTACGTTCTCCAGCGTCGGTTCGGAGTTTCCAAGAAAATGGAACGCATGGCGCCAATGATGCTTCACGTCAGCGCCATCACCGTTGCGGAGGCTAGGGTCGGCACACTCAAGAGCCGCGATCCTGCTCGATTGATGACGGCATGGGACTACTTCCTTGAGCCATTCTCCAAGCGAATTCTGCCGTTCGACAAAGACGCCGCGGAACACTACGGTGACATTCGCGCACACCTGGAAAGTCGTGGAGAAATGATTGGCGATCGCGATTGCATGATCGCTTCTATTGCTCGATGCCATGGGTTGGTGGTTGTAACCGCAAACAGTCGTGAATTTCAGCGCGTGCCCGAGTTGTCTGTTGAAGACTGGAGAGATCAAGAAGCGTCTCGGTGAGTGGGGGATATTTGTCGATCCGCTTTTTTGTCGATCCGCTCCGCTGCGCGTATCATGGCGTAGAATTCGGAGGAAACCATGAACCTGCCCCCCGGCGTTGCGCGCGCCTGTGTGGTCCTATTCTGCATTGAGCCTGCCCAAGTTCCGGAATTCTTGAGCCGTCTGCAACCGCACCAACTCAAATCCATCTTCAAGGAACGGGTGATGTTCGCACACCCGGACCGCGCTGCACCGTTGGGCGTCGACAGTCGGGTGCTCAAGCACCGTTTCAACCTGCTACGCCAGGCCCACGAGACTCTTTCGCGATATCTGAGCGACCCCGAAGAGTCCGCACGTAGGCTGGAGCGCGACTACTGGAACGATGACGTCCCGGCGAACAGCATGCGCCTTGGCGAATACCTCTACTTCACCGGTTGGCTTCCATGGAGCTCGGTGGCAGCGGGGCTCTCGGAACACAAACGACGCCCGTCCTTTGGGGCAACCGCAGTGAGCCTGGGATTCTGCGGCAAGGTCGGCGTCGAGCAGATCGAGCTGCGCCGACTCTCCCAAGAGCGACTCGGCGATGCCGCCGTACGATTGAAGATGCTGACATCAAAACAACGCGACCAGGTGGTTGCCGAGCAACAGCGACGCACCGTGCGGTTGGGAGAATGCCTAACCCGACTTGGACTCATGCTACCCGGCGAGCTCGCGAGCATGTTGTCGGCCCAGAACGCCCACAACACGCATTGTCGCGACCCATTCGCCCGCTGGGCCGCTTAGAACACCAGACCACCAAACCACCAGACCACCAGACCACCAGACCACCAGACCACCAGACCACCAGACCACCAGACCACCAGACCGCCGGAACTCGAGACCTCGAGACCAACCCCAAAAAAGTGGGTTTCTTGTCACACTTGGGTGCCACGGTGGCTTCTCCTTCCAAAGAGGCAACGACCGGCTCATTGAGAACCGACAGCCTCCGAGATAGGAGAGAGAAATGGACATCGTTCGCATAGCAAAAGAGAGCCTGAGAATCGCCTGGAGTCGAAAATCCCTCTGGCTTTTTGGACTGTTTGTTGCCGCAGGCAGTGGCTCTGCTGGCGGCAGCGATGCGTCCAGCGCCAAAGCGGCCACCGGCGTAGCGGCGGCTGCCGTCGACTCCCTGCCTACTTGGCTCCCCTGGGCCATCGCCGGCGCCGTCGTTCTCGGCTTCTGCGGGCTGTTCATGCATGTTGTCAGCGAAGGTGCTCTCATTGAGGGTGCCGTTCGCGCCAAGAACGACGAGCCCTTCACCGTGCGACAGGGGATGCGCGGCGGCATGCGCAGTTTCTGGGCCGTATTCAAGGTCAAGGCCATCATGTTTGGCGTCGCCTTGGGGAGCATCGCCGTGCTCGCCGCCCCGGTGATTCTTTACTCTTTGGATTTGCTACCAGTGGGTGCGGCGATACCCTTGGGCATCCTCGCGGTCATCATGGGTGTGCCGTGGGTGGTCACATTGTATCTCATCTATGCCCTCGCCCTTCGCTTTGTGGTTCTCGATAACCGTAACGCCCTGGATTCCATCGGCAAGGCGCGGCTCTTTCTGCATGGCCGCCTGGCCTCCACTCTCTTGCTTTTCTTGGCTGTCGGCATTGGACAAATCGGTGCAGGCGTCGTCATCGTCCTGTGCCTGATTCCGATCGCTCTGCTGGCCGGTGCAGGCTATCTTGCTGCCGGGATCCCCGCTGCCATCGCCATCGGCGTTTTGTTCGGTCTGCCGCTGGCTGTGGCAACAGGCGGCGCTCTGGGCACCTACCAATCCACGGTTTGGACGCTGGGCTATCTCGAAGCCCGAGCCAGCGAGGGCTGAGCCTTGTTCGTGTACTTCGCCATGTTGGGAGGTGTTTCGGACCGAGACACCACACCTTTGCCAGAGGACAAACTGCAACGTCTGATTGCCCTGGCGCGGGAAGGTGACCAAGTGGCGCTGCAGAGAATCTACGAACAGTTTGTCAACCGCGTCTTTCGGGTCGTCCGTCCGATGTTCGTCAGCGAAGCGGAAGCCGAGGACGTGACCCAGGATTCACTGCTCAAGGTGCTGACCTCGCTTGAATCCTATCGCCCCCGACCGGAAAGCAGGTTCTCCTCGTGGGTGCTCCGTATAGCCTACAACACCGCACGTCGCCGCTTCCGCCGTCGCCGGATGGTGCCCACGGACCCGATCGAGCTTGCATCTGTGCTGGAGGCAGAATCAAACAAAGACGAACCCATGGACATGGAGGAGGGCATAGACACCGAGCGCCGGCGCTCAATCGTTTTGCGTGCCCTATGGCAAGTGCCGGAGCGTGAACGAGAGGTCATCTCGTTGCGCTACGGGGCCGAGCTGAATGCATCAGAGGTAGCGACCATCACCGGGCTCAATCCGGCGAATGTCAGGAAGATTTGTGAACGACTGCGCCCGCGATTGCGCGAGCAGATAGAGCTCCTGCTCAATCAGCAACACCTCGGAGAAACACCATGAACGACAGTGAAGCGTTGACTGCGGACCTACAGGTGCTAACCCCGTCCCACAAACAATCTGCGCGGATGAAAGCCGTCGTCGACAGGGGTGTCGAGGCCGCGCAAACCGCCCTCGTCGCCGAGTGGTTGGAGATGCTTCGGGTGCGTCCTGTCGCGCACACGCTGTACGCCGTCGGTGCCGCGGCCCTCCTGTTACTTGTGTCGCCGCTCGGAAGTCTGCCGTTGGCTCTGTTCGGCGGCGGAAGTTGACAGAGAAACCCGGGTCTGTTGTGGCCCTTGTTGCACTTGTGGCCCTTGTGGCACTCGTGGCACTCGTGGCCCCGCAGGCGGGTAGGCCCTGCGTCTGTGCGCATCACTTCGCCTCGCATCGGTTATCGATGTTGAGGCTGCGATGTCTGCGTATTCTGCGTATGAAGCCGGATGGCTTGGCCGGGGAAAGTTTGGTAGAGGTAAGCTACCGATGACGTGGAACCTGCAATCGATTGAGCATGAGACATTCAAGCGCAACACCGTGGCTGCCGTAATTGCACAGATTCGGTTCCATCCAATTCTGAAGGTGCCGGATCGCGTGGCCGAATTCCAGGATCGGGTGCGGGGTACGTTTCCAGGGTTTGCCGAAGTCGAAACGCGCGAAGTTGGTTTTCGTTCTCCCCTTGGGCTCGAAGTGCGCGAGGGCAAAGAGTTCCAATTCCGCAAGCAGGATGGCAGCGCAATGGTGAACCTCGGCCCTGCCGCAATAGCTCTTGAAAATCGCGACCACAAGTCGCACAAGGACTTTCTTGCCGACATGAAGGTTGCGACAGATGCGTTGTTGGAGGTGTTCTCGCCGATTGCTCCGACGCGGCTTGGCCTTCGGTATGTCAATAGTATCAACCGAGAGGCTATCGCCGCTGACCTCAAACGACCTGTGGAATGGTCGCACCTTCTAGACAGCAAGTTCATCTCCGTCCCCACCGAGTTGGCCGACCTTGAAGACACTCTGTTCTCATCTGAAGTACGTTCTCCGGCAGAGCGTGGAATGTTGACCCTGAGACTCGGATTGCTGCGACACGGGGACGAGGAAAAAGCCCAATATCGCTTGGACTTAGACCGGTATGTCGAGGGGGGATTTGAGATGGTTGAAATTTTTGACCTTTTCGAATTGTTCACAAAAGACATCTACAGCCTGTTTCGCGCTGCTGCAGGTGCTACTTTGTTAGAGTGGATGGAGCTCAAAACATGACCAGCTACGTCGATGCGATGGGTGGATTCACGCACCGCTTCTTGGATGGAACTGCGGGAAGCCATGCGCGTTCGGGCCCCAAAGTTCGTGTCCTCTATGCGCCAGCAGCGCAAGACGAGACTCCTCTTCCAACCGACCTTTCGCCAGCAATGGTAGACGAGCCCACCGGCAAGCTCACTGTGTCACAACCCGTCGGTGACTTGGTCCGAACCGCAGGCGAACTGGTGCGAGGCTACGGTTATCTGCCCGTCAGCGAGGAGGACGATCGCATCGTCGACGCTCTTGTTACCGATCGCCAATCGAGGCTGAATACCAAACCACTTGGACGATAGAAACTCAGCCGTGTTTGACCCAATCACTGAGCGCTGGCCGCCCGTCTATGATGCAGCAGAGTTGGCCGCCACCATCACGAGCCTGGTTGAGTCGGGCACGCTGCAATCCAAGTTCTATCAGAACCCGCGAAGAGGCCCGCAGGTTTGCCAGGGCGACATCGTCAGACTGCCGAGTGCGATCCCCGTTATCGATCACCTGGGTCAACCCGCCGCTTTGGACGAAACGGTTTACCACTGGTTGGTGATTGGCAACACGTGTGACTTTGCTCGCCGATCCGACGATGTGCGGTGGTCACAACTGGTGCCGTTATTCGACCTCGGCAGCAAAGAGACACTTACTGCAGAGCAGATTCGCGCCATCACGGCATACCGCACATCGAGGCGTTTTCACGTGCCTGCCTGGTCCACGGAGGTCAGCGGGCGTTTTTATGTTGCGGACTTCCTGCTACCCGTGGCTGCAGACAAGGAGGCACTGTCTGGGATTGCCTCGGTGGAGGCGCGAATGAGCGTGTTCGGTTGGGTGTTGTTGCACTCTTGTCTGGTCCGCTTCCTCGCCCGCGATGACGGTCGATTCGACTGAGAGCAGCCCGCGTAAGCTCAGGCAATCCGTGCAGCGACACCGATGTCTGCTGGGAAGACTTGGGCGGTCAGTGCTGCACCTGCGTGAGCCTTCTCGACGAAGGTAGCTGTGCCGATATTGATTGGCCTGCGCTTCAGGCCGACATCGGAATGGGTACGACGATCGATGAGTCCTACTGTGCCAACCTCCTGAGCGCTGCATGTGGAGATGCATCGCACGCGAGACTCTCAACAGCGTTGGGCACGCTGTTATCGATCACCTGGGTCAACCCGCCGCCTTGGATGAGACGGTTTGCCACTGGTTGGTGATCGGCAACACGTGTGACTTTGCGCGCAAAACCTGTTCGCCAAACATTCCGGATCGACCTATGGCGCTCGGGCCACCCGGATCCTCCAGAACTCGAACATACACACTGTCGTCGACGGGAACCACCGCGTAGATCGACGGACGCGCAGCACGTTGCCCGACTGGACGTGCTTCTTCACGATCGCCAGACTGGAGCTCGGCTTGAGCTTGTTCCCTGCCTGGTGCGCGGCGGCGAAGTCCACCAAGCGGAAGACCGGATGCGATCCGACGCGCGCGCAACTGGCCGTGCTCAGAGTTCCACGCTGTCGATGTCAGTAAGAGAGAAGTCGTCGCCCTTGAACAACAATGGCTGGCCGGCCACTCTTGCCGTGGCGCAGGCCACGCAATCTCCGAGGTTGAGAGCAGCCCGATGCCGTCCCTTGCCATAGCGCCAATGCGCATTCAACGCTTCGATGCGGTGCTCGTCGGTGAATGAGACACTCTCGGTTCCCAGCCGCCGCAATAGATGCTCGATGTTCGCCTGCATGGGACGATCCTTGCGGTCGGAAAGGACCATCCCAGCCTCGACAAGACTCACCGCTGAAATGGCGGACTGATCGGCCTTGGCCAGTACCTCGAGGAAGCGTTCTGCCTCGGGCTCGCATTGAATGATAGCGACCAACGCAGAGGTATCGACGATCACTCGGACGCTCCGCTCGGCCCATAACCGAGGATCTCGTCCTCTGTTAGCTCGGTGTGGACATCAGGGAGAGACCAAACCTCACGCTCCAAGAACTCACGAGCCTGTCGCAGACGTAGTTCTGCGTCGCGTGCTTTCAGGAGAGTCTTCTTGTGGGCCTGCAATGCAGTGATGACACCGGCTGTCATGGAGGTTCCCGCGAGCTCCGCGACCTGGCGAGCAAGCTTTTCAGCCTCTGGATGTTTGACACTCAATGCCATGATTCATGCCAGGTATAATTCTGTATACCTAGGTTCCAATGGTCAAGTGCGATGTCTACTAATTGGTCCCGCTGTTGCGAAATTGATATGTTTGTCATCAAACGACGCCCTACGGTTGGTGGATGCGGCCGCGCGGCAGCGGGTGTCCAAGGTCGAGGCGTGCTCGCCAACCGACTTGCTCGAACGGCTGCAGGCACGGAGTTCGTTTGATGTGGAGGGGGCACGGAAGGCGGTGCTTACGCTTTGTGCTCGTGTGGCACCTGGCGTCCGAGACGCATGAGGGCTTGAGGAAGGCAACGATGTCGAGAAGGTTTGCCGGGATGCTGATGCCAATGAATTTAGCGAAGAGGTCAACCATGGGAGTTTGCCCTGTTCGGCGCACCCTATTGAGTGGCGTGCTGTTCTTGGTCTGTTTGGCGTGGGTCATGGGTTGTGACAGCAACGCGGTTGTTGGCCAGACGACATGCTCCGGCTGCTTGATCGACGGGATTTGCTATCCGCCAGCGGTCACTCATCCGGTCGATAGTTGCAAGATCTGCAACGCAGCTCACTCTCCCGAAAGCTGGACGAACAACGACGGGGCGTTCTGCGATGATGGCGTTTTCTGCAATGGTCGTGACGAGTGCAGTGCCGGCGCGTGCGTGGGCGGCACGGGCAGTGCTTGTAACGACGACGGCATGTTCTGCAACGGCACGGAGAGCTGCAACGAGAGCGCGCGCACCTGCGAGCACACGGGCAATCCGTGCGGTGCTGGACTGTGGTGCAACGAGAGCGCCGATAGCTGCGTCGCGATCTGCGGCGGCTGTCTCATTCAGGGGATCTGTGTCTTCGATGGCCAGCCGCATCCGGGAAATCCCTGCCTTGGTTGCGACGTCGCTACCTCGAGCACTTCTTGGACCGTCCGTGAAGGTTCTCGCTGCTCTGACGACGGGTTGTATTGTACGGGCATCGAGACTTGTGCGGGCACTGCCTGTGTAAGCTCGGGCAATCCGTGCAGCGACACCGATGTCTGCTGGGAAGACTCGGGCGGTCAGTGCTGCGCCGAAGGCATCTTTGTATGCAATGCTGATCAGGATGTAGAGGAATATGACTCGTGTGGTCATAGACTCGGACCGGTGATCCCGTGCGGCTCGGGCGGCGCCACATGCGACGACGGCCATTGCCTCTGTAACCCGGTGACTCAGGCGGGCTGCGCGGCAGACAACAAGTGTGCAATCGTGAGCCTCGAGCCGCTTTGCAGGCCCAACGGTGACAAGGGTTTCGGGCAGGCATGCACTGTCGACAGCGAGGGTGGAGACGATTGCGCGGCGGGGGGTTATTGCAATTCAAATATCTGTGCCGAGATTTGCCATGTGGAGCCCGACACCTGCGGCGATAGTTTCATCTGTCTCTCTCAACCGTTTTCTTACACAACGACCCTCGGTCTTTGTGAGCCCATGTGCGATCCCGTTCTCCAGGATTGCCAACAAACCAACCAAGCATGTTACCCCCAACTCGGGACTGGACATTCCTTCTGCGCCGAGGTTCCTGTCGAGGCAGAGGGCTTGCTCCAGGGCGACCTCTGCTATGGGGACAATCAGGGAACATGCTATTCCAACGGTTGCGATGAAGGCTTTGCGCCACTCCTCCCCGACGATCGTTGTGCCTTCTTGTGCAATCCGATCGACAACTGGCTGAACCATGTTGCGGGGTTGACCGGAGACCCCGCCGGCGTCACCTGCGACACCACCTTCGGTGGAGAACGACCCGATGGACCCGGATCCGACTACGAGTGTCGATTCATCCAAAGCTACTACAGTAACTCCGAATACTTCCAAAGCTCGGTCGGCATGTGCGTGAGCCTTCTCGACGAAGGTAGCTGTGCCGATTTTGATTGGCCTGCGCTTCAGGCCGACATCGGCAACGGTATTGCGATCGATGAGGTCTACTGTGCCGAGCATCCTGAGCGCTGCATGTGGAGCTGCATCGCACGCGAGACTCTCAACAGCGCGTTTTAGGCAACGTCAACAATCCTGTTAACGGAGACTTGTTGCTGCACGAACTTGGGTAGGCCCAGTTCAAAGTCGTCGATGATCCGATCGAGGATGTAACGCTGGTCCTCACGATAATGGGTCCGTTGGACTTCGATATCTTTCTCTTGCAAGTCGTCTAGGTCTAGGAGTCGACCACCTTTCCCACTCTTCTTTCCTTGCGCCTCGTTCAGCTCCAGGCGCCTTGTCAAGGCTTCGGCGAGTATATCGACGAGTTTTTCAACGATGAGGCATGGAGATGATTTGTATTTCGGGTGGGACAGCACGTGTTTACCCAAAAACCACCTGACCGGAGCCATGCTTCTGTGATCATTCGTATCGTTCCATGCATCCAACTGCTCCTTGGATAGAGGCGCGTGGCTGAAACCGCGGCGCGCTGGATTCTTCGTTATTCCTTTGAGCCCTTTGGTGAAGACGTCAGGATCACCCACGTGCAACACCCCAATGAGATCGGCAAAGAGCTCATGCATGGGTTTCCAAACCTCAAAGATTCTATTCTCGAAGATCCCGTTTACGAAATCTCTTTCGCGGTCTATCGGTCTCTTGTCAGATCCGTAATCCTCCGCAGTATAATACTCAGTCATTATTTTTGAATATTTTGCAGCCAGAGGAACTCGCTCGGCAAGGAGGTGAGCCAATATGACGTGTCCTAGTTCGTGGGCGATGACTGCGGCATTGAATTTTCGCGCAGCCGCCTTCGATTGCTCGGCAAACCCCCAAACCTCTTGGCAAATGTGCAGTCGTCCGGCACCAGAGAGGGCAAAGGGCGAGTCTGATTTCGGAGTTGCTGTAACGATGAGCTGGTCAGGTACGGAAAGATTTGGCAACAAGCGACCATAGACATCGTCAACAATCGATTGTATCGAGGTTCTCAGCTCACGGTCCGCACCTCGACACAACCGATAGACGATCGGAGCGTTGAAAAGACGGTCGGTCAGGCTCAGATGATCGATCGCTGCTTTGAAGGACGTGCTCTCATAATATTGAATATCCGGGCGGCCCAAAAGGTCCTCAAGAGCTCGGTTTCCAGACAACAGAAATATCGTGTTCACCAACGAATTGTTGGATGCGTCGCCAAGCTGGCGTGAGGCTTCCTCGTCACCGAAGGTTTTCGCAGCGGCGACGAGCGCGTCACATTGTTCTTGAGATATCTTGTCAAAGCGCAACAGCGCAGAGGTGATATCGAGTTCTCTGTCCATTGTGAGGTCGATGCCCCTCCCATACCCCGGCCTGTGTCCGACCCAGGAGGCTGCCACCAAGATTTTGGCCATTTCATCGACAGACTCGCACCTGTCGATTCGGTCTTGCACCTTTTTCAGAACATTGTCACAGTTACAGCGCGTCAAATGCTCAGCGCGTAGCTTTCGACTCCATTTCGTGATCGTGTCGGGCGCTTCTTCGTTGAAACGCAAAAAGCGGAAGAAGCCATTGACCTCCTCGGGGCCATTCTCGACGACGGTGTAAAAATCAACCAATCCAACGGGAGCCTGGCGGCTGAGCCTGAGCTCGATGAGCTTCTCCATGATGAATTTGCCGCCGTCGATATGCAAGTAATCCTTGGGGTAGGCGTTGCGTAGATCCCATCGCCAGGAGCTTGCGAGGTCTTCGCGATTCGAATCGGATAGGGTGGCAGCGTTGATTTTGGCGAGAATCTCCATGAGCGGGGCGTGATACAGGTGGGGCGTCGTGTCGTAAAGATTTGCCTCGTCGCTCTGGTCAACAGTCTTCGATGTGAGCGAAAGCTGGTCATCCGAAACCAATGCAGCGTCGAGCTTTTTGGCACCTCCCGACAGAAAGTCGAAAACCCGAACGGTATGGTCGTTGGTTTGGGTGACCCATTTCATCCCGTGCAGTCGCGACTGTTCGATGCAGGACGGAAGCCGTACGTTGGAGGATAAATCCTCCCAGCTTTGGTTCTGGGCTCCGCCCCCCATGAGCTGGACTTCGTTGACATACCCAGCCTCTTCTCGTTGCGAGATTCGCCTTTGGATTTTCATAACAGATTAGATGAAGTGGCTGGCCTCCTTCCAAACGCGGTGGTTTTCTTCCCCG
>MGST01000357.1 GCA_001798605.1 Deltaproteobacteria bacterium RIFOXYA12_FULL_58_15 | reverse complement strand
CGATGAACGTTGCTGGAGATTCCTCAAAGAACAAGATCGTTGAACGCCTAGCGGAGCTTCCAGAAGAGGCATTGATCGCAACCAAGGGTAGCATCACTTTCGAAGTAGAGCAGTTGTCCGCAATTGTGTACAAGAAGAAGGTGCTCAGCAGTTCTGAGATTATTTTTCATCAGAACAACGGCGCAGAAAAGATGTTTGGGATCATGAACGCCATTGACCAACCGTTCATCGTATCCGCGCTCACTGACCTATACGGCCAAATCGTACTGTCTCAATAGAAGCTTCTTAACCAGCCTCGCTGGAATAGGCATGGAGGCATAAGAGGTGGATGGCGGTCGCAGTCCCGACGAAGCTTGGTTGGGGTTGGACCTGGTCGTATGCTCTCGGCAAATAGGGAGCTGCCATGATCAATCGGAACTCTATTCTTTCCTTGGTGCTGCTCGTCGGCTGCTCCGGGACAACCTCGCAACCTGCCAAGCCAGGGCCGGGGTCCGCAACGCCAGCCGCGGCTACCACAGGGGCACAAGTACAAGAAGCAGAATCGAAGCAAACAACCCTGTCTGCAAATGCCTCACCCCATGCGCCAGGCACTAGGCTATCAATAGGCAGTCAGCACCCACGCTCAACTCCAGCTTGGCCGCAAGCACGTCTGTGCTCGCCCTCTGATACACCTGAAAACACAGACGCGTCCCAACAAACTTGGCCAGTAAACGGTTCGAGCGACTTGGAAGCGCTGCTTGGCACCGCCAGCTTTCATTACGATGCCAGCACGGCCAACGGCTATCAGCTTGGGTCAGGTAAACACGTCCTGACATGGCGGGATCGTTCAGCGCACGGCTACCATGCACGGGCTGCGGTCCGATCAGCTACGAACAAGAAGTTGATGCTTCTCGGGAATGCTTCCCCAACCGGCGATATGGCGCTGCCCGTTTTGGTCAAAGGGGCCATCAACGGATTCGACGCGATCCGCTTCGCAGGCGGGGCGGCGCTACAAACTCCCGCTGGACAATGGGGTCAGACATTCACTGCCGTAGTCGTGGCCCAATCTGCGGCTACTCAACCAGGAGGTTACGCCCGAATCTTGGATATCGCCACCAACGCTATGATCGCGGGGCCTGAGCCCGAGACAGGCAATCACAAGGTGCACATCAACCCGTATCCAACACCAACCATGGGGCATACCTTCGGCGCACAATTGCACCAATCGCCGTTTGTCATTGCGTGGTCGTACGACAATGGGCGTCAGCTCGTCTTGCTCAACCGTGTCGGCGTCGTAGATGATTGCCATCAGGTCTCGTTGAAGCTCGATGGACCCATCGGCATAGGCAATCTTCTCATCAACCCCAACCACACCTACTGGTACCACGGTCACATAGGCGAGGTGGTTTTTTACGACCGAGCCCTCGGTGGAGCCGAGCTCGCTCGCATCAGTGACGCCTTGATGGAGAAATGGCACATTGGCCAATGAATCCGAATGGCGGGATAGATCGGCGGTGATTTACCGCCCAGCCAATTTTTCTTCCAGAGAGACTATTTGCTCCTGAAGCTCGGAAATCATCTCGTCTCGCTCTGCGATTGCCTCACGTTGATTCTCGATGGCCTTCTTGAGTCTTTCGATCGCCTCATCGCGCACTTCGACGTCGCGTCGGTATTCCTGCTCGTTCATATTGCTCTCCCTGTTGCCGCTGCTGTTCTCCCGCAGTAGGAGTGCGCAATGCGCACTCTACTCCCTGCCCTCATCGTCCTGCAATTCTCCTGCGCATCCTCGTCCCCAACCCTCATCTCCTGCCCTCCGACCGCAGCCGCGGCGGACACGATGCACTCTCAATTGTGTTCCCCTGGCTTTGCGGACGAATCTCAAAAGGGCCCCTGCCGCTACGCCAAGGGCATCGAGTGTTGGTGCGCGGCGGTCAGGTCCATAGGAAGCGAAGAAGAAGAGCCCAGATGGCGATGCCAACGGCCGTTACCCAACGACGAGCCGTAGGTGGCCGAAAGCCCCATTCTGCCCCCACCCCTCAAGATCACCTTCTTCTCGGCCTGTTGGATCCAGGTCTCGATAGCCCGCACGGTCGTGGGCGGCTTCCCACGTGGAGCAAGGCGGTCGAGAGGATGGTCGGTCATGCCGCATCTTCCAAGCGACGCGCCAGCGTGTCCAGTTGTTTTGCAGAGACACGCCCAAGGCGTCGCGCTGTGTCGATGGCCTGCCTGATGAGCTGACGCGGCACACCTGTGTCGACCGCCTGTCGGATGGCAACAGCGGGCGTCACGATGGGGATCCCTTCGTGCTGGGCGACGGCGTTCTTGGGCAGGTCCTCACGGTGGACGACGTATGCCTGCCCTCCTTGTCGGCGCGGGCGGTAGTTGAGAGGCAGCGTGATGTGGATCTTCTCTGGGTTGACATCGCAGAGCTCGTGGAGCTCGAGAGCGGTGTCGTGGCTCAGCACCCCGCGGCCGCTCGGCCAAAGAACCGCCAGCATGTAGGGGCCAAGCGGCGTCACCGGGACCTGGGGGAAACGGTAGACACCGTGGCTGACCCGTTCCACCTGACCTCGGAGATGCCACTGGCGCAGCCGCACGGGGTCTGCGCCGAGATGTTTGAGGTCGGCGAACGTCACGTAGCCGTAGTGATCGACTGCGACCTCGAAGGCCATTTCCCAGACTCTCCCAGGCATGGCAATAGAGTATCAAAATAATACACTATTGCAACGCCGTTTCGTTGCCCTGTATGCCGCCGCGGTCTACACCGGCATGCGGGCAGGCGAGCTCGGGGGCCTCCGTTGGGATGACGTCGACTTCGACCAGCGCCGAAGACAATGGCGATGTCAGTGTTGTCATCTCACCGCTCTGACGCGCCAGAAGAAGCGCCTCGTCGTATTGCACCAGGGGCCGCTGGCACATTTTAGACAGTACAGCTCCATGGCGACATCATCGACGGGCGGCGGGTCCACAGCTGCTTGGACAATCTGGCCATCCCGCCGCTCGCCTTCGTCGTAGATCATCCCATCGCTTCAACCTCAACCATGATCTGCGCGACGTGTTCCGGGAGGCGATTTGATGCGATGAATAAACGGACACAACGAGGTCGACAGAATCGCGCCACCCGCCGGGGAACTGACGCGCTACAGAATCCCGCCGAACTACAACCGAGATCGCTTCGACCAACACAGACATGCTAGTCCCCCTGAACCGTCTACGTCTACAACAACTGCCGCCTACCCCACCCGCTCACCCACAGCGTGTCGCGGGCTCGGGTTGTTGATACGAACAGCAGGCGGCGTTGGTGGTCTTCGTGTTGTTTGACTGACCTCGGGTCGTCGTGGAGCTCGTCGTCGATGGGATGCGGGAAGCGCGTGTCGCCGAGGCCCGCAACCAACACATGTGGGAATTCCAGACCCTTTGCCCTATGCATGGTGCACAGGCGCACGCCTTTGCCCATTGGCACACTGTCTTGCCCTTTGATCCTCAATGTAGGGATGCCTGCATCTGCCAGGGCCGCCTTGTACACCTCATCCAACAACTGGTTCGTGGGCGCAGCGACGCATACGGTCGCGGGAGCAACATCGTCACTCAACAGCTCTTTGATCCGCGCTACAACCGCCGTGCGCTCATCTTCACCGTGGGCGAACCACTGAACCGTTGGGTGGGGCCCACTGAGAAGCGACGTATAGCCTTTGAGGTCGTCACGTTCACCGTCGAGGTCGTCGACCTCGACACCTTCGAGCCGTGCGACCGCGTATTGTCTGATCTCATGGGTTGTTCGGTAGTTCACCCGCAATCTGCGACCGCGACCGCGAATGTCGATACCACAGGAGCTCAGGGTTACCTCTTTCCCATAGATGCGCTGGTGAGCGTCGCCGACCAGAAACAGATCGTTGGCACCCTTGGGAACAATGGCTCGGACCAGCTTGAGGTCCTCCGCCGAGAAGTCCTGCGCCTCATCCACGATCACCGACGTGTAGGGCAACGTTCCCGGATTGGACTCGATGTGTTTGCGGGCTTGGCGCACCAGGTCCGCGTATTCCATCTTGCCAGCGTCTTCCAATGCCCGGCGATAGGCCGCAAATACCTTCCACAAAGCTTCACGGTCGGCCTTGCGGAGCCTTGGACCACCCCGCCCTTTTCGCGATGCTCGCAGATATGCCTGCTCATCACGGATGTCCTGGGCCTGAACGACTTCGGCCCACTCGTCTTTGCAGAACGCTTCGCTAAAACGGCCGTCCCAATAGATGCCCAATGCGTCATCCGTCCAGAGACGCTGGCTATCGACGGGTGTCGCGATGGCGAAGTTGATGCCAACCGTCTTGAGATACTTGGCCGCCCAACTATGCAGGTGAACCACTTCGATATTTTGGGGATCTTGACCGCCGTAGAGAACCTTCAGGTTGTGTTGTATGTCAGCGGCAAGTGCCTTCGAGAAAGTGGTGAACAACACCCGCTGGGCCGACTCTTCGAGTCCTTGCGCTAATGCGCGAGCCCGGTGCATGGCGACCACCGTCTTCCCTGTACCGGCACCGCCGAGCACCCTGACCGGACCGTTGTAGCCCGTCTTGGGGTGCACGAGGGCCTCTTGGTCCGGGTGCAGAAACACCCGCCATTTGGCCAAAGGCCCGGTGAGGAGTGATTCTAGCTCCGTGGCCGATCGGATCCTCACGAAACGTCGTTTCGAATCGGGTTGGTCTAAGGCGGCCTTGAAGTCTTCCGCGTTCTTCGGCGGTTCTGGTGACTGCTGATAGAGCTCTTGGGCTTCACCCAAGCTGCCGCCAAGCACGATCCACCGCAATGGATCTCTCACCTCCTCAGGCAGATGCGGTGCCAACAGGTCGAAGTCCTTCTCGCCCCCCACCTGCCGTACGCTCGGTATCAATAGACTGGGCAGTCCGAGTGCAACGAGCACGTCGTCTTGCAGATGCCCGAATGCGCCTTTGTATTCTGGCTCGACTTTGACCGTTGGCGCAGCTCCGACCGCAGCGTTAGCCTCGGAGACATCGACAATCTGCAGGGAACCCAACGTCGGGTGGACGTCGAAGACCTTGTTTTCGGCCCAACGATACGCCTTGTCGTGATGGTCCACATAGACGAGCAGGTGCTCTTTGCCGGCCCGCTCCGAAACGACAATGCCGCGGTAGTCGTCGCCAAAACGCACCGAATGAACTCGGTCGTCTTTGCACATGCCCAACGACTCATAGTTGATCGATGCGGCCTTCGGGTCCTCGCGAAACTTGTCGATGAATGCCAACACCTTCTTGTGCACTTTGACCGGGAGCTTTTGCAATTGCTCGAGAAACTGCGCGCTCACCGATAGGCCTACTTGTTCGCTCATTTGTTCGCCCCCCTCACGGCCTTCGCGAGAGCCTCTGGGTCATAATCGTCGGCTACAAAAACAGTCCACCCATGCTTCTCGGCTGCGTCACGGTCAAACTCGTCGTTGAGCGCGGGATTGAGCAGCAGAACCTTTGCGTCCCTCCAGGCGTACTCAGCCTGTCCCCAGCATTCGCTCGTGTCGCCATCGGGCCCGAGCTCGTCGAGGTCGGCGGGCACCGGCAAATCGAACGTTGCCAAGGGCGCTAGGAGGTCGATGAGGTCGGGCTGGGCTTGGGCAATCCAGAGAGGTAGATCTGGGTCGGTCGAATGGGACTGGGTCGGCTCGACGGTTCCATCCACACAGGTCTCGACCGCCCGGCTGGTCGAGACCACTCCCCTGGGCAATGCCTGCAAGAGATTCATGCGTCCGAAAAACCGCCGCCACTCTTCTTCGTACCCAACCTTTTTGATCTCCTCTGGGTCATCGACCAGATGCAGCGCCCATCGGACACAATCCGGGCCAATGCTTCCTTTTTTGAGGCTCGTCGTCGCAAAGGCCACCGCCGCCACCGTGCCGGTCGTCGCCGCGCGGCCGCCGACGAGATCTGCAGAGCTGCTCGCCTGTTGGAATCTCGCCGCCACACCTTTCGCCCCGAGGCTCTCGGCAAACTCCTTCCAGCCAATCTCGCCGAATTGCGCTGGCGGCCGGTCGAGAAGGCCGTAGGCAATTGCGGTGGCAACAACCGGCCATTGGCCGGGAGCGTACTCGCAGGCGAGCTTGAAGAGTTGCACCGCGGCATTGGCACCAACGAAGCCGTGGTCTGAAACCGACAGGGCCGCTTCGGCACCCAGGGTGTCCTTTTGGATCTTGCTCCAGGCTTGGAAGAATTGCTGCTCGTGACCCGCTGAGGGTAACAACAACGCCCCCTCGCTCATGGCTGGTTTGGCGTCCGCCACGTCCTTCCAGGTAATTGTCCAGACCCGGTACCGCCCGGAGCGCAAAACTGCGGTCCGCTTGGCGACATCTTCGTCGACAATCGACGTGCCGTCGTGACGACAGGCGTGGTAGGCGAAGCCGTCGCAGAATATTGCGACCGGTATGGCTTCTTGGACTCTGTTCCCCTCGCGTTCAATTTCCCGAGTCAACACGAAGTCGGCTTCGCACGGAACGTCGACGCCATCGCTTCTGCCCAGACGGACCTGCGGAACGAGGCGGATCGTCTCGCCACCACGTTTTAGCTTGTGGGCGATGACCTGTTGCCCCGATGCATCCGATACCAAGATCTCTTGGATCGAGAAGCCCGCTGTCTCAGCCATCGAGAGAAACGATGCGCGAAACCGGGCTTCGAGCTCACTCTCGATGACATCGGCGACCGAGATATCCGACAGGCTAGGAACCCATGCGAGGCTCTTCGCCCATGAGAGCACCTGGCGCAATTGGTTCATTGCGTAGCGCTTGGACAACAGCGGCAAATCGCGACCACTGGTTCGTCCGAACAAACAGCGATAGCAGCCATCCTGCGGCTCCGAGTCCTCTTCGGGTCCGACGCGTTTGCACTCGCACGCCTGCAGGTGTCCAAGGGCGAGCTCGAACAGCTCGATGAATGCGCCCTCTTTCTTTACCAGCTCTTTGAGGTAGCCCGTGCCCCCCGGAACTGCGTCATAGAGGACGAGAAAGCGTCGGCGGCCGTTCTCGTCGGTGGGCTCGGAATACTCCGAAATCATGAGATGCGCGGGCTCACCGCCGAACTTGCGCTTGAGGCCGAGCTCGAGGGCGGCTTTGAAATTGGCGATGCCCAGTTCAACCTCGAAGGTCGAGACTGGGAGAAGTACACGAACGGCTTCGCTTTGGATCTCCCGCTGCAAGAAGATCGATTTGAAGACCTCCTTCTGCGTCCGCGACAGACATCGGGGCGTGTGCTTGACCTTCGGGCCCGACTCTTCCCCTTCATCTTTCGGCTTGTTCTTGGGGTTGAGAACGACGCCGCAATCGTCGCAGACCAGAAATCCGGGTGCCGCAACCCTCTGTCCCAACAGCTCGATTTCCTCGGCACCGCGTTCTGGAATACCCAAGTTGAGCTCCCGCAAGCTCACCCGGTCGAACCACTCGTAGCCAAACACACGCGCCTCGGCGGCATAGGCTTCGTTCTCTTCGGCTTTCCCCATGTCGAAGAGCGAGACGACACAATAGTGCTGCTGTTCGCGCTCATCGCGACTATCCAGCGACAATGACGATTGATGGGGCTCGCGCGCGCCGACGTCGCGTAGATACACGACATCACGAACCTGCCCTTGCTGCGCAAATCCGGTTTCCCCACAATTTGGACACGCCGTCTTTCCTTGGGCTTCGTCGAACGGGGAGGCGTAGGAACAATTGGAACAAAAAACCCAAGGCTCGATATCCGAACGCTTGCGCGTGCCGACGAATACCCGGTCTACCGCCACTCGGCGTCCGTGGGCGTAGAACCGATTGAACGGCGCGAATTCACGAATGGCCGCCGCCGCTGGTCGCACCCATTCGTACTGTTCGACGCCGGGACGCTCACCCTCGCCACGAGGGACGCCATAGATGGTCGTGTGCAGGCGTACCCCGGACTCGGGGAAGGCGTAATTCGGAAGGAGACCTTCCTGCACGAGATAGCTCAGGATGTATTCGTTGTTGGTGCGCCTGATTCTCGACTTCAGGGCGTATTGCTCTTGGGTGAGCTCGTTGTGCTGCAGTACCTTCTGTTCATCGCCCAAGGTCAGGTCGGCATCCAGATTGGCGAGGCGGTCCTCGACCCGCCTGAGGTTGACCAAGAAGCCGTCGAGGGTCTTCTGGGTGCGATCGATCGCCGCTTCGAGGCGTGTTTTGATCTGTCCTGCGGCATTGGCCAAGCGCACGCAGTTGTCGTTGGTTAGAACGTCACCAAAAAGGGTGCAGAAGTCGGCCAGCAGACCCTTTTGGTTGTCGGCGAGGTGAGAGAGGAAGTTGTTGGGAAAAAGTCCCTTCTTGTGTTGGGCGAGGAGGTTCTTGACGTCTTTGGGTAGTGCTGTCTGTCCGGTGTCACGGCTCCAACGCTCGAGGCAGTAGGCCACAAACTGCCGCACCAGCATCTCCGGAGCGTTGATGAAGATGCCCGGTGCCGTAACCGAGCCGGCAACCATGTCGAGCGGATTTTCGAAGAAGTAGAGGTCGTGTGGTTGTGTGCGAGCTTGCGTCAGCAAGAGGGCATTACCCGTGGCTCGACCGGCGCGACCCACCCTCTGCACGAAATTTCCCACGGTGGGTGGTACGCTGCACAGCAGGGTCGCCGATAGATCCCCGATGTCGATGCCCATCTCCAAAGTTGGAGTGCAAGCGATCAGGTTCGCGGCGTCCGCCGTTGGTTGCTCTTTGAAGATGCGCTCCAAGCTCTCTCGCTCTTTGCGCCCAAGGAGGCCCGTATGTTCTTTGGCAAAGATGCGGCGGATATCCCCCGACTCATAGATTTGCCGATAATAGGCCTGCTCAGGCCTGGGATCGTTTTGGTAGTAGCCTTCACAGCGGTACGCCATGCAGGTGCCGGCGAGCATAATATCTCGGTCTTCTTTGGCGACGGTGATGGCGTGCCCGCACTTGTCGCAACGCAGAAGAACCACATCCGTGGTCGCAATACAGACCTCGGGGCGAAGCGCCAAACAGTCCCCATCTTCCCGGCCTGCTTCGAGCAGCAATCCGGGTTCCTGGGACAAGGTCGCGACGAGCAGCCGGTAGGCATCGTTGGTCATCTGAAACTTGTCGCGGACCTCTTCGAGCCTACCCGTGCTCTTGCCCCCGAGACAGCGCACCGCCCAATCAAAGGCCCAGGAACGGCTCTGGGCCGTGGTCAACCATGGGTCAAACACACCATGGGAGGGCAACAGCGCGGCAAAACGAGGTCTACGTACCCAGGCAATGATGGGGGGGATCCCTGGCACGCGATAGGGACTGAGGTGGTATTTGTTCCCCTTCTCCCGACAATACGCTCGGTAATACTCGTGGTAGATGCCGCCCCGACCGACGAGGCGCAGCAGAAGTCCAAAGACCCAACGTTCGACGAGCTCTTTGCCATTGCTCTTGTTGGCAAAGAGAGCTTCGTGCTCGTCCGGTAGAATCTTACTGAGCTTCTCCACGGCATTGTGAAACAACACCGGCGAAAATTTGATGCCGGCACAACCGACCTTGGTGAGGCTCCGGCCCACACGAGCATTGAAGCCAAGCTCCATGATGCCTTCAAAGGCGATTCGCTTCTCCAGGAGGCGAGTGAGCGCGTGTGGCCGGGTGCTTTGCGGTTTGTCGAGGAAGGCACGATGCTCAAGGTTGGGCTCGAGGTCCGGGGGAAACAGAGTCGCCGTCGACTCCGGCATTGTGAGGGTTCTGTCCGTGTTCTCGACGGTGAGTCGCCCAAGACCCGCAAGATCCACCGCTCCGTTCGTCTTCAGGGTCGAGAGGAACAGGCCGCGCAAGTTGAAGCGGTAGGTGCGACCGGAGAAGAACCCGGCACGGTGCGACGCATCCTGCACCGAGTCGGTGAAAGCCAACAGCTTCTTCTCCTCCTTAGCGGAGAGACGGCTGCCGTAGATTTGCCCGACAGCGACCGCACCCAAGGTCGCGTTTTGCGCGCCGACGATGGTCAGGGAAAAATCCGATTCACAGGACGGGCAGCGGAGCAGGTCCCGGTCGCTGTCTTTGCTGGCCGCGTGATGAATCGTGATCGGCAGGGTCTCGACTTCACCTTGCACCTCATCGGGGGTGAGCTGCAGAGTCACGGGATTCAGACGTTGCTCGGTGCCGGGAAGCTCTAGGCCGGCGTGACCAAGGCTGACATACCGGGTCAGGCTCGACCGGTCGAAGTAGTGGCGATAGATGTCGCGAAGGTCGTCACAGAGTCGGGCGTCGCCTTTGCGCAGAACCGTTAGCCAACCAGAATGGCCGCACTCGCGGCAATAGAACGCGGGCAAGGCACGAACCGTGGGGGGCCTGGGGTCCGAGTCCCAGGCAAACCTCTTGTCGGCCCCCACCACCCGTACGGTGCGGCGCATCTCGCGCATCCACAGATGTAGCTGCACATTGAGAAGTGGCAAGAGACGGCCGGCGCTCTCGCGTTTCGCCCAGGAAACGAGGGTCACGAAGCTCTTCAGAGCCGCCAATCGCTGTTCTGCGGCAAATCCCGCGAAGTCTGAATCAATGACGGCAAGGGCCTCGCACAGGGACTCTTCCGTCTTGGGACCTTTGCGAACTGCGGCAAGGAGGCTTCCTAGAAGTCGATGCTGAACCAGCAGCTCGCCGAGAGAAACTTGATCAAGAGCAACTTGATCGAGGTTTGCGCGGGTGAGCCAGATCTCAGCCTGCCTTTGTACGTAGGCCTCGATACTCTCGCCGTCCTTGGGCGAGAGCTCGTTAGAATCGTTAGAATCTGTCGGATAGGGCACGTCGAGAAGGTCGGTACTCAGATACTCGGTGGCCTTGAGAATGTCCTCGCCAACAATGCTATCCGGCAGAAACGGCCGTCCAAACACCGCGGAGGCAAAGGCAAGAAGCTCCGTAGCAGACTTGGTAGCAGACTTGTCGGTGGTGTCCGGATCGCGATCGTCGGGATGGATATTGTTCCCGGAGGACACAGTCGCCGACGTCCCGACGCAGGTGAAGCCTTGGGTGTCATTGGCAACACCGAGCCGACCACGCAAGCGACGGATGAGGCAGGCCACATCGCTGCCTTGGGCACCGTCGTAGGTGTGAAGCTCGTCGAGGACGAGATAGCGGAGAGTTTCGGGGTCGTTGTGGGCCCACAGGTCCGAGTCGATGGGCCGGATGAGGAGAAAGTCGAGCATCCGGTAGTTGGTCAGAAGAATGTCGGGCGGATCGGCGCGCATGGCAGCGCGATCGGTGATGAGGCTCGTCGGCGACATAAGGGTTCTTTTGCCGCCCTCCCCCTCCTCGCCGACATAGATGCCAGCACGGACACCGGAAAGGTCGGGATGGTCGGCGATCATGTGAGCGAGTCGCCCGGCCTGATCGGTGGCAAGGGCGTTCATCGGGTACAGGATGATGGCCTTGATGCCGGGTTTGCGCCGCATACGCGAGCAATGATCGAGGATGGGATAGAGGAAACACTCGGTCTTGCCAGATCCAGTGCCGGTGGTCACCAGGGTATTGAGAGGCGTGTCGTTGACCTTGGCCGACAGGCGCTCGAAGGCACGAAGCTGGTGGACGTAGGGAACGAACCCGGGGGCGATATCCAAGAGGTGCGAGGCGTCTTGGTCAGCGGTGCGATACGGCAGGCGGAGAGAGAGGTATGGGCCTTTGAACAGGCCGTTCTCCGGATCGCGCACGAGTCGATCGAGGGCCTCGGAGAGTGCAGGATCTTTGAAGGCAAACGTGGTTTGCAGGTAGTCGCGGATACCGCGCTGAATCTGAGTAGAGACTAGAGAGGGAATCATTTGGTTGGACGAATCTCCCCCGATCGAGCCCCTGGTTCAAGGCCTGGATGTCATGGCCAAAAGTCAAAGGCAAAAAGCGTACCCTTCGCCAACCCTGAGCTGAAGGACCCAAAGCTGGTCAGTGAGATTCTGTTGGAGTGTATCAAGACCGGTGAGCTGGACGCATTCCGTGACGTTCTGGCAGCCCTTCATATTCACTCCAGCGGCTTAATCCTGCGCGGCGGCTTCATGGCCTGGGCATCGACCCAGGCGCGTTTCAGCTCGGCGAGTCTCTCCCCGCGCCACTCCTCGACAAGGCTCCTTGCACGGGGTGGCAAGCGACCACCAAGCACCCTGCCCGAGTTTATCTCTATGATGGCGTTGTGGTCGCCGCAAGTCGCGTGGAAATGCGGTGGCGCGTGGTCGGCGTGATAGAACCTGATCTTTTTGAAATATGCGGCCTGAGACCTCAGACAATTCCCTGATTATCCGTTCACAGAGCTACTCTCAGGCCGCATCGGCGATTTTGCGCAGCTTGATGTGGACCTCGTGCCCCACCGCCGACGCATAGCGCTCGAGAGTGGAAAGCCGCACGTCAGGTGCGCCTGCCTCTACCTTGGAGACTTGCGCCTGCGAGGTGTCCATCCGGGCGGCTAGTTTCGTCTGCGACAACCCCAATTTCTGACGTCGCTTCGCAAGCTGAGCGCCAATCCGTCGCCGCTCAGCCGCCGCCGCCATGAGCTTGGGAAAGTCAGAGTTACGTCGGGTTGATTCCTCGATCATCTCTTCGAGGAAATCCGGTTCCCGTACCGATCGTTTCGAGTGCTTGGCCATGTCACGTCCCATTTATACCGTCTGCGATATATCCTAAACAGCATACTACGATTCTCGCCCTCCGGCTACCCCCCTTGCGCGCCATTCGCGGAGGCGCCGCTCCGCCAAGGCAACCTTGCCAGGCGGCGTCTTCTGCGACTTTTTGGCGAAGGTCTCCAGCGAAAGCAGCACTTGCCCAAAACGGCCCTCTGCGGCAAACAACACGCGATAAATCCGGTTCTCACCTGTGGCCCGAACCTCCCAGATTTCGCCCCGGAGATGGCGAGCAGCTCGGAGCCCATCCATCGCAACGGCCCTCATCGCGTCGAGAACTGCGGCCCGGTCCACGTCTGTGAGGTTCAACAAATACTCACGGAGTGGGCGTCGCCCTGAAGCTGTGCGGTAATCTCGCCATTGACGGCGGTGGGTCATCAGAAACAATACCTCAATGAGTATGCGTAATGAAACATCGTTTGTGGCCGGCTGTGCCGAAACCACCCTCCTTGCCGACCCACAGCAGGACCTGTTTGGTGACTCGATCAAGCGTGGTTTCGCTGCCAGCCGTATTCTGAGTGCTGGCCTCTCGTTCGACGCCATGTGGAAAGTCATTGGTGTGGAAAGTCATTGGTTCCCGCGCAGAACAGCGATGAAAAGCGGGTTCGTACATTGGGGACACCTGGGACACCTGGGACACCGGAACACCGGAACACCTGAGGACAAGGTTGCAGCTGACCCCACCGATACGGTAGAGGAAAAGGGTGTCATTGGAAACCACCGCGCTCGTGCTCCACAAAAGAATCGACCAGGCGATCCTGATCATCAGGGGCGAGCGCGTCATCCTCGTCACCGACCTGGCTGAGTTATTTCGCGTTGCCACGAAGGCGGCCAAGCGGGCTAGCAGATGACAATTTGGAAGCCCACATACGAGATCACCCCAAAGACGGCCAAGCTCTTGATGGCCATCGAGGCCGCCAAGGCCGACGTTGAGAATCTGGTCATCTCGCCCGCGGTTGAAGCCGAGTTGCGACGCCAGGCCCGTTTGCGCTCCACCCACTACTCGACGCGCATTGAAGGTAACAAGCTGACCCTTGCCGAAGCCGAGAAGGCCATCGTCAACGCCAAGGTGACGTTTCAGGGCCGTGAGCGCGACGTGGGCGAGGTCCGCAACTACTGGAACGCCCTCATCAAGGTTGAAGAATGGGCCAAGGCTTTCAAACCCGTGACCGAGGAGCTTGTCAAAAAGCTCCATGCCCTGGTGGAACACGGCCCCCGTGCCAAGCCCACCCCGTACCGCGACGGGCAAAACGTGATCCGAGATGCCGCTTCCGGCGCTATGGTGTACCTGCCTCCAGAAGCCAAGGATGTCCCCAAGCTGATGGCTGCCTTGGTGAGCTGGATGGTGAAGGTGAAGGCCGACAAGTCCAGCGTGCCAGTGCCGCTCGCTGCGGGGCTCGCGCACTATCAATTCGTCACCATTCACCCGTACTACGACGGCAACGGTCGCACGGCGCGACTGCTCGCGACGTTCCTGTTGCACCGCGGCGGGTACGGACTCAACGGATTCCTGTCCCTTGAGGAGCACCACGCCAAGGATCTCGTTGGCTACTACCGCGCCTTGGCCGTTCACCCGCATCACAACTACTACGAAGGTCGGGCAGAGACGGACCTCACTGCGTGGGTTGACTACTTCGTCGCCACGTTGGCCGAGACGTTCGAGGTGGTACGACGTTCAGCCAAAACCATGGTGAAGGGCGAAGAGAGGCCATCCGTCGCCATCCGTCCCAGAACCTTTGCGCAAGCTCGATCATCGCGCCCGGACGGTCCTGGGCCTCTTCGGCAACACCGAGCGCATCGGCGCTGCTAGGCTAGTCGCCCAGAGCCGCCGCGGCGGCCGCTTGGGCTTGAGCCAGGTTTGCCTCCAAGTCGTCTGCCGCCGAAGAATCACCCCCCGGCGCGCGCAGAATTTCGCACGCAGCCTCGGTGGCCAGCACGGGGGTCTCGGTGGCACCGGTCAAAACCGGTTTCGTAACAGTTCCGAAAGGAGACCACGTTTCTCGGTCGCACACCTTGAGATACTGCTCGGCTGGCCCATTGCATCGGCCGAATCATTGGACCCCACGGTGTCGTGCAGCAATGTCTCGATGAATCGAACTGACAAACTTTCGATTATGACTGATTTTATCATACAACAACAAGTTTGCTGATATAATTTGCAATATTGGCTGATAATCAGTCATAATGCAGTAATCAATGATAGATCTTCGAGAATCATTTTGGGACCCACCACCGCAATTTCCCGGTGGTTTGCGGCTGGAGCGCCGTGAACCTATCGTTGTCACTCGACCAGGACGTGGAGGCACCGCCGTCTTCGATTTGATCGGGATATCGACACCGAGTTTGCAGCTCACCCTCATTGCGGCCTACCAATCTCGACTTCTTGCGCAGCAGGTGCCGAAACTCAAGGGCCGCCTTCTCGCGTTGAGCTCCCAGCGAATGGAGCGCCAACGCGCCGAGGGCCGAAGATCTCCGCCCGACCTCCTCCCAACCATCATAACCGATGCGGCCAAACCAAGCGTCATCGAGGCGTGTCAACGCGAGGGCGTGGCAATCCTCGATGAGCGCGGCACCTGCATCGTGTCCGCCAACGGCGTCTTTATTTACATCAAGGGCAAACAAGCGGTTGAACGCCCGTGGAAAGGGCGCCTATTCAGCGGCAAGGCCAGCCGCATCATTCGTTTTCTCCTCACCAAGATCGCTTTTGAACCATCGTTGGAACCCCGGTCCGTCCAGACCTTCGCAACGCTGTGCAACCTGAGCTACGCCTACACTCACGGCGTACTCACCAAACTCGAACGTGAGGGTTTCGTGGCAAGGAAGACCTCGCACAGTGGCTTCTACGTGAGCGACCCACTGCGTCTGTTGCGCACCTGGGTCGAGTCTGGACAGCGTACGGCGATGGCCGTGGAAGGATTCTACGCTCCCGATACAACCTTTGAACGCCTTGGCGATGCGGCCGACCAAATAGGGAGAACAGAAACGGGGTCGATCGCCTTTACCCTTGCCAGCGCCTTGGAGCCAAGCCAAGTGCACGTGGCAGGCCTACCGCACGGTGCCTATTGGCCGGGTGACTTCGCCCCCCTCGTCGATGCACTCGAACTCAAGCGCATCACACCGCACAACTTCTTGGTGCTTCGACCCGATCCCGAGGTGTGGACACAGGCCGGGGGTGTGCTAATGCCTGACGCGCAGGAGCACATGGAGTCTGCAAGTTATCGTCGAGTCCCATTACCTCAGGTAGCAGCGGACTTTGCCACTTTGCCCGGGCGGGGCCGAGAACAGGCTGATTTCCTTGTCGGGATCTACGGCAAGCGGCTGCCATATCAGATGGAGGACGGGTGAACGAGACCAAGCGATTTGAGTGCATTCTCGATGAGCTGCACTACTTGCTCATAGACTTGCAGATGATTGGCGTCAAAATCACGCTGGTGGGTGGGCAAGTGATCTCTCTCGAAGCACGGGCGTTGGGCGGTGACGGCGTCATCGAGGTTCACACGCCGACTGACATCGTCATCCAACGCGGCTACTCCATGGAACCTGATCTCCTCTTCGACGTGGAAGAGGCGGGGGCCCGTTCCGATGCAATCCTGGACGTTCTCCGACAGCGCAACTTCAAGCGAGTCCGTACCCACCGATGGCGCAAAGACCTCCCATTGGCGGGAGAGATGCTAATCGATCTGTTCGTGCCTCCCGCAGCTGACGAAGCATACAATCCGGGCGGCTTCACCCAACTTCCTGCCGCCGATCTCGTTCTTGCCCGCGCCACGCCTTTGAAGGTCGTCATTCCTTCAGGCGAATTTGAGATTCACATTCCCGATCCCGCAGGCTTCTTGGCCATGAAGCTTGAGGCGAAAATTTCTCTGCGTCCAAACGAGACCAAAGACAGCTTCGACATCTACGCCTATGTAGCCATGAAGGGTGTCGACGAAATCCGCACGGCGTTAGGAATAGATACGGAAACCCGCAACCGCATCATCGCCGACCTTCGTTATCTTTTCGGCGACGTTTCTTCCCCGGGCGTACGCGACGCTGTATCCTACGCAAGCACCCTCAATGAGGATGAAACCGCACTGTTGGAACGCGCAGCCGTGGATCTTTTCCAGCAATTATGGTGACACCCAGCTGATTGCGCTCGGATTCGACGACGGCCACCCTCGTGGTTCGAATCCGACGGGGCGGCGAGGGTTCATAAGCGTCTCTTCGTGGCTCTTGTCGAACGTCTCGGAGGGCCAGGCGACCCAAGCCGACCGTATCTTCGATCGCCTGCGAGACGACTGGTCGATGCCGACACGTCGATATCACAACACGGAGCATCTGACGGACTGCTTGCGCGAGTTGGATGGCTCTGGGGTCCCTCGAAATGTCGCCGACCTCGTGGAATTGGCGCTTTGGTATCATGACGTCATCTATGAGGCGCGGGGTCGAAACCTCGAGACTTGCAGCATTCAGTCGTATTGGCCACTGTGTGGTACTGGAACCCGTAGCAGGATATCCTGCCATGAGATTGAGGCGCGGGGGGGTGGGATGCCGGACCATAACTCAGCTGGACAAACGAGCCCTGTCTCCGCGGTGGGAATTCTATTGGGCGCAGCCGACTTCAATAGTTTTGAGCTTCCCCGATGCTCCATACAGTGGTTGTCGCAGGTGGAGGATGGGCTCAGGTTCATCGCAATTGAACCTGTTGAGTGTGTGTTGCTCGTCTTGCCAAAAATGACTGAACGAGATGGCAATTCCTGGCAAGACATTAGGCGGGACGTGGATGAGTTGTGCAGCTTTTGTGAGCAATGCGTCATCCCGTTATTGTTGGTTGCGGAATCTGACGCACCCGAGTTGCCGGCGATTCTGATCGCAGGGAGCTTCGATGGTTTCATCGATCGGTCTTGGTCGACACAACTTGCCCGCGCGGCACTTGACGCCGCGTTGGCCCGGTTCAGAGCCGGACGCAACGTGGTCGATGTGCAGCAAGTCATATTGTCCAACGTTCGGAATGAACTCGGCCGACTGAACGAATTGGCATTCAAAGACGACCTTACCCGACTCTACAACCTTCGATATTTTCGCGCCGTGGTTGGAAAGGAACACGCCCGCTGTGAGCGGCATAAACACACCTACGCCATGGTCTACCTCGATGTCGATGGACTCAAAGGCATCAATACAGAGCACGGTCATGCCGCGGGCGGATTGGTCTTGACGGAAATCGGAGAAGTCATTGCCGGGCTGACTCGCCAGTGTGACTACGCCTTTCGAGTCGGCGGCGATGAATTCGTAGTGCTGTTGGTCGAGAGCGAAAAGACAAATGCACGCCTATATGCCGAACGAGTGTGCATGGGTGTGCGAAACACCGAGATCTCGTTTGGTGAAACGACGTTGCGGGTGACTGTGAGTTGTGGTGTTGCCGCTTTTCCCGAAGATGGCGACAATCCCAGTTTGGTGCTTCAATGCGCGGACGAGGCTATCTTCCAAGCCAAGAATGCCGGCAAGAGTCGGGTGGTGTGTTACCAGCAAGAATAACAACGCTCTTGGGATTTCCGGCCGAAACCTGTCCCATCTGTCCCATCTGGCGGCATTGATTTGCACCGGGCGCGGGAGTACTCACTTGGACCGAGGTATCGGCGACTGGCGGCGGCCGGAGCGCCGCTCGGGTTGCTGTCGATGCCAACACATTCTTGGGGGTTCGTGCTAGCGTCGCGGTCGGCAAAGCTGCGGTCGGCAAAGCTGCGGTCGGCAAAGCTGCGGTCGGCAAAGCTGCGGTCGGCAAAGTAGTGCCAGCACCGAGCTGGTGTGGTTGCTGTGTGCCAATTTGCGACAGCGCGACACTTACTACAGCGGTGATTGCCACAACCGTTGGATTTCGCAAGCTCGATCATCGCGCCCGGACGGTCCTGGGCCTCTTCGGCAACACCGGGCGCAGCGGATGTGGCGCGGGTGCTCGGACTCTCGGAGCGCATGGTCCGGGTGTTGCTCACCGAATGGGTGAAGCAGGGCTGGCTCGTCGTCTCCGACCCGTCCCGCAAGAAACGCTCTTATGAATTATCGGCAATTTATCGGCAGTATATCGGCAATTCCACGACGAAGCGGGCGTAGCTTCTCGAACACCGCAAAAGCCTGGCGCATATCCTTCTCGCGGTCGCAGCCGTCGAACGGCAGACAGTTCTTCGATGGTCAAGTCGAGGGCCAACGCCGCGAGCGCATCGAGCTCCACGAGAGCCTGCCGCCGCTCGTAATCGGTGCGAAGGGGCGTCTCCCACTTCCAATTCTTGGTGAGCTGAACCAATACACTGCCAAACAATGGGAACTCACAGCGGCGCGTGCTGGCACCGGACTTACACAAGAGCGCTTCGCCCGTTTCCTAGGCGTCTCAAAACGCACGTTACAGGAATGGGAGCAGTGGGGTAAGCAACCTTCCGGAGCTGCGGGTTTGATGCCGGCAATACCATCCCCCCTGATTGTCACCCCACAAGCACCACTTCTTCTATCGCCCACCGCATCTCCGATCGGGCCGTTTCTGGCCGTCATGAGCCGCCTGGCCTGGATCAACAATTCAACGCTGATCCTCAAGGTTGATGATTGCCAATCAAGACATTTCTGACACCATTGGCCTGTGGACATTCGTCCACGCGGGCCAGTGTCCTCAATTCTTTCCTGACTGCTGCCTGGCCTTCGCTTTCTTGCGGAGAATGCTGAGCGCACGAAAGTTCCTAAACGCCACCATTACATTTTCTTGCTCAATGCCCAGACGCGTCAACACGCACGCCCAGAGCAGAATCCTCAGACCGTCAACAATGCCGACATCGATGGGCGTGTCGTCATTTGGATCCGTCGAAGTTGGATCCAAGTGGGTCATGCTATTCCGGGTGTGGACCACCTCATTCACAAACTTCTTACCATTGCCGAAATAATGCTCCGAGAATGATTTCCCCACGTAGTCCATCAAATCGTTGAGTCGTTTCCTAAGGGAATACTCGTTTCCGTATTTCAGTCTGTTCTTCAGGCTCTCACGGTGCGATGAATCCAATCTGCTCGGAACAGCCTTCATGATCTCGGGACAAATTGTCCTCCACTCCTCCCCCTCGACATACTCGCCAGGCATGATTGCGCGGTGGAACGCCTCGGCACCTTGGGTAAGCCCAATGAATCGCGCCTCACCGAGACCGATTTCGCCATACGAGGGACCAATCAGGATATTCCGCACAGGCGTGAGAGCATCCTCATCAAACCAACGATCCACGCATTCCTGAAAACTGTCGGAGATCTTTGGAAATGGAACAGCCATCCGCTGAATCGTCTCAATTTTCCTTTCGGTAGATGCAACCAGCCGCCTGGTGAGCTTTCCAAAGCTCCTTTCGCACTCATAGCCTTGATTTGCAGCTACTGATATCGTCTCAACGTCAACGCAATATCCAATCAAAACGCTCAAAAGGTTTCTCACCGATAGCATCTGCCTGATGAGCCAATTCACTGATTGACTGGTATCCGGTACCAGCTCCACAAATGCGTGATGGCGCAACTCTACTCCGGTATTCCGACCCAACGCTTCATCAATGCCAGACACAAACCGGAGCTCACCCGGCCACGTACGCACCCGATACGAACAAATTGGCGGTTGCATCGCCGTCGCTACAATCTTCTTGCTATCTCCCCACTCGACATCGAAGAGATCATGGCCGAGCCACACCTCAAGCGACGAAAACGAAACACTTAGGCCATCGACCCTCTCGTTGAATCCGTCTGCAAGGTGTAGCCCTTCAACCAAGCCATCAAAAACAATGTCTGCTCTGGTGTTACTGTGCGTCCTCCTAATACCGCGCAACCCGGTCAGCCGTTGCCCGCCTGGTGTTTCCCCTAGGATGGCAGGGAAACCGCAGTCTGCATCAGCGTTGATGGGTACCAACGGTTTGTCGAAAAGCCGCAGAATTGGCTCGTTGTGTTCATCGAACTCCAACACACCTGGGCACCGAGTAGTCGGGTCCTCCGGTAACCACCAGAAGCCCTCACGGTGTGCGTCATCTTTTTTCACGCCTTGCTCCTTGCTCCCACCATTTCGAACCGACGAAACCTGACACCCTCATCTGTTTTCACAACACCGAAACACAATTTATTCAAACAGTCTGCAGATATGCGTCGCAAGTCCAAGAAAACAGGCTCCAATTTCCCGATCGCTGGCCGCCGTCAAAACCCGGTCTTCTTCTTGGCTGTCTTCTTCTTGGCTGTCTTCTTCTTGGCTGTCTTCTTCTTGGCTGTCTTCTTCTTGGCTGTCTTCTTCGACACGTACGTTTTCAATCCCATGCTACGGCCCCACTCTCATCGACTTTTCACATCTGCTGTGCCGGACCACTATGCTGCGTTGCTCGTTGCTCGCAACCCAGACGATGCGCAGAGCAAGCAGCAGCACCAAGCAAACCAAAAGAGAAACGGGGATTCAGTGCTAGACGACGTGCATTCGCAGCCATTCTTCTCTCCCCGCACTCCCTCCCCTCCTCAGCGTAAGCAAAAAATTGGATCTGCATCGCGATCAGGATCCCAAGCCGCGCCAGCGCCAAATACTGCCGGACAAAGCCCCGAGCGCTGTTACCCGCTCAATCAGGTGAAGGGAATCACCCAGCCTTCCGCTTCGGCTTCTTCATGCGCTTCTCAAACACGGCGTAGGCCTGCCGCATATCCTTCTCGCGGTCGCAGCCATCGAACGGCAGAAGGTACTTCACCTTCTCATTGTCCGGGTCTTGCACCTCCCCCTTGGTCAGCTTTTCCTCTTCGACCATCTTGAGGACCTTGCCGGGCACCAATCGCCCACGCTGGTCATAGCGATTCTTCTTCTCGTACTGGTAGAGCACAGGGAACCCGACCCGGTACACCAAACACAGTTCCTCGATGGTCAAATCGAGCGCCAACGCCGCGAGCGCATCGAGCTCCACGAGGGCCTGCCGCCGCTCGTAGTCGGTCCGCAGTGGCGTCTCCCATTTCCAATTCTTGGTGAGCTTGGACCATGACCCGAGCCGCGGGTCGTCTTTGGTGAATCCCTCGTCCTTGAACCCCGGATCCCAAAGCTCCTGCCACAGGTCCGCATAGTGATTGGTGAGGCAGTTGAGGCGGAGGGTACGTGCAGCGACCTCACCTGTGGCATTTGGCCCAGGAAGATTTTGAAAATCGCCCCGGCGAAGGTGTCCCTTGCCTGTTGTGCGTACAAAAAAGTCTGCAACGATGGATTCGCACATACCCTCGATGACAACGAGAAAAGCCGTCGACGCTGCCGTGACGGAGCTAACATTATCAATGTGCCCCACCCCTGGTGGCATGATTGCCGATATTAAAGTTCGCTCGCCGGTCACTGCAAGCATTGTGCGATGCACATGCCGATAGAAATCGGTCACCGGCTTGCCATTCCACACCGGCGTCCTTTTGCGATACTCGGCGGCGGAGCAACCCGGCACATAGAGCGTACGCGGTAGGTAGTCCTCTGGGATCTCGGTCAAGTCGATATCCCGATAGGACTGGGGATTTGGACACCTAGGTGGCGGATACTTGGCAAACGGTGTTCCAACATAGAAGTGGGGCCCGGATACGATCCAGTCGCCGGACTTCTTGCAGTCCTTCTCCTTGCGTTCGATGGTGCCGTCTTTTTGCTGGATGGTTTCGTTCCACATCATGGTCGCGTACCAATCATCAGGCTTGTCCGCGAGCTTGGGCACATCGCAAAACCGCTCGAGGACCCGCATCATCTCCTGGCTATGGACAATCGGCAGCCGCGCTTCGTTAGCTGGCGTCCCGGGCGGATCGTACAACGCGGCAAATGTTGCGAGTTCTTTCTTGGTGACGTGGATTACACGGTTCTTGTGGCCTCGTGTTTCCCATTGGCCATCTTCGGTTTTCAATCCAGGCACGATGCCTCGACCAGAATCGCAAAAGGAGTTGTCGACGGTCCGAGGATGAAACACCGTACCTATTGATTCACATTCAACCTTTGTATGCCGTCCACACGACGACACCGTGAAACAGAATTGCCGAGTGTGCAGTATCTCCTTGAATAAAAGCAGCTCATTGCCGAATCGAGTCAGCAGAGCCAAGCGTTCATACATGGCGCGACGAAATTCGCCTCCACTCCCATCATCAAAAATCGCCGGCTGATGCAGCATCCCGACAATCCCCTGCTGCGACCCCAATTCCCATCCCCGGGTCAAAAAGCACTTGTAGAGATTCGTTCGGACACCTTTGAGCAACGGATACGGTTGGTCCGCACCCAGATACGCCTGCATTCCTTGAGTCTCGGCCTGCTCATTTAGGTAGTCGGCGGTCAATGCTTTGTCGGCCAGCAGATTCTTGCGCCGCTTCTCTAGATCCGACGCGGATACGTTCCGGATCCCAATGGTCGGGTCATACTCGGATAGAATCCCCAACTCGCTCCAGTTATACTGAATCCACGGCGGGTTTCCCACGATGAGATCGAAGCCGCCCCTGTCGGCGAACACCTCGGCAAAATAGAGCTCCCAATGAAAGAACCGCTGGCTTTGACCCAACTCTCGAACCACTTTGAGCCATGGATGGGCGGCAATCACTTTGTCGACATCGACCGCACCCGACTCGGCGGCTAACCTCTCTTCCTTGTCGAGTATCTGATCGAAGAGCTTCGCTTGAACGCGAGCTTTTCGTTTGTCGCCGCCGATGAGAGCAGCCATCCCTTCGAGCCACTGTTCTCGTGTGGGTAGGAGTTTACTTTTCTGAATCGGCCAGACCCACAGGGCGCACCAGGCGTCCATGGCGAGCCGCAGACGCAACAAGGGTCCGGTCCAGGCGAGCAACCCATCACGGATCTTTTCAGCCTGTTCCAGGGTCAACGCCTGTTTCTGGCCTTTCGAGGGCTGCTGTTGTCCCCAAACCGACATACTTTGAGCCGTTTGCTCCAATGCTGTGCGACGCCTCTGGGCATGGAGCGACCAAAGATTGTCTGCTGCCTTGGTCAACTCCGTCAGCGTCTCGACATCCTGCTTGGTCCACGGTTCTTTTACAAAAGACTTGTGCCACTTTTTGAGCCGCTCACAGTCGTCGTTGGCGAATTCTTTGGCGACCTTGTCGTCTTTGTAGGTCACCATGCCTTCGTCGGGGACGAAGAAGTGCAAGACGCTGCCTTCGGGTAACGGATCTTTGAGGGGCACGAAGTCGGGCACCAGCCCCAGGTAGTTGTCCTTGCCTTTGTCCTTGCCTTTGTCCGAGACTTGTTTCGCTTTGAATACCTGTCGCCGACAGCCAAAGAGGCTGTTGCCGATACCAAGCCTGAGATCGAACCACGGCACCGGGGTATCCGGGCCGAGGACGTTGAGCCACAGGGAGATCTTTGCGAGGTCCGTCGCGATGGGATTGAGGTCGACACCATAACAGTTGTGGGTTGCGAGATACGCTTTGACCCGCTGGTGTTCCCGCGCATAGTCCGACGGCAATATCCTCGTCGTCTTTAACTCGTCTTGCTTGGCCAGCTCGTCTTGCTTGCGCGTGAGATACGCATCGGCGAGCTGATTGATCGCTTCGTTCAAAAAGGCTCCGGAGCCCATGGCCGGCTCACAGATGGTGAGCCCGAGGATCTCATCGGCTTTGAGAGGCTTTTTGTCTTTGGGATTGAGAAGCTCCTTGAGGCTGTATTTGACCACACATTGGGTCAGGACCTCAGGCGTGTAGTAGCTCGCGCTCCGTTCGCGGTCGCGACCGGCCAGGCGGTAGACGAATGCGCCTTTGGGGTAGTGTTTCTTTCTTTGTGGGCCGCCTGGGTTGTCCAGATCTTCCTCCATGACGAACTCGTCGTTCTTGAACTTCTTGAGGTCAGATGCCTTGGCGAAGAATACCTGGGCCATGTCATCGGCACCGGCGGTGCCGGCGGCGTCGGCGGGTTTCAGCTCGTACAGGTCTTCCGATGCGAAGAATCCGGTATAGGACAGAAGACCCTCGTAGACGGCACCAAGCTGGTTGATGCCGAGACGCGCATAGGAGATGCGTCCACGCCGCCGCCGCTTGCCTGCTGCACCCCTGCCCTTGCTGTCGGCGCGCGACAGACTCAGGAGCGCCAACACCCGCTGCAAGATTTCGTTGTCGATGACAACGCCCGAGAGCATGGGGGTTCGTTTGCGATCGAAGAGGGGCGAATGCATCGCCTTGATCTCGAAAAGGCTTTCGCTTCCCTCGATGTCTTGTTGGGGGTTCGCGAGGCCATTGAAGACCATGTCGAACAAGCGGTTCAGGCTCTGGTTGATGAAACTGCCGCGTTTTGCCTGCTCGCCGTGGAGCGGCACCATTTCGAGGTCACGAAGACCTTCGAGACTGTAACCGTCGCGGTAGGCTTTGCTCTTCATCGGCACGACGCCGAGCTCGTCACCACGCGATTCGGCGTAGAAAAGAAAGAGCAAGCGGTAGAGGTAGTGCAGACACTCCTGGGTGAGATTCTTCGCCGTCTCGTCGGAGAAGAGCGACGTCGTCTGCTGGCCGGTGGCTTTCTTCTTCTTCTCTTTTTGAGCCTGAACCCAGGCATTGCCCAAGAGCTCCACGGCCTCACGTAGACTGTACTTGAGGTCTTCCGACACGCCATAGGCGTGCCGATGGGAGCTTTCATCGAGGATGTCGTGGACCACCGGCCCGTCGTCGGGACACAGGGCGTCCTTCGATAGGAGCGCCGCAACCGCACGCATGGAATTTCTGTCGGGCAGCTCGAAGAGGCGATCGAGATCGAAGCGCAGATACCGCCCGTGTCCCCAGCGTTGCCGTTCGGCCAAGAGAGCCGTGCGTCCACCGATGGCCATGACCCAACGTGGGGGGCTTTCGAGCGAAAATAGTTGGGTGATGACTTCTTCGATGGGATCTTGGGAAATCTGTTGTCCGTCGGCCCCGTCGGCCCCATCGGCCCCGTCGGCCCCGTCGGCCCCGTCGGTCCCGTCGGCCCCGTCGGCCCCGTCGGCCAAATCGAGCCTCGAATCGCTCGGCTCGCTCGGTGCCCTCGGCAGCTTTGCTTCGAGAAGGGTTTCTTTCTCCTCGACAAATGCGGTCTCGATGACGAACAGGTGCCGAACGCCGTCCCGAGAAAGGGCAAGCCTCAGGGGGACGAGGGCGCCGTCATCGACTTCGATGGCGTCCAGACCCGTGTCGGATTGGCTCGGGTAACCGAGCGCGTCGAGCAATCGACCGTGAAAGTCCTTGGCCTTCTCCCATTCCAGCGCAGCGCCGCCTTCCCCTTCGCGGCGGCGCCGATGCAGCTCGCGGTTGATCTCCCCGTAGAGCTTCTTGAGACTGCGGACGGCGGTATCAGGTGCATTGAAGCCCTTTGCTTCGTCTTCCTTTTGCCGCCACCCGGAGAAAAGACCCTTGAGGTCATCATCCAATAGGGCCTCGAGGTAATGACTGCTGTAGAACTCACCAACGTTTTCGACGGCGATTTCGACTGGCATCTTGGGTCGGCTCCTAGTGGGACACAAAAACTGCGGCCAATTCCAGATGGGCGCGGTCGTCGGTGGTGAAGGTGTTGTTCAGCCAGTTTTGTCGGTTCCTCTTGCGCCTTCGCACCTCTTCTTCTTCGTCTTCGATGGCAAGGCGATGGCGCGCCATGAGGGTGCCTTTGGCGCCGGCCGGGAGCTTGGCTTTTCGCTCTTCGAGGTGTTCCAAGGTTCGCGCCTCCCATTGGGACAAGCGCTT
>MGST01000356.1 GCA_001798605.1 Deltaproteobacteria bacterium RIFOXYA12_FULL_58_15 | reverse complement strand
GGAGACCGATGCCGAGATCATTGGCAAGAAGGTCCGCTACCGCGCGGCTCAGTTTCGTGCGCGTGACCTCTTCGATCTCGCGTGTGTGATCGAGAAGAACCCCGCTGCGCTTCGCCAAGTCGACGGCATTCTCGTCGCGGCGAAGTCGGTGATACTCGCCCGCCTGGACGAACGAGAGCCGTTGCTGCGTGAGGACTTCCAGGCAATCGCGACGCTCGAATACACTCCCACCTACGATCAGACAGTGACACGGGTCAGAGAATACCTGGTCTCGCTGGCTTGAGCCCTGAGGGGGATCCATGCACCGGTCCCCGGCGACGTCGAGGTGGCGCGGGCGGTGATCGCGGAGCTGCGGAAGACGCTCGGGGATTGAGGAGGGTCCGGTGCCGCAACCAGCCCTTGCCCGGTGGCCAATGTAGGTCGCCAAGTAATTTACCGTACGTGACATTTTGCACGTCATTTACCCATCAAACGTCAGATTTCTCACGTACGGTACCTTTGTCTTGTCATCGTTCTCCACCTCGCGAGCCGTGCGGCTGTAGATCAGGCGCTTTCGCGTCTGACTCGTGAAGGCAAGCTCCTGCGTGTAGCGCGTGGAGCGTACGTCGCTCCGGTTGTTGGGCGATTTGGCACGCGGCCGCCGTCGCCGCAAAAGACCATTGAGTCGCTCGCCAAGAAGGGCGGTGAGACTGTCGCGCCGAGCGGCGCCGCGGCAGCCAATGCGCTCGGGCTTACGATGCAGGTGCCCGTCCGCGAGGTGTTCGTCACGACGGGGCGAAGCCGGCAGCTCAGGTTCGGCGCACGCTTGGTCGAGTTGAAGCACGCGCCCAGCTGGATGCTGGCGCTCGGCGATACACCCGCTGGCGCGGCCATCAGGGCGGTTGCCTGGCTCGGCCCGGAGCATGCAGCTTCGGGCCTGGCGAAGGCGAAAGAGCGCCTGGCTCCGGCACAGTGGAGAACACTCGTGGCCTCGCGCGCCACGCTGCCCTCGTGGTTGGCCAGGGCGGTGGGTGAAGCGGGCTCGGCGGTTCTTGGCAATGGTTGAGCGCTTCTTTGATCTCGACGCGCATGACCGCACGGAGGTGCTGGAGCTCGCAGCAGCGCGGAGCGGTCGGCCGGCTCACCTCCTCGAGAAAGACGCGTGGGTCGTGTGGATCCTCTCGGCTCTGTTCGAATCGCCTCTCGGCGCCGCGTTGACATTCAAGGGGGGCACGTCGCTGTCGAAGGTGTACCGCGTGATCGACCGGTTCTCTGACAGCTCGTACCGACGGGCGCGGCGCGGAATGCGCTCGTGAGGTAGTCGCTGGTTCGGTGGTCAACCCGAGACTACCGTGGATTCATCGGGCTACTTGCAGGCTTGAGCAATCTGACCAGCAACTGCTTTTCCCAGAGAAATCAACACTACCACGAAAGGGTGTATTGTGATGCAGGTTGGTGGAGGCGCCGGGAATCGAACCCGGGTCCGGAAACCATCAATGGCAGGCGCTACGTGCGTAGTCCATGATTGATTTAACCTCTCAGGACGCCCACGGACAGGCTTCCCAAATGGCTAGTCTCAGTGTTTCTCAACTCATGTCGCCGAGACGCCAACATGAATCCAGCCTGCTAAATGGCGCCGGACCCGTAACCCGCAGACAACTGTTGCGGCCGACGCGCGCTCACAACTTACGCTGCTGCGCGGAGTTCAACGTTATCGTTGGCACTCATAAAGTTGTCACGCCTTTTTACGTGGTGACATGACGACCCACGGCACGCTCCTAACCATCTCCGTGTCCCCGTCGAAACCTTTCGCCCCCAAACCAGAGACAAACCGACGGACCGGCAGTGTAGCTGTTTAGGCGGACGTTGTCACCGACGCAAACGCACATACGCATCAAAGCAGGACCGAAACAGGGCAAAAACAGGACCGAAACAGGGCAAAAGCAGGACCGAAACAGGGCAGAAACAGGACCGAAACAGGTCAAAAACAGGACCAAAACAGGACAAAACCGGAACAAAGCAACAGGACCAAAGCGGGAAGTGGGACCTGTGTCACACTTTTGGCACATAGGTTCTTCAATGACGCATCCTGCACTGCTCTAATCCCGATAAATCATCATCGTCATCGGAGAGACCATTACGGGAGATCAACATGAACGCGCTGCAACAGATTCAACAGGGCCACATTGACGTCGAAACCATTCGCCTTGCGGTAGAGCAATGTGCGGGGGATGCCAAGGAGCTCAGCCAGCTGCGCAGTACCCTTTTGCTCCTCAAAGTCGATATTGATGTCGACATCTACGTGAAGGTTGACGTCAAGCTCAAAGACTTCCTCCACTGCCATGACGACAAAAAGCACGAGAAATCGAGTTGTCGCACGGCAACGCCGAGCATCGAAACTGCCATTGTCGAGAAGCACAAGGAACGTGTCGACAACGTGATCGCTCCGGCACCCTATGATCCGCTCTATGTTGCAGGGAAAGCAGACCCTGGTGCCAAGATCTCCCTGACGAATCCCGACATCCAAGGTTGGCCTGTCATTGCCACCACCACAGCCGATGGCAATGGCGAATACTCGTTCAAGGTCGAAGATCCAAGCAAGTTTGAATATGGCGATCGCGTGCTGGTCAGTGCCCAGTCGAAGAATAAAGAGATGTCCCAGGCGGTCATGCGCTGTACCAAGCCCATCGAACAGGTGCATGTTACCCGCCACCACATCCAACGGGGCCACATCATCCGATCCGAGGATGGCGGCAGCTATGTCAATGTTCTCATCCACGGTACCGACCTTCGCGGCCCCTACTTGGACGCGAGTCGCCTCGCCGTGAGTTGGGGTCGCACAGCCGGCGACAAATCCGGATTCTCCCTGAGCATCAAAGCCGACAGTAAGGCTGTGCCACCGAGCGGTGCCGAAGATGGCGAGAGCACAAAGATCCGCGTGTACACCGGCAACAAGTTGATCGCCAAAGTCAAAGCGGATGAATATGGGCGTTTTGACCTAACTGCGGATAGCTTCCGACCCGGTCGGCACATCAGCATAGAGGTGGAGGACGTCCATGGCCAGATTTCGAAATACGACCTCGCCACGGACCATCTGCACTTTGATGAGCGCGCCTTGCGTGACAGTGTGCGTCGGCCCCTGACTCAAGGCACCTGTGCTAAGTCCCATGTTACTGACGACAAGTGTGTGAGCCAGCGAGAGGTGTACGGGAAGCCCCCTTATCTGGTGTTCTCGCCGGATCTATGTAGACGCGACGATTCGGTGGTGACACCGAAATCCAGTGTTGCGATTCGCATCATCAAGGCCGGGGAAAAGGAGTGTCCTGCGTACCAGATGACCGCCGACGGCCTGGGCCGCCTCAACGCCGCCGTCGGACCGGTCAAAGTTTTTGAGGACATTGTCGAGATGGCGGTTGTGGACAAAGAAGGCGATCGCGGTCTGCAGGTTCGACGCTACATCGTGTTGCCCGAGCCCATCGATGGTAGTTATCTCTTTCCCCTCGACGAGGTCCGCCAATCGGCACCCAACCTCGAGTCCTACTTGGAAGCCATCAAAGGCAGCAAGAATGGCACCATCGAGTTGCCTACCCTCGAAGGGCTGCCACCGTTCGGTCAATTGAGCTTCGAGCACAACAAGAAGCGGCAGGTTTTCCGCGCCGACGCAGAGGGTGTGCTTTGTGGCGCAAGATTGAATACGCCCGTTGACTCCGTTGATGGCGCACCGGCGATCAGCAAGCCCGTCAAAGTTCAGCTGCTCGGTCCGTCAGGTCGTTCCTTGGGCGTTGAGTACACCTGGCGCTTTCCAGAGTGTCACAACCACCAGAAGGTGGAGGGCAAACTCATCAACAGCCGTGCGGTGTCCTTGGGGACCCTCGCCCACAGTATCGGCGAAGGCAAATATGCCCTCATCGACAGCCCTTACAATATCGACGTGAGTGCCCGTTGCTCAAAGGCTCCCGGTGGGTGGGGGTACTCTGCCGCCGAGGAGTTCGAATTCCACTACGGTCGACACGACTACGAAGCTCGCGTTGACAATCCTTTCCCACAGGGTTGGCAACCCCAAGGGCGTACGTTCACGATGGGAGAGGTCGCGCTTGAGGTTTTCAACTCAGAAGAGGGCGTCCGCAATGTCACCGTGCCTGGCCGCGACCATCTGCACCTGCACATCGAGGTGAGCAGCGAGGGCGCAATAATAGACAGGGGTCCGTCCCGGGAAATCAGCGCCAAGGACATTCCCCAACTGACGATTATGTTAGAGGAGTCCCTAACCCTCGCGGCCCAGGCCTATAGCATGGGATGTGGTCCTAAGGACCGCCTCTATGACAGCGCCATGACCGCAGCCAAGACGATTCTTTTTGCCATGGACCGAGCGGCCCTAAGAGAAGGTAACGCGCCCGAGTGGCAAAACGCTGTGCAGAATCTCTTGGACAAGTTCGCACCCTACGAGCTCTGCGACAACGTCGACTTCGTGCCACCCGCGGATGCCCACGGACGCCAAGCGGCGGTGGACGGCACACCCACGGAAGTTGCAAAGTTCTGGACGTCAGTGGATGAGTTCGGCAAAGAGCCGCCCCAGCCTCCTCGCTTCGATTTCACCAAGCGGCCACGCCACGACGACTGGCTCCCCTTTTCTCGGTTTAAGTAGATAGCAAACCTTGCCCGTCCAAAAGGGCAGCTTCGAGATAGTTGAGGTGCATGATGCGATCCGTAGATTTCACTAATGTCTCCGTCAATCTGGACCTCTTCAAGTCCGCCATTGCCGAGTTGCCCAAGGGCGAGAAGGCCGGTGCGCCATTTGCGACGACCCTGCAGAAGGTAAGTGATGGCAAGAGCTACCAACAACTCACGGGCAGGGTCGATGAGCGCGCGTTGATTACCGCCGCATCGGGCATGTCGGCACTC
The DNA here is from genome assembly GCA_001798605.1 of Deltaproteobacteria bacterium RIFOXYA12_FULL_58_15. GTDB lineage: Bacteria > Myxococcota > XYA12-FULL-58-9 > XYA12-FULL-58-9 > XYA12-FULL-58-9 > XYA12-FULL-58-9. The sequence goes on along the minus strand of MGST01000356.1, from coordinate 20,945 downwards.
GGTACCACCCAATCGATCTCTGCCGAGTTTGAAGAGCAGCTCCAGGTCAATGGAGCCGTGCTGCAGGCGGAGCTGGATTGGATGCTGGGGTTGGTGCAACAACGCGTCAACGGTGATCGCAAACCGATTGCCAACCCACCGGATCTCTCCGGTGTGTCCAGTCCCTACGCCGCTTTGGTGCGCAACGCTGGCCTCGACACCTTCGACCGACTGGCGCTCATCCTCTCTCTGGCACCGCACATCAAGCCCTCGCTCATGAACGTGCTCGGTGGTGATTGCTTCTCATTGGGAAGCATGAAGCTTCTGGTTGGCGGCGGCGACGTGACCGCCAATCTCGGCATCGACAAGTGGCGGGACTGCTCTGCACTTCTCGATCCGGCCAACCGCATCATGGAGCTCGTCGGAGATCCTGACCCCTGGCTGAAGATAACCGACGACTATCGGGCCATGGTCACCATCGGCAAGCTGCCATCAGACAACCGCCGTGCCAATATGCCGGCGATCAAAATCGACACAGGCATGACCTGGGATGACCTGGTCGTCAGTTATCAAACAGAACAGGAGCTCAGGGAGGTTATCGTCGCGGTGAAGAACCAGGACCTCTTGGACAAACGCATGGCAGCCTACGCCCAGTCCAAGGGCACCAGCGTGTTGATGCAGGGAACCAATGGCACGGGCAAGCGTGTCGCCGCCGAGGTGGTAGCCAAGGAGCTGGGCCTCGACCCTTACCTGGTCAAGAGCGAGGAGATCCTCGGCGGGGGTATCGAGCGCGCCATCGAGCGCTTGGAGCATCTATTCACCCGGGCGCGCCAACAGAATGCCGCCCTCATCTTTGACCCCGGCGAAAGCTTTATCGGCACTGTCGACACCCGTGGTAGTGCCGGTGACAAGATCGAGATGGCTCTGCGGGATTGTTTGGCCCGTCTCATTGCCTCCCATCCGGGATTGGTGATTGTGATCAATCGTGCTGGCGGGGGTTATGACGGACGTGCATTCAATTTCGACAAGGTGGTCCATTTCCCATACCCCAGTGGCGATGAGCGGCAAAAGATCTGGACGCAGTTTCTCGAAAACAAGAATGTGGATGAGCAGGCGCGCACAAAAATCCCTCTCTTGGGACGCATGATAGAACTAACCCAATCGGAGATCGTGTTCGCGATTCACTATGCCGAGGTTGCCGCCAAGGGTGCCCCCATCGACATCGAGATGCTCTTCCGCGGTTGTAACGAGGCCATGAGAAAACACGAACGCGGGTTGTCTGGGGACACGCTAAATCGGTTGCGAGCGGGTTGATTCTTCGCCGCTGTGGCGTCGTGGGTCGTTTCCTTGATGTCAAAGACGCGATCAGGGCTCGTAACGGACCGGTAGATATTCGGGTAACCACATGGCCCGGTTCACGGCCTCAGACAGATTTTCGAGAATCTCCGGCTCAGCGTGACCCTCCTTGACGGCCCGTTGAATTGTGGCGCACTCGACCAACGCCGCAACGAGAAGATTCGAGATACCCTGGGCCGAGGCACCCGCACCGGCGATGACAATACGTTGTTCACGCATCTGTTGTCGGGTAATCCGCAATGCACCCAGGACGCCCGAAACGACCACGGCCGCGGTGCCTTGAATGTCATCATTGAAGGTACACAGCTCGTCTTTGAAACGCTCGAGCTGCTTGAGCGCATTTCCCTTGAGAAAATCCTCCCACTGCAACACCACATCCGGAAATACGCTCTTCACCGCGGCGACGAATTCATCGATGAAAGATTGGTAATCTTCACCACGCACGCGTTTTTGGCGCAAGCCGAGATACAGGGGGTCCGCGAGCCGCTCTTCGTTGTCAGTGCCCACATCCAGGGTGATCGGCAGAGTGCTAGACGGGGCAATGCCGGCGCACAGGGTGTAGGGGCACAGCTTGCCGATGGGGATGCCCATGCCTCCGGCACCCTGATCACCGAGACCAAGGATCCGCTCGCCGTCAGTGACAACAATGACCGATGGGTTCTTCAGCTCCGCGTTGCGCAGAATCTTTGCTATGGACCCCTTGTGCACGTAGGCCACGTACAGGCCGCGCTCCCGTCGGTAGATGTGCGAGAACTTCTGGCACGCCTTGCCGGCCACCGGGGTATAGACGATCGGCATCATCTCGTCGATGTGCTCGAAGACGAGACGATAGAATAGGGTTTCATTGCGATCTTGCAAACCCATGAGATAGACGAACTTATCGATGTCGGTGGTCTTGGCTTGGAAGTTCTCGTAGGTCCGCGAGGTGAACCCACCCGGAATCCGTGCTATAGAGCGGCTCCTGTGCCATTTCATTTGCGAGTGTGAGGATAAGATGATCGAAGCCAAGGGGCTCACCAAGCTCTACCGTGACCACGAGGCGATCAACGACATCAGCTTCTTCCTAAAAAAGGGGGAGATCGTTGGCTTTCTTGGGCCAAACGGCGCGGGCAAGACAACCACCATGAAGATCCTCACCGGGTCCATGCCGGCCACCCGCGGCACCACCAAAGTTGCCGGATTCGATGTCGTGGAGCAACCGCTCGAGGTGAAGCGTCGCATCGGTTACCTTCCCGAACACCCACCCGTGTACCCAGACCTGACCGTGCGTGAGTATCTGCGCTTCGTCGGCAAGCTCAAGGGACTCGGTGGCAAAGGACTCACCACGGAGGTTGGTCGCGTCCTCGAACGGATTCTGCTTGGGTCGGTGGCCAATCGACTCATCCGCAACATCTCCAAGGGCTACCAACAGAGAGTGGGTCTGGCCCAAGCGCTGCTCGGCAGTCCCGAGGTTCTGATCCTCGACGAGCCAACGATCGGTCTCGACCCACGTCAGATCGGCGAGGTCCGCCATCTCATCAGAGAGCTCGCAGGAGACCATACGGTAATTCTTTCCACCCATATTCTGCAGGAGGTTGTCGCCACCTGTGAGCGAGTCATCATCATCAACAAGGGACGTGTTGTCGCCGACGATCGTCTCAACGCGCTTCTCGAGAGTCACAGTCAGCAAGGCAAGGAGATTTCTCTCGAGCGGGTCTTTCTGTCCCTCACGGCGGAGGCATAACCGATGCGCAACATCACGACCATAGCCATCAAAGATCTGTGGATCGCTCTCACCACTTGGCTGAGCTACATCCTCTTTGCCGCGTTCACCTTGATCACAGGATTTCTCTTTTATCAACTGGTGAAAGAGTTTCAGCTCCAGCTCATGGAGCTCACCCAGGGAAACGCCCATGCCTACATCAAACAGATGAATCTCACCGATTGGGTAATGGGACCGGTCTTCTTCTGGGCGAGCGTTGCCTTGCTTATCCTCGTGCCGCTCTTCTCTATGGGCCTCATCGCCGGGGAACGCCGTGCTCGAACCCTCGAATTGCTACTAACCACGCCAGTGCGCCCCATCGAGATCGTCTTAGGTAAGTTTGCGGCCGGTTCAGTGCTGATTCTCATCATGTTGGCTCTGACTTTGGTCTTTCCCTTTTTGCTGCACATCCTTGGGGAAGGTGAGACGAGCCCCATCGATTGGAACACCATCTGGGTCGCGTATCTCGGGGTGTTCTTGATGGGTGCCAGCTGTTTGGCGATGGGTCTTCTCGCGAGCGCCGCCAGTGATTCGCAGATTGTCGCAGCGGTGCTCAGTATCGCGGTGTTGTTGATCCTTCTGTTCATGGGTCTCGCGGCCCGCGGCCAGGAAGGAGCGCTTCGGGATTTCCTTGCCTACATTGGTTTGACCTCCCATCTCGAGAGCTTTGTCAGCGGCGTCATCAAGATCTCCGATCTCGTCTACTACCTCTCCTTCATCTTCCTTGGCCTCTTTTTCACCCACCAGGTGGTGGAAGCTCAACGCTGGCGGTAGGAGGTTGACGATGACGAAGACAACAGAGGTCAGAGATTCGACGCCATCGCGCTTGACCAATCTTGGACGGCTCGGTGGTGCCATCGGTTTGGTGACGTTGTTGAGTACCCCAGTGTCGTGGTGGTTTTCCGGTGGCGTTACTCTCTACGTGATCGGCAAGATTGTCTTGGGTGTCATGCTCGTAAGCTTGTATCTCGCCACCAACCGCGATTTTGTCGGACGTCTATCGGGCGCGCGGTCGGCGAGGCTCTGGGTCATGACGATTGTCAGCGCGCTTTTCGTGTTGAGCATCGTTGTCGCTCTCAACTTCCTGGCGGTTCACAACGACCGCGAGTTCGATTTTACCCGTGAGCGTCTCTACACCCTGACCGATCAAACCCAACGGGTTCTTGGCAGACTCGAGCAGGAGGTCATCATCACCGCCTTTTACTCCACAGTGGATGACAAATTCAGCGAGACCCAAGAGTCACTCGAGCGGTACGCCCAATCCAGTGCTTGGGTGAAGTTCTCCATCGTCGACCCATACAAGGCGGACATGCTGGTAGAGAAACACAAGATCACTGACCGCGGACCGCGCATCGTCGTCCAGTGTGGCGACCGCGACGCAAGGGCGCCTGATGCTTCGGAGACGGAGCTCACCAACGCCATTATCAAGGTTGTAGAGCAGACCGAAAAGAGCTTGGCGTTCCTCACCGGTCATGGCGAGGCCACGATCGACGATCAGGACGGCGACAAGGGTTTGGCCACGGTCGCCGAGCTCTTGCGTGCCGAAGGATATCGCGTCAAGGACTTCTCGCTCATGGGTGGTGCCGACGATATCAAGAGCAACGTTTCGAAGTCAGCCCGCCTTGAGGACGCAGCCACACCGGAGAGCGTCAATCGGGCCCGCTTGGAGTTGCAACGGCGACTCAATGCACACGCGGTACTGGTCATCACCACAGCGACCAGTGCCTTGAGTACGGAGGAACTCGAAATCATCCAAGCCTACCTGGAGCTTGGTGGTCGCGTTGTCGCCATGCTCGAACCGCGCAGTGACACAGGTGTCGAAGGGCTCATCGAAGAGAAGTGGAAGATCCACGCCCGTGCAGATCTCATCATCGACCCCAACGAAGCCAAAAAGCTTTACGGTTATGGCCCTGGCACACCGATGATCTATCCTGCCACCGACAAGCATCCCGTCGTTGCCAACATGAAGTCGGCGGCGGTCATGAGTCTCGCCCGTTCTCTTGAACTCACAGGGAAGGGCGGTGCCAACGTCGAGCCGTTGCCCCTGTTGCGCACCGATCCGTACGCCTGGGGCGAAACAACACCCGTCACCGATGTGGCGGAGTTAGACGAGCAAGACTTCAAAGGCCCGCTCACCGTTGCCGTGGCAGCCACAATGCACATCCCAACCCACTTGGCAGAACGACGCTCCGACGAAGCGCGGCTCATCGTCTTTGGGGATTCAGATTGGATTGGCAACAACATGATAAACGAAGCTGGCAACGCCGATCTGATTGTGAACGCCATCAACTGGCTTGCCGAGGAGGAAGACCGCATCAGCATCGGTCGCAAGAGTCGCGACACCAGTGTGGTGTTCTTCACGGTGGGGCAGCTCGGCGTTCTCAAGATTGTCACCCTCGATCTCCTGTGGCTCACCTACATTGCACTGGGCCTCGGGATCGTTTTGATTCGCAGGCAAAGATAGCTCCAGCGGTTCAACCGCTCTTGGAGGAATGTTGTGACCCTCGAAACAAAGCGCCTGCTGAACCTGATTGTCCTCGCATTGGTCGGAGCGATTGTCGGCTGGCTGGTCTTTTGGCAGCGTGGCACGACCGAGGTCAAAGAAGAACAAAAGCAGGCCGAGCAGAAACTCTTGTCAATCATAGACACCCGAGCCGTGGTGCGACTTACCCTCACCACACCCCAAACCGAGTTTGTCGTGGAAAAGGAGGGGGAACAATGGACACTGACGACGCCACTACGGTTGCGGGCTGACAACGCTACCATCGAAGGCCTCATCGCCCACGTGAGCGGTCTTGAACGCCAACGCCTGGTCGGTGAGGAAAACGGCGGCCAGGTCGAACCACCGCAAGAGCTCTGGATGTTTGCGCTTGAGCCGCCGCGGTTTCGCGTCAAGCTCGAAGAAAGGGGCGGCGCAGCCCACGAGCTCTTGGTCGGCAAGAAGAGCGGCTTCGATGGCTCGGTGTACGTCAAGCGTGCCGACACCCCCGCCGTTGCCATGGTAGACGGTGCCATCACCTACCAGGTCGACAAGGACCTCTTCCAACTGCGCGACAAACGCCTCGTGGATTTTGCGGAAGAGGACATCGTCCGTGTGCAGGTCTCCTTGGCCTCGGGTGCTGGCTACACCATAGAAAGGACCGACATCGGCTTCTTTTTGCGTGCCCCGCAAAGCCTGCCGGCCAATGAGGCGCAGGTCTCAGGTATCCTCACCGCTCTGGCCAGCGCCAAGGCGACGAAGTTCCTCACCGAAGCGGCCAACCCTGAGGACATGACGCGCTATGGCCTCGACGTCCCCACCGCAAGCATTACCGTCGTCGACGAGGCGAACAAATCCACAACGGTGTTGTTGCGCACTGTGGATGTCAAAGACTCACGTTCCCATTATGCCATGTGTGAAGGTGAAACCTCTCCCATCCTCGAGCTTGGCACCGATTGGCTGCTCAAGAAGATTGTCGTTGATGTTGCAACTCTCCGTGACCGTCGGGTGCTGCGCTTCAACCGCGACCTGGTCAGCGCCATCACCGTGAGCCATGGGGAGGCTGAGCTCGCGTTCGCAAGATCGTGGAACAAGGATAAGAGTCGCGACAGCTGGCAACTGCTGCGTCCAGAGAATATCCCAGTCGAGGATGCAATCCTCACGGGCCTCATCTATCGCTTGTGGAGTCTCGAAGGCCGCGACGTCAATGACGCACCTGCCCCCGAGGACTTCACCACCGCCGGCCTTGATGTGCCAGACACCACCATCGCAATTCAAGGAGCTGACGGCGCAACCATCGGCACTTTCCTCTTCTCACAAAAATCGCAGGTGAGCGAAAACAACCGCTTCGTCACCACCGACGCGAAGGCGCAAATCGCAACGGTTGACGGATCTGTCATTTCCGAGTTGTCCCTGAGCCCCGACGACTATCGGGTCGAGGAGCAGTAGACTCATGAGGGATTTGGGAGGTAGCGTTGAGCGGCGAGTCCTTGCCGGAGTTCGACGTCGCGGTCGATAGGCTGCTGGCCTTCGTTGTCGAACACATCAGCACGACGGGCCCCCCCTTGTTTGTCTTCAAAGGCGACCGGTTGGAGATGTCCGGCGGTCCCTATGTCAGGAGTCCGCTCCCTGAGAACGGCGAGCACGACGCGCGCCGCATCTACGACGAGGTGCGCCAACGAGACGGCGGCCTTGCTCTTTGTTGCGTCGGCGTATTGGCCGGTCGGCCGGTGGTAACTGTTGAGCACACCGATGACGAGCCCGAGGCTGAGTATCTGATGTTACCGGAACGAGGGTTGAAGCTCTCTGTTGCCCAGCCGCTCCGACCAATGCGTCCAGTCCGGTGGCGTTTGCTGTGGTGGTTTCTGCGCCGAAAGGCCCGGCGGATGGGAGCTGATTCCGATGTGTCGGTCGCTAGACGAATCTAGGCAGGGTGCCTCTCCGTTGCATTCGGTCCGAGGAGGGACAACGCCAGTGTGGTCTTGCCCACCTGGCGCGGTCCACCGATGAAGGCCATCTTGTTCGTCGCCAGAGTCTTCTCTACGGCTGGTCTCAGGTATCGTCGCGTTTGCATGAATGGGAGTATAGTCCATTTCACTCATGAGTAAAATGGACTTGTGTCCAGAAAACGCGCGCGGCGAAGCCGCGGTTGACCGACAAGGATCAAGCTGCGTTGATCTCAGGTCGACGAGGGGTCCCTGCAGAGGGCAAGAGCGGTTGAGATCACAGTGTCTGCCCGATGCGACGGCGGCCGCCAGGTGGGTGTCTGAGCGCGGTGCCAAACAGGATCGCCCCCAACACCAGCAGGCCCCACTGCGCACTGCCCATGGAGGTGCAATTGCAGCCACCCCGCAGTTGCCCATCGGGCATCTCGTTGTCGTCAGCGTCGGCGTCGCCGTGAGCCCCGTCGTCAAGACAGTCCGTGCAGGCCGCAACAATCTGCAAAGCCGACACCACTGGGTGATTGGGGCCGGCGTGAGCAAAATCAATCTCCAACCAACCGTCTTCCACTTGGCACTCAACGCTCTTTGCCAGGGCGTGGTCCATGCCAACCTCAGCGTAGATATCGAGGTCATCGGCGAGGAAAGCTCCTTCGACGGTGACATGAAACACTCTTTGACCAACTCCTGTGATCTCTGCTGACGTTTCTGCGAAATAGGCGGTCACATGGTAGGAACCGTTGGCAACCCGAAAACGATACTGGAGCTCAGGCTCCGATGAATCATCCCAGCGCCCACTCTGGAACAAACCGTCATCCACCGTGCCTGCTATGGATAGGGTTTGTCGGTCCCACGGAATTCCCGTATTGAACCCCGTGTCGGCATCCCATCGTTGGCCAGCGGTGTCGAAGTACACCTCACCACCGGCGTTGATTCTGATCGGCATGGCAATGGGCAAAGAATCATTGCCGGCACTGCCGGGGCCGACCTGATTCGCCGTCAACGGCATGTTGCTGACGGGAGCTGTGCTCCACTGTTCAGCACCAACACTCGGCGCAGAAGCATCACGCGGCCGTCCAAAAATATCGTCGGCAATGCCCGCGACGACCTCCCCTTGATCGATGAGTGCGACGCTCGTGCTCTGCAGTCTTTGCAGTCCATCCACAGTCACGAGCTGGGGATTTGCCTGAGTCACACCCGTTCCGACATAACCCGCGGTCGCCGTTTGGGTGATGTGCGTAACGTTCGCGGCCCATGTTGTATCAACACTCGCTCGGTCACGAAGGGCGGTGCCGCTCATGCTTACAACCGCGTTGTTCTTGATCACGACGCCGGTGGGATCGAATGTCCAAAATACTCCATCTGGAAATTCGGTTCCTGAATTATGACCGAGATAGATCCCTTCGGCACCGTGGTTGATGATGGTGTTGTTCGCGATGAGCACGTCATTGGCCGGAAAGTGTATGTCGGCTTGGGCCACAACATTCTCACGTTCGAGGTTACCGCTGTACAAATCGATAGCCGCATCGGTCGGTGCGAACGAGCCCTCGAGGTAGTTGTTGTATATCATGTGTTTTCGATCGTGAATGCGAATACCCCTGCTATTGAAGAACCAATTGCTGTAGACCTTGACCTCTTCGCCCGCCCTGAGCACCAGTTGGTCGTTGCAGTTTCTGAACGTGTTGTGTCGATAGATGTTCAAAGACGTCTTGTTTGAAATCAATTCCGCCGTGATTCCGATGTCCTCAAAAAGATTATGCTCGACGGTGGTGTGAAGAGGCAGGTAACTGGCCAATGGACCCACATCCGACCCGGACGAGCCCTGACCCACTTGAATGACTTCGCCAGCGTTACCGATACCGAGATCGCCCAAGTTCACAAAGTGATTCCACGAAATCGTGTTGCCGGTATTGGTGCAGTTTCCGGCATAACACCAGACTTGAATGCCGGTGTTCTTGAGAGCGTCAAATCTGTTGCGGGTGATCAAATTGTTCTGCGAGCCGCTGAGGATACGAATGATTCCAGTGGCACCATCTGTTTTGCCCGAGTTCACGATCACGTTGTTACGGAAGATGGAGTTGGATGACCCCACAAATGCAACAAGCACAATGGTCTCCGCGAAGATATTGCCATCCCATTTGAATCCATCCACGATTAACCAGTCTTTGCGAATGGACATGGGAGACACACCCGTGAATACAACTCCCAAGGGCGTCTCGGGGCGAAGGGTGATGGGCTGTGACGCAGTACCATGCTCGCTCGGATTGAATGCGATCGAAAGATTGTTGCAAGCACCGTCGGCCATGACAATTTCGTCACCAGCCTGCGCTGCGGCGATGACACTGTTGACCGTATCGCACGTCGCACTCAGCGATTGACGCCGCAAAATGTTGTCGCGCTCAATATTCACGGACCCGTCATTGGGGAAGGGACTGCACGCAACGGCGACGACAACTACGAGAACGGCATTCGCGGCATTCAATGAACGCGCAGATGTCATGGAAACCTCGACACCTCGTCCAATGGGGATTTTCGCTGCTGAGCTTCCCATCCCCTGTTTGTAGCAGATGGAGCTCAGGGATCCATAGAAGCGACTTCCATCCGCACAATAACCGATTGACTGGGTGAATCAGAGGCTCGAGCGGTTGGCGATCAGGCACTTCCAGAGTTCTGCGATGTTGGCATTCTGAGGTGCGAAGCTTCGGACTTGGCGCTTCAAAGCCCGTTTGTGGGGTTCTTCCTTGCGGGTGTCGTCGATGTTCTCGGCGTTGTAAATAGCGTCGGCGAGATCTTCAAAGGCTGCGCCGAGACGGGCGAGATAGCGTATGAAACTTTTGCGCACGGTGCGCGGCGCTGCTGCATAGACACAGTAGCTGCCATCGGAGAGTTCGGCGGCGCAATTGAATTCCCCTTTGGCCACCAGATCGAAGTACGATTGGTGGTCGCCGGATACCACACGCGACTGGGTCTTGTTGATGCCTGCCTGGCTCAAGGCGCTGGCCACACGACCCGGCAGGTGTGTGTGGCTCATGTGCAGTTGGCCAAAGAGGACGAGGACCTTCCCCTTGGGACGGGCAATGACGGCATCGCGGATCACGTTGCCTGCTAGCTCCAAACGTCTGAATTGGCCGGCGTTGGATCAGTTGGTTTTTCCAGCAACAAAGGCACCCGCGATGGCTCCAGAGAGAGGATAAGCTTCCGATTCTCCATCCAAGGAATGCGAACGGGCCTTCGGTTCGCTTGTATCACGAGAATGGGCGTTTTCCAGAATCAGCATTCACATTCACACGCACATTTCGTTGAGGAGGCAGAAATTCCATTGCACGCGGTTGCGATTATGTTATCAAGACAGTTTGCGATGGTTATGAACCGGTGGTGACGGCCTGAAATTCGATTATAGCGTACGACAAGTACTTGACCCGGGAGGGTGATTATGAAAGATTTTATTGTATTTCACGCGTCGAATGCTGGCTCTTCCGCGATCATGCAAATACTTGGCAATGTTAGCGCATTGTCCATTCTTCCCGACGAACCAATTGATGATTGGGTGTTTGTTAAATTTGGCTGGGGAAAGGCAATGCCTGCCAATGATTGGCTCAATATAATCAAAGAAATTTTTGATCGTCCCGGCTCAGATGATTTCTTTGTTAAAATAGAAGAGATATATAGGAAATATAGCCACAGAGATTTTCCGAAATTCGACAAGAATAGAAGGTCTGTCGGAATGAAGGCCCGACTCCACATACAATGTATTCCGGAAACGTTTGACTATCTAAAACTAAATAGCAATATTAAGACATTCATTTTGATTCGGAAGAATACAACAAAATGGGCATTCTCAACATATCGCGGGCAAATATTACAACATTTGGTACTACATGGAAAGGTGGATATTGCCGAAAAGATCACCATCGATATGGATAAATTCAAACAAGTGAAACAAGGACGAGATTTTCTATCGGATTTCCATCACAATATGGCAATTCTCTTGAATGAAGCAGGCGCAGAAGCGAAACTCATCTATTATGAAGATTTTTTGAGGTGCAACCAATCATTTTGTGAAGACATGTTGCGTGATATCGGAATGAATATTACTCCCGAACAGATAGGGGAAATCCGCAAACCGATAAGATTGAAGAAAGTGCATAGCAAATCAATCTGTGAGTATGTTGAAAATTATGATGAATTAGTAGCGAAATTTCCAGACATCGAAAAGGATGACTTCTGAATCTTGGCAATAGGCGCAGAATATTTCTGGCTCTTATTCAAATCAAAAACATCGGAAGAGAGCGAAAACAAGCGCTTCGTTACTGCCGACGCGAAGGCGTACGACTGAGGTTGCGACTGTGCGCTGAAGTCGATATAGCCGCCAACCACGCCCTCCGCTCTGGCTGGATGGGTGGGGAAACAGAGCAGCGTGGGCTGCTCAGTGGATGTAGCGATGTCTCTCGAATCAGAAGCAGCACGCCGGCGAACCTTTGCCATCATCTCGCACCCCGACGCGGGAAAGACCACACTCACGGAAAAGCTGCTGTTGTACGCCAACGCCATTCACTTGGCGGGCTCAGTGAAGTCGCGGAAAGCCGCACGCCACGCTGTCTCCGACTGGATGCAGATGGAAAAGGAGCGCGGCATCTCGGTGACCTCATCGGTGTTGCAGTTTGAGCACATGGGCAGCGCGCTCAATCTGCTCGACACCCCGGGTCATGCCGACTTCTCCGAAGACACCTTCCGCACCCTCGCCGCCGTCGACTCTGCGGTCATGCTCATGGACCACGCCAAGGGCATTGAGCCACGCACTCTCAAGTTGTTCGAAGTCTGTCGTCTGCGCGGCTTGCCAGTCATCACCTTCATGAACAAGCTCGACCGCAGCGGCCTCGAGCCGTTGGCCCTGGTCGATGAGATTGCGCACACCCTGAATTTGGAGATTGCTCCAATCAATTGGCCAGTCGGTATGGGCAAAGAATTTCGCGGCGTCGTCGAGCTCGCAACTCGGGAGCTGTGTCTTTATGAGGCCGGGGACCACGGTCAGAAGAAGATCAACGTCAAACGCATGCCGTGGGATGAGGCCGAAGAGACCGTCGGCAGCTCGACGTATTCCCGAGTCTCCGAGGAGCTCGAGCTCATCGACGGCGCGGGTACCGCTTGGGACCGGCGGGCGTTTCTTTCGGGCAAGGTGAGCCCCGTGTTTTGGGGATCGGCGATGACCAACTTTGGTGTCGATCCCCTGTTGACTTTTTTGGCCAAGGAGGCTGCGCCACCAGCAGCACGGGTGACCGAAGACGGTGAGGAGATTGATCCCCACGACACGCGCTTCAGTGGTTTTGTTTTTAAGATTCAGGCCAACATGAATCCGCGGCACCGCGACCGCATTGGTTTCATGCGTGTGGTGAGTGGTCACTTCGAACGCGGCATGGACGTCATCATCGGACGCAATGGCGAGACCTTGCGAATGGCGAAACCACACTCGTTCATGGCACAGGAACGTTCCATCGTCGACGAAGCCTGGCCCGGTGACATCGTCGGCGTCTACGACTCGGGGCACTTGCGAGTGGGTGATACGTTGGCCAAGGGTACCTCCATTCGCTATGCGGGCATTCCCCAGTTTGCTCCTGAGCACTTCGGGCGGCTACGCCTCAAAGATCCTCTCAAGCGCAAATCCCTCGACACCGGTCTCGAACAGCTGGCTCAAGAGGGAGTCATTCAGGTCTTCTTGCGCCCCGACACGGGTTGGCAAGATCCCTATCTCGGTGCCGTGGGCCTCCTGCAATTCGCCGTCCTCGAGGAACGGCTCAAAAACGACTACAACGTGAATGCCGTGTTTGAGCCCCTGCAATTTCGCCACGCACGATGGGTCGGCGGCAACCCCGCTGGCATTGCCTGGCTCAAGGCTCGTCCGAGTAGCTATGTGCTAGTGAGCGATCGTTTTGGGCAGCCGGTGGTTCTCGCCGAGTCGGTGTGGGGACTCAACTACGCCACCGAAGAAGTTCCCGGATTGGAGTTTCATACCATTCAACCCATGGAAAGCCCTTGAATCAAGACGATGCCTGGCGTTCAATTCGGGCGTCCATCGTGAGGAGATTTCAAACAATATGAAGACAGCTGCAACTTTGGTGTTCGGCCTTGTCGGCTTCATGGCGAGCTGCAATGCCGGCGACTCCAACAACGACACCGTTTGTACTCGCAATGACATGCGTTGCAGCAGCGAAGGCAATGCGGAGATCTGCGCCGGCGCGACCTGGACTGAATTCGAACAGTGTGACTTCGGTTGTTTGTTCATCGACGACACAGCCGAGTGCGCCCAAACCCCGTGCACCAACGGGCACACTCGCTGCTCGACAATCGGTTACATCGAAACCTGCAACAACAGCGAGTGGGGAGTCAGTTATGCCTGTGCCGAAGGCTGTCAGCTGGTCGAAGGGACGGCCGAGTGCATCGTCAATTGCACTCCGGACGAGACCGCTTGCACCGACGATGACAGTGACCTCATCACCTGCGACGTCGATGGCCACGGCTGGTTCACCACAGAATGCACAGAAGGCTGTCAAAGCGCTGCGGGTGGCGCCGCATGCGTGTTCGGTTGCCCAGGAGACGACCCGTACGAAGAGAACATCGAGGGTGCCGAACCTCCATTGTTACCAGGCAACGGCGTCTACGCAGCCATCAGCTGCGGACAGGACCAAGACTGGTTCGCCATCAGTCTGCAAGCGGATGAAACCCTCTCCGTGACCCTTACGTGGAACAGCGATCTGTCAGATCTGGATCTCATGCTCTTCGCAGACACCGGTGACATCTATGCTCTCGTAGAGTCCACCTCCAGCGACATCCCCGAGAGGCTTACCTACGCAGCAGGAGCAGCGGGCACCTATTACCTTCAAACATTCAACTGGAGTGCCACAAATCAATCCTACTCTCTAAGCGTCACCATAACCCCGTAGAGCCGCAGAGCCGTAGAGCCAATGGTGGTGTTTCGGGGCGCGTGATAACATCATGGTTCCATGACGGTATTTAGGGACAATCGAGGCCTTTGGCTGTGGCCATGGACACCCGAGTAGATCATGACGTCTCGGCCCACGCAGCTGGATCTGCCTATGCGGCCGGCAGATCCCATCGAGCGGTGGCATGCTCCACCCGCGCCAGGAGAGCTAGAGGCGTTGCGTGCTCTTTTGCCCGCAACTTTGCGCTTCGGGACTCGCGGTTGGGTCTACCCCGGTTGGCGCGAGATAGTCTGGGAGGGACGGCGTTCTGAAGAACAGTTGGCCGAAAATGGTCTCGGCGAGTATGCCAAGCATCCATTGCTCAATACCATTTACTTTGAGGCCGGTCCTGACGCCGCCGTCTCGTCACGGGAGGCGATCCGATATGCGGCGCTACCGACGGGGATGCACCATGTGTTGCAGGTTCATCCCGAAGTGACCGCAGCCACGTTCACCCGCGCCAATGTCAGCGGCATTGCTGGTGGTCGCGCTGGACAGTCGAACCCACATTTTCTTGATGCAAGGTTTTTCCAACGGGAGATTTACCAAGTCTATCGTCAGGCTTTTGGTGAGCGGCTTGGCATCTTCTTGTTTCCATTTCCGCCGACCTTGAGTCGCTCTGGCATCAGTCCGACAACCTTTGCACAAAGACTGGAACACTTTTTTGAATCGTTGTCTGAATCGATAGCCTGTGCCGTCGAGATACGGGAGCCGCAATATCTAACTCTCGAGTACGCCCGCGTCTTGGCTGCGGTTGGTGCCGCCCACGTATTCACGACTTGGACGGGCATGCCTTCGTTGATGGAGCAGGCGCGCCAGGTGCCAACCAGCAGCGAGCGCATCATTCAAGTGGTAGGTCCCAGCGGTCGCGGTGAGTCGCGGCGACAACGGTTTGCTCCCTTTGATGCCATTCGCGCCGCCAACGGCAAGATGCGACGCGCTGTGGTGGATTTGTTGCAAGCGGGATTGGATCAACCAACCTATGTTTTGGTCCATAACGAAGCTGAGGGTTGCGCACCCCTCACCATTCTTGCGCTCGCGCGAATGCTTGTCGCCCGCCTGTGAGGTCTGTGGCCGGAAAAGTCAGCCGACTCATACAGGCCAAACAACTTTGCGCAATTGGGTGTGAAACCACCTGGGCGAGCCGGGATAGGGGCTACCACCGGTAACCTCTTCAGTTGCGGTCAAGCGCAAGGCTTGTTGGTAGTAGTTGTAGGCCGCTTGGAAGTGAGGATATTCCCCGTTCTTCTTGAGGGCTTTCTCGGACCAGTCGACGGTTTTGGCAAGAGCTTTGGTGCGCGCTTCTGTACGACGAGACAAACCGGCCATGATTTCTTTGCCTGCCCAGATAACCAAGGCACCCGCCCCTGCCATGCCGAGCCCGGATACCAGTCCGGTCATGGACAAAGCGAAGGAGGTCACACCAACCCCAGCCCCAAATAAGGTCGCCCCTTTGCGCACGCCTTTCGATCTGAGTGCGTCTTTGACGAAGCGAACGATGGGTTCTGCCTGGCGATAAGCCCGCTGCAACACCTTCTGAGGGGCGCGGGACCACTGATCGACGATCTCGGCGCCGCCGTCGTGCACCGACAGGAGAAATGATGAATTGGCCACTCGATGAAAGAGATGGCCCAATTTCTTCCCGGCTGAAGCATTCTCCGGCGGTTTGAATGCAACCTTGACGTTCACCAATCCCTTGCCGGTGATCGGCATGTCGCAGCCGTCGGTGATCTGCTCAAACGGGACCTTCACCTCGACTCGACAATCCTTGAGTGCGTCGCCTGCACGTAGCTGCCACGCTCGGCATTCGAGATATGTCTTCAAGTATGCAACTTCCCGTCGCCCGGATGCCGACAACCCATGGAACGTCCTACTGCTCGAGATGATCTTCTGGTAGCGTTTGAGATTGCCAATGAGCTCTTTGTCGGTGGCGCTGCGATACTTGACCGGCATCTTCAGTGTGTCCGCAAAGATGACCGCGTAGTTGGCGTCATCCGATTGCACGTTAGACGTGGTGGCAATGGGAAGAGCTGGGTCATTGGCAACATCTTGGCGCTGCATCGTATCGGCGTTGGGCTCCGCCAAATCTCGGCTCGAAAGACGCACCGCAGCTTCATGCCATTCCCGCTCGTCGATCCATTTCCAGCCTTCTTTGCCGGGTCGCTGATTGACGAGCAGGGCGACTCGGTCGATCTCCGCCGCATCAATTTCGACGCCTGATTTCGCGTAGGAATCGAGTACTTTCTCTTTGACGGCTTCATCATAGTCAACGGAGCCAACCGGAGTTTTTATGTGCCCAACGTTCTCACTCGCCATAGTGAGTCTCCTACAAACGGAACGTCACAATCCTGCAGCCATACAGGATGGAGCTTCAGATAGCTTGGTATCGACCGAATTCCGTCAAAGTTGTCAATTTCCAAGAAGATGCGGCCCGACCGAAATGTCGTCGGCATCATGGTGGCGATGCAAACTCCACCTTCACCAACTGCTGCGCGAGCCCGAGTGACTGGCCCGCCACCACCCAACGGTGGTAGATCACGGCCACACCGAGGAGTTCCCGATGATGAATCGCAAATGGATGGTGCTGTTGGCGGCGGTAGCGTCGGCTCATTGCAGTGAGGACAACACGAAACCGTTAGATTCCTGCAAATGTGCCGAAGGTTGGACCTGCGTGGCGGACGGGTGTGCACTTTCCTGCACCGATGACGAATCCTGCGCTGGGGTTGGTGTCGAGATGTGCGGCGCTGATGCCTACTGCATGGTGGAGTGTCCCGTCGAAGAGTGTGCCGTCCTCGGCACCTGCTTTCCGACGAACGCCGCAAATCCCGACAACCCGTGTGAGTCGTGTGTGCCGACGTTGAGTCGTGTGCGCTTCTCTGCCAATGACAGCGCGACTTGCGATGATGGAGCTTTCTGCACGACCGGCGATCACTGCAGCGGTGGACGTTGTGTCTTTGACGCGGTGAAAGATTGCGATGACGAGACGTGGTGCACCAACGACGCGTGTGACGAGGGGGGTGACAGTTGCGTCAACGAAGTGGCCGAGGACACCTGCCTCATCGACGACACCTGTTGGGTAGGTGGAACACCCGACCCCGACAATGTCTGTCTGGCCTGCGATCCGACAACGGATGCCGAAGATTGGAGTCCCACCGCCGAAAAGCCGTGCGACGATGGCGCGTTCTGCAGTGTTGGTGATCGTTGCGTGCAAGGTGCGTGTGTACCCACAGGAGACCGGGACTGCGCGGATGCACTCGACTGCACAACGGACGGCTGCGACGACACCGGGGATGCTTGCGCCCACATTCTGGCCGATGATGCGTGTCTCATCGACGGAGAATGCGTGGCCGACGGCGCTCCCGACCCCGGGAATCCGTGCGTCGAATGCCAACCGGAAGAGGATCAAACTGCTTGGACCAACAATGATACGAACGTTTGCGACGACGGGCTCTTCTGCACCGCAGGAGATCACTGCACCGCCGGAACCTGTGTTTTTGCAAACATGAAGAGTTGCAACGACGGCGCGTGGTGTACAGATGACGCCTGCGATGAGGACAACGACCGATGTGCCAACGACGTAGCCGCAAACACCTGCCTCATCGACACCACCTGTTGGGTGATGGGGGCAGCCAATCCTGCCAATGTCTGCCTCGCTTGTGTGCCAACCAGTGATTCTGCGGACTGGAGTGCGACTGTTGGCAACGAATGTGATGACAATAGGTTCTGCACCGTCGGTGACCACTGCGACCTGGGGGAGTGTGTGGCCGAGGGATTGCGTGATTGTTCGGACGAACTCGCGTGCACAACTGACTCGTGTGATGACGATGCGAGTGCATGCACAAATCTCCTGGCTGAGGACGCGTGTCTCATCGACGGAGAGTGTGCGGCCGAAGGCGTTCCAGATCCCGCCAACCCGTGTGTTGAATGCCAGCCGATGGTCAGCCAGGACACTTGGACAGCCGACAACACAAACAGCTGCGAGGATCGCCTCTTCTGCACGCTCTACAACCACTGCGAGGAGGGAAGCTGCGTGTTTGTGAGTCCCTGTAACGACGGCGTCGGCTGCACACGCGACATCTGTGACGAGGAGGCTGAGGCGTGCAGCTTCGTACTCTTCCCGAATGCCTGTTTCATCGACAACATCTGCTATCAGCGCATGGATCCGGGTTCGGACGATCCGTGTGAGCGTTGCATCCCCGACAACGAACAAGAAGCATTTACCTTCTTGGCACCGAAAATGGTCGTCGCCGATGGTGACACCTCTACCTGTCACAATGAGACCCTGATTGCGTCCTGCATCGATATCAGAGGGACCCTGCAGACGAGCGGGTCGTGTCGGTTGGAAGCAGAAGTCGTGAGTATTTTCGGTGTCGTGGATGGGACGGTCGGAGGCTACCCTGCTGCGCAGGGGCCGGGAGCTGGTCCGCAATGGAGCCAGAGCGGTGGTTCGTACGGCGGCCGCGGTGGAACGATGGGGGACGACAAGGCCGGCCCGGTGTATGGAGACGTGGACGACATGGCCGTTGACATGGGCTCCGGTGGCAGCACGGCGGCTGTCCTGGGGGGCGCAGGAGGCGGCAAGATTGAGATTATTTCTGAGGTCATTGAGCTCACTGGCGTTGTACGCGCCAATGGTGGAAACGGAACCAACCACACCTGGGGCACCGGCGGTGGCAGCGGCGGCGGAATCTTGCTGCAGGCGGCGTCTCACCTCGCCGTGAGCGGTGAGGCGATGATTGAGGCTTCAGGTGGCAACGGCGGCAGCGGCGATTGGGGCGGCGGTGGGGGCGGCGGCGGGCGGATCAAGCTGTTCTATGAGACCGGCGAAATATCAGACGGGGCGACATTCGACGTGGATGGTGGCGTTCCCGGCGGGAGCATTTTCGCCGTCTCGGGCGGCAGTCGTGGGACAGTCTATGATCAACAACGTTCGCCGCAGGTCGAGACCCTGACGCCGAGTGCTGCCTATTACGGCGATGAGGTTGCCCTCACAGGTGACGGGTTTGGCGCCACCGCCGGCCAAGTGCGTTTCTACGACGTGGGTGGCGCAGTCGTCTCTTGGAGCGAGGCCCTGGTCGCCACGACCGTTCCCGTAGACATTTTCACGAACGAGGTATTTTTGGTTCGCGACGGGTTGGCGAGTAACGGAGTGGAGCTGAGGATTCTCAATGCCATCGTCACCACAGTGACTCGGACCAACACTGCCCCAGAAATGTACTGCGACTTTGGGTTTTGCGTCGGTGACACCTTGGCCGTCTCTGGCTTTGGCTTTGGCGCGGAGCAGGGCGACAGCGACGTGGTTCTCCGTCGGTCGTATGATGGAATGACAGCGTTTGCTTCTGATTATGGCACATGGTCAGAGACGAACATCGAGGTTGTGCTGGGGTGTGCGCCGGTGGATGGCGGGTGGAACCAATTGCAGGTCGTCGTTGACGGACAACCCAGCAATACCACCGAGATTTATGCCAACGCACCGATGGCGATGTTCCTGAATTCTACGAACGCAACCGCGGGGAGCGAGATTCTCGCCTATTTCGACGAATTCAGCATCAACCCAAACACGATCGAGACTTTGACCGCGCAGTTTGGCAACAGTGGGCCGGTTGCTGCGACATTCGATATGGACTACCGCGCCGTGCGAGTCGTGGTCCCGGCCGATGCGCCAACGACGCAGGAGCCCCTGACGTTGACTGTCAACGGGTGCCCAGTGTGGTGCGATCCGTTCACTTGCCTCTTCACCCGCACGCCCTAGATTCGTCGGCAGGAGACAAGAATACATGCGATCTTTTCGAGCAAGTTGCTGTCTGAGCGCCATCATTTTGCTCACGGCCACGTCATGCAAAGAGCACGGACCAGTCAACGACGATACCAACGTCTTGACGCTCTTGGGGATCAAGCCAACAGCGGAGTCTGTTGATTACGTCCAAAACAAGACACAGTTTCAGCTGCACACCCTGATGACCGAGCAACGCCATCCGAAAACTTACGACCTCAGTGATGCCATTGGCAAAAACACCGAAAATGGCCTTGCCGAGTTGATCGCCGTTGACGGGGACATCGAAACCCGTTTTGTGACGTTGGCCAATGCGCCAGGGGATATCAACCAAGCCGTCGCGTCCGTGGTGCAAGCGCTCGCTGAGCGCAAGAAGATCTATATCTACGGCTGCGGGGCCACTGGCCGTCTTGCAAAACAAATGGAGAGCACATTTTGGCGACCATTTTGGCGGAAGGTTCGCGCGCAATCGGCTGTTTGGTCGAAGCTCAAAGGAGAACTGTCGAACACCATTGACGACGATCTCATCGGTGAGATGACGGGTGGCGACCGGGCTCTCATTAGCTCACTGGAAGGCTTCGAAGATCTGTTGCTCATCGGCCGATTACAACTCCAGGACCGCGGCGTTAACAAAGGCGATGTCGTCATTGCCGTGACCGAAGGTGGCGAGACATCTTCGGTCATCGGAACCATCCTGGCT
>MGST01000355.1 GCA_001798605.1 Deltaproteobacteria bacterium RIFOXYA12_FULL_58_15 | reverse complement strand
CTTGTCGACAGGATCCAATTCGAAATCGATGGCGGCGTGTATGTGATCTGGCACTCATCGTTTACTGCCACGGTGCGCACGTGCGCTCCGCCAGATTGCTTGTTGTCGTGTCAGAGCGATGCGACGTTTGCGACGTGTGACCCGTACGGTGGTTTCTTGGTACATGGCTGCGACCGTGAGACTGGCAGCGGGCCACCACCCATTCCGGTTATTTGTGTTGTGGTGAATGCGGACGGAAGCGTGCCGCCGTTGTTGGATCCGTGGCAGGTGCAAACCGCTGACCCCGACTATCCGATCTTGCCCTGCCCGAACGAGATTGCGTGGTGACGCATGACTCAGCGAATCTGCCTTGTGGTCTGCCTGTCTTGTGCTCTGACCTACACGGGCGAAAAGGACTGCGAGCCTCGTTGTGCCGGCCAGTGCTGTAATGATGATGGGGTGGCGTGACATCCTCAACGACGTCGGACACGGTGCAATGCAAAGGCAGCGTAACCCGCCGCCGGCCAGATCACAGATGACAGGTAGAGAAAATTGATTACCTTGCCGGGACCATCGAATGTGCCGTCGCGCAGAACAGCCACAATCATGGCCAACCCGATTCCCACGCATAGGACCAATGCAAAACCACCGCTCAACAACCAAAAGCGGCGTAGGTGTCCCATGCCCGTTTTCCGTGCCTCAGGATTGGACGGCAGGGTCTCCTTATCGGTTCGACTGATTCCCACTGCATTAGGCGACATTCTCAGCAACTGATGCAACGATTGGTCGGCGTCATTTGGCCGGAGCTGGATCTGATGTCGGCTGCGCCCAATGATCACCAGAGGAACATGCAGAGGAGCCTCCTCACCGCGCAACCGTTGACCCAATGAACCAACTCGAAGCATCTCGATTTCCCGGAGAGGAACTCGGATCCGTGGCCACAACGGCCCCATTACCAGCTGGTCATCCTCCACCCGCAACCACCATGTCAGACGCCGAGAACTCACAGCAACGCTAGGCAGCACAGAGACGATGACGCAGACAACAAGGAGCTCACCCAAGACATCATCACCAAGACCGACAGCAGCACCGGCAATGACAGCAGGAAGGCTCAGGGCCATGCTCCACCCGACAACAAGCAGCGGAAAGATCAACAACAGCATGCCGACATCTGCGACCCGCTGTAACAATGGTGCTCTAGCGACCACCAATCGTTGTTGGGTTTGGGACTTTTCGCGGTGTTTCGATTCACTCATTGGGTGGTTCGAGCGCACCATACCCGAAACCCCATCCCACAATGACTCACGATTGGCGGAGAATGAATTTCCTTCCAGCGCCTTTGCCCATGGGAGCCAATTGGTTTTCTGCTTGCAGCTTGCTTGCTGCACCCGTCCAGTGCGGAGCGATCGCGGGATTGACGGCTAAGATTTCCTTTTTGGTCCATTCCCGACCAGGTTCGCTGCGAACGATCTTGAGAATTCCATGAACAGCCTGAGCAATCGCCTCGGCTTTTGCTTCCTTGCCAATTCGCGCTCTCCTTTTGCCAATCTTCTTTGAATGGCCGCGCCTCTTTGCCTTTTTTGTTGCGAGAGTTGGGAAGACGTCGGCGATCATTATTTTAGAAAGAAATGGTTTCACCTCAGGATTATCAAGAGCCAAATAGAGGTCTTCGGCTGATCTGAACTTAGGTACGAGATCCTTGAGCAAGCCTATGATTAGTGTTTGTTTTTGGATGTTTATTTTTTTATCCAACAGCTCTTTGATATCTGCCACGAGATTCTCCTGTCCATTCAGTGTATGGGACAATTCTTTCAACTATTGAGAAGTGCACTCCAGCATGGCCTCACATCAGATTAGCTGGAGCCGCCGGTCCCCTGCAAACGCGGCACCAATCTCCGCAAAACGTTGCGTGTTCAAACCACACGAAACGGAACCGACCACGGGGCATCTTGCCATCAATCTCGGCGGACTGGAATCTCAAAATTGCATTCGTGATCCCTTCCCTGCATGGTAGATCCTCGTGCGGGAGGTTTCATGCCCAGAACATTGTTGCTCCTCGCCTTGCTCTGCAGCGGTTGTGAATCGCTGTTTACGACCTGGGATGAACGGGAGTCTTTTCCCATTCTCGCAGTCGACGGGGCTACCCAACCTACAACCCCAAACCCTTTGCGGCTGCGGGTGATGACCTGGAACATCAAGTACGGGGCTGGGCGCGCAAATTTTTGGTTCGACATGTGGGGCGATCGCACCGAGATGCCACTCGCCGAGGTCGAAGAGAACATGCAGGGGCTCTATGACCTCATCGGGGAAGTCGACCCCGACATCCTGGTGACCGAGGAGATCGAGATCAACTCCCGTCGCTCGGCCTACTACGACATGGTCATGGGCATCCTCGAAAACACCGACCTGCAATGGGCAGCCTACGTGCCGACCTGGCAGAGCCGCTATGTTCCCACAGAGGGACTCGGCCGCGTCAACATGGGAAACTGCATCTTCTCCAAGTTCCGCATCATCGGCAACGAGCGCATCGCCCAAGTCGACCGAACTGATCAAGATTTCCTCACCGCATCGTTCTACCTGCATCGCGCAGTGGGGCGCGCAGAGATCGAGGTAGGCAACGACTTGGTGACGGTGTTTTCAGCGCACACCGAGGCCTATGATCGAGATCGCACCAACCACAAGCAACAGCAGCAAATACTCGAACTGATGCGTGAGGAGAGGAACCCCTTCGTCATGGCTGGAGACCTCAACGCCTTGCCTCCCGGCTCCATCAAGACCGAGAAGTTCAATGACGAGGCCCCTGCGTCGATCGGTACCGAATTCGAGCAGCCACCGTATGACCCCACCGACCTGCAACCATTCTACGACGACTACCTCGAGGCCATTGACCTGGCTCGCTATGGCACATCCGAAGCTGAGCAATCGCGGTACTACACCCACTCGGTGATTGGCGCAGATCAGATGGGTGCCAACAACGAGCCGGGCTTTTGGAATCGACGCTTGGACTACATGTTTACCGCAGCCCCACAAGGTTGGACCGCCACCGACGTGCTTCAACAGCCCGGCGATGCGGGCATCATCTCCGTGCCCATGGATCTTTCGGACCATTGCCCGGTCATCGGCACCTGGGAGATTCAACCATGAGTCGGCGTGCTTCTTCTCTCGTGGCCTTTCTCGCTTCAGTCGCCTCTTCAGTCGCCTCTTCCTCATCAGCATGGGCCCTGTGCTCACGGGACACTGCGGAGATTGGCAGCTGCGGTGACTACTCCATCGGCGTGTTTGCGCCGCTTGTCTATGACATCAACGACAACCTCGCCGTACGCGGGCACCCCCTAACCTTTTTCGTCGCCCCCAACGCCGTCCTAGAGGTGAATCACGGCGGGCTCGGACCGGTTCGGCTCAAGGGTGAGTACGGACTGTCGGTGCCAACCGGCGGCATGATGTTGCTGCAGGGCTTCGTCTTTCCCACCTGGGATCACTCCGACCGCCAGGTCGGTTGGTTCCTGGTACCGCGGGCCGGCGTCGTTGCGAGCCTGTGGCGAGGTGAACCGCACGTGCTCAGCGGACGCGTCAACCTCGCCGTGGGCGTGCCCCTGACACACAGCGACGCAACACCCCTGGGCGGCATCGCCCCATTGGAGCTGTTGTTCGCACCCGTGTTGGCATCCTATCGCGCACAGATCGGTGTCGATTATGACCGGTCTCTGCTTCCCTGGTTACGGGCTCGTGCCGGTGTCGATGTCTTTGCCTTCGGCGACGCTCCAGCTATCACCCTGCGCGCCAACCTCGGCGTCGACATCGCCGTCGGTGAGTGGAGCCGGTTCCTCGTCGGCTGTGTGTGGTGGAACTCTGACACAGGTGCCATCGATCTAGAGTCCCACGAGTCCGCGCGCTCCAATGATTTCTTGCCCACCGTCGATTTCATCTGGGCGGGCTAGCTCGCAGCCAACCACCAACGTCAACGATTCTCAGAGTCGGTCTGCGTAACGAGTGCCGGCTTTTCGTCGATGCAAGGCTCATCTAGAAACGGCTCAACCTCACGGATTTTCCGCGGAACCCGCGTCGATGCATGCGTCGAGCTTATCCTTTTCAGAATCACAAGCATCCCCAGACTCGAGCTTGTCCTTTTCAGAGTCGCACGTTGAATTCTCGGCGAGGCAATCCATGCGGGCGTCCCATTCGTCCCCGCAGTCATAGACATCGGCCACACTTGCCTCACCGGTCCGCTTCTCGACGCAGGCATCTTCGTCCAGATCATTGCCGCCCTCACACTTTGCCCACTGCTCGCAGTAGTCACCCACGGAGCCACCACAGCCCGTGAAAGCAAACATGCCTGCCGCCACGACAATCCACTTCAATCTTTGCATCATCTCTCGCCTCATCTGCTTGACTGCCAGGAAAAGCCGTTGCCACCTTGCATGGGAAATGTTGATCAGTCAAGCGAAGAGACGACGGGACGACGGGCAGTGGTAGTGTGTTGTTGGCGTGTCCCCCTTGTGTCTCCCCCAACTTTGACGCTTGATGAGACCATGGCTGCCGGAGACGACGTAACCACCCAATGGCCGAACGCGCCGATGGAGGGCAATGGCGGCTCAGAGTTCACCCCGAGAGCTGTCATCACCGGTGCCTGCGTCGGTGCGGTCTTGTCGTTGTGTAACCTCTACGCCGGACTGAAAACCAGCTGGACCCTCAACATGTCCATCGTCGCAGCCCTGGTCGGCGCGGCCTTATGGCAAGGGCTGGCAAGCGCCAAGCTCGCAAGACCCTGGGGATTGTTGGAAAACAACATCAACCAGACCGCCGCCTCTGCTGCGGCGTCCATGCCATCGGCGGGCTTGGTGGCCGCCGTTCCCGCTTTGGCCCTACTCACCGGCCAGACCCTCTCATGGATTGAGTTGGTGTGTTGGACCGCGTCGGTGAGTCTGTTTGGCGTCGCCGCCGCCGCCCTGTTGCGCCATCAACTCCTCGTCGTCGATGCCCTACCCTTCCCCTTCGGCGTCGCCATCGGCGAGACCTTGAAAGAGATGTACGCGAGCACCCGCGTCGCCGCCGAGCGATTGCGAATGTTCTTAGTCGGTGCCCTGGTGGGCTCGGCATCGGTCCTCGTCATCAAGCTCGCGGACCTCGGCATGTTGTCAGCGCGAGCCGCCTGGGCAATCAAGCACAGTGACCGAACTGTTTCTCTCAAGAATCTTGGTTTTGCCCTCGACCCATCGCCTTTGATGCTCGCCGTCGGTGCCCTGGTGGGACCACGCATCGGCACCTCACTGCTCCTCGGCACCATCCTGTCATGGGGCCTTCTCGCCCCCGTAGCACTGGACGCCAGCTGGACGACCCCGGGACCCAACGCCGATGTCCTCTGGTATGGAGCATTGAACCGCTGGATGGTCTGGCCCGCCGTGGCTGTTACCGTTTCCGCATCCCTCACCGGTTTTCTGTGGAAACTGCCGCGGGTGGTCATGCATTTTCGCGAGTCCCGCCGACAGGACACCACCATTAAGGAAGACAACAACTGGCTCATTGTCCTCGCCTGCGGCTCGGGCCTGGCCGCGGTCATTGCCCAAGTTCTCTTCTTCGACATCCCTCCCGTCGCCGCCGTCGTCGCTGTCGTGATGACCTTCGTTCTCGCCATGGTCGCCGCCCGGGTCTCCGGTGAAACCGGTGTCAGCCCCGTGGGGCCCATGGGCAAGGTCACGCAGCTTGCCTTCGGTGCTGCCATGCCCCAGCAACCGGTGGTAAGCCTCATGGCCGCCAACGTCACCGCAGGCGCAGCAAACCAGTGCGCGGATCTGATGGACGACCTCAAGGCGGGCTCGATGATGGGTGCCAAGCCCCGTTTGCAGGCCCTAGCCCAAACCATCGGCGTGATCGCCGGTGCCATGGTCGCATGTGCCGCCTACCTCTTGCTCATCCACAACCCGCAGACCGATCTTCTTAGCGAACAGTGGCCAGCCCCAGCCGCCGCTTCGTGGAAGGCCGTCGCCGAAGTATGCCAGAGTGGTCTCGCCTCCCTTCCCCCTGGTGCCAAAGAAGCGGCGATACTCGGCATTTGTCTCGGCGTCATCATCGCGAGCACAGAGGCCCTAGCGCCCAAACACATCGCCAAATTCCTCCCCAGCGCCACGAGCATCGGCCTCGCCATGTTGATCCCTGCCCCTTACTCCATATCCGCCTTCGCCGGCGGTCTCATCGCATCGGCCGCAAATCGTTCTGCCAAGAGTTGGACCGCCCGCTTCCTTGTCGTCACCGCCGCTGGCATCATCGCCGGAGAAAGCTTGGCAGGATTTTCCGGAGCGATAGGTGAGGTACTCGGCTCCGCATTCGGTGGACCTTGAGTCTGCTATGATGTATCCCAAACACAGGTGAACCATGACGGACAACCATGAACGGCGGATCACGCGACCGCACCCCAATCTCGTTTGGCACAACGCGGTGGTGCGCACACAGCAGCGAGAAAAGGCCTTAGGGCAAAGTGGCTGCGTCGTCTGGTTGACGGGCCTCTCGGGAGTTGGCAAGTCGACCTTGGCCGTCAACCTCGACAAGGCGTTGTACGATCGGGGCAAGCACTCCTTCATTCTCGATGGCGACAACGTGCGGCACACCCTGTGTGCAGACCTCGGGTTCTCCGCCTCGGACAGAGCAGAAAACATTCGACGGGTAAGCCAAGTGTCCCGTTTGTTCCGCGATGCGGGCATGATCTGCATCGTCGCGTTTATCTCGCCTTTCAGGGAAGATCGCGACCGCGCAAGAAAGATCATCGGTGACGACCGCTTTGTTGAAGCCTATCTCGAGGCCCCCTTGTCGGTGTGCGAAGAACGGGACCCGAAGGGACTCTACGCCAAAGTGAGGGCTGGGGAGATCTCTGAGTTCACAGGGATCAGCTCTCCCTACGAAGTCCCAGAGAACCCCGAAATCGTCTTGCACACGGCTGACGAATCTATCGGCGAGTCCGTGAATCGAATGCTAACGTTTCTCGACACCAAAGGTCTGGTGAAGATCTCATAGGACCCTGCGTCGCGACAACCCAACGCACATGGGCCGCTCAGTGGGGCGACCCGCTCAGTAGACCGTGCAGTTCACTCCCGTGGAACCGCTCGGCACCGGCGTTTGGAGGTAGCCATCATCCCTGCCGATGGTCGCGATCTCCACCGTTTCGCCAACGTCCCCTGCGGGGAAGCTGTGGGTGCACGACATGGCCAGCACATTGTTGATACGCAGCTCCAGCGCATAGGGCACAGATTCGTGGCTGTCGCAGTAGCAGACACCGAAAGCACAGAGTCTCTCGGCGCAGTCATTGTAGAGATTGGTTTCGATGCGATAGGTGCCATCCGCCAGGTCGGTGCCGCTCACCGTGTGTAGAATCGTCTCTTCGCTGGTGCCCACGCCGCTCCAGCCGCAGGTGCCATAATTGCCCCAGTTGGGTGAGGCGTGGAAATAGTCGCAAAGCTGATTCAAGGGGTTCGCGAGGATCAGATCGACGTCACGGTAGTCCAAGAACACAATTCCGTGCTCCGGCTCGTAGAAGATTTGCACAGTGAGAACGTCGGAACCAAACTGTGGCTCATCGCGACAGGCCCCCAGCTCACAGCCGTTGACGCAGGACACCAACTCGCTGGAATACTCGCACTGGCCATCGACGGCTCTGCAGGCACCAATACCGAGATAGCGCCGCAGCTGGCTCGTGGTGTTGCAGATATTGGGCGGCGGTGTTGTGCACATCACCTGGCTGCTGTTGCATGCTCCGGCCAGACATTCGCCACCGGTGGTACACAGATCATCATCTTCACAGGGTATGTCGTCGGCAAAGCCATAGGTGCAGGCACCATCGTCGCAGGCACCAGCCTGCTGGTGGCACGATGTCGGCGGCGAATTGCAGACTATGCCGTAGCACGGATCACCCTGGCATTGACCGTCCAGGCAGCCAAAACTGCATGTGAGAGTCTGCTCCGTGTAGAGGCACAGCCCATCTTCGGCGTTGCAGACGCCCTGTGTCGCCCAGACGTGTCGGGTGTTCTCATCGGGGCATTCCGCTGCGGGTGGATCAGCGCACACCTTGGGCTGTCCGCGGCAACTCCCTTCGATGCATTTGTCATCAACGGTGCATGGATCTCCGTCCTGACAGTCGATGCCATTGTTGGGGGCGTAAGTGCATGTGCCGCCGGAACAAGTGCCGATGGCGTAGGAGCAAGGGTTGTTTGGCGCGTTGCACAAAACGCCAATGCAAGGGTCCGGCTTGCATTCGCCAGTCTCCTGGTCGCAGCCGAAGGAGCAGCTCTCGGTGAAGGTCTCATAGTCGCATTCTCCATCGGCATCGCAGGTGCCCGCGGGATCGAAGACACGACTAACGCCGCTGCCAAGGCAGGCCGGCGGTGGCGGATCGTCGCAGATCACTTCTTCACAGGGATCGACGAGGACACCGATGCCCATGAGAGTCACGTGCAACTCCGGCTCGTTGAGACTGTCGTTGGCGACAACAAACACGGTGGCGTATGCTTGCTTGCCTTGGGGCACGAAGGTCACTTGGGCGGTAACCTCATTCTGTGGCGCGATCGTCGATTCCGCCACAGTCATGGTGAAGGCGCCACCCACCGAATCGCCCTCGACCCCCTTGATACGCAAGTCCATCTCACCCTGGTTGAGCAGAAACACGGGCAACTCCGCACGGCTGCCAACCTCCACCTCACCAAAATCCACGCGATTGGTGTTGGCGGTAAGAAATGCTGGCTTCTCACTCAGGCTCGGTGCCTGCCCGCATGCAATGAGGGCGAACGCAAGTACAAACCAAACAAGGGGGGCGCGTCTTCGATTCATGCCGTACCTATAGAGCAGTCGGACGAAACTTGTCCATCGACTTCGAGCAAGAACCGCCGCCCGGTTGACCGATCGTCTGCAGCATGACTGTTTCAATGACTCGGGCTGCACTCGGCACCCGGCAGGTGAGTTGTTGACCCCCGACTCGGGCATTCCCAACTCGGGCCACACCCTTGGCACGACTCGAGTACCCACGTAGGCTTGGCGTCATGCGGACCACAGTCTCCATCTTTCTCCTCGTACTGACCGGGTGCGCCACACCGCAACAAGCACAGGAGCGACATAACCGCGGCGGTGGGCAACCCTTGTCTCGCATGGAGCAAGAGCGCCACAACGGTGGGCAACCCCTGTCTCGCCTGGAACAGGAGAGCCACATTGGGCAACCCCTGTCTCGCCGGGAACAAGAACGCAAACATCCGCATGGCGTCCCTGCGCAGCTGGGTGGCGGCGAAATTACATGTCGGGTGGTGCGGCAAGAGAGCGACCGCGCTGTCTTCGCGCGACTCACCTGTCACAGCGATGCGTACGCTGTGACCCGTGATGGAGGCACGGTCGGTGGACAGCTCAATGGCCCCACAACCGCCTTCCTGTGGACCGACGATCGCGTCACCACCCTCGGCCCCGGGCGGCTGCGGGCCGTGGCCGACGACGGTACGACGGCGGTGGGGTTGCTCGACAGCGCGCCTGGCCCGGCGAATTTTGGGGCCGCGCCGGGCCTGTGGCGAGGCGGACAGCACGGCACACCGCTCGAAAACCTCGTCGGCCAGGGTCGCGCTATCACCCCTGATGGACGCTACGCGGCGGGGTTCGCCTGGGGCTACCGCCGCGAAATTGCCGCACTGCGCTGGGACCTGGGTGCACTGGGCCGGGGCGCAACAGTCGAGCTCGGGAGTATCGGTGTGGCAGGCAGTGGTAAGAACGTGCAGGCGGTTGCTATCTCCAACGATGGTCAGGTCGTCGTCGGTACGGAACGGATTCCCGGAGGTTTTCAGGCGTTCCTCTGGACTGGCGGGGCCATGCGACGACTTCTGGGGCTCGAGGACGCGCCACAATCGAGCGCCATTGCATGCAACGCCGATTGCAGCATCATTGGCGGTCTCAGTCGGGGCCCCTCCGGTTCCCACGAAGCTGTGCGCTGGTTGGAGGGACGGCCGTCCCTCCTCTTTTCGATGCCCAACCGCGCCAGCAGCAGTAACGTCTGGGCTTTGGACGCCACGGGCAACGTCGCGGCTGGCGAGGTCTTCTTCATTCCCGAGCACGGTCGCATGATCACGCGCGCCTATCTCTGGGACGCCCAGCGCGGCTTCGACTTTGTCGACGATCTGGCAACACAGAAGGGTCTCGACCTCGGAGACTGGAAATTCTGGAGTGTGGCCGCCATGTCGGCCGACGGCCGCGTCCTCGTCGGTCGCGGTGCGGTCGGTGACAGCCAAAAGTGGAACGCCTACCGATTGACGCTGCGGTGAGCCGCACGACTTTGACGCTGCGGTGCCGCGAGAGAACCCGAGAGCATCACCGCATTGACAATCGAAAATCAGTGCCCACCTATAGGACTAAGCAGGTCCTGTATGACCAGGTCCTGTTTGAACAGGAGAGCGCGTGCTCAGACTGTCAAAACTTGCTGACTACGCAATGGTGCTGATCCTCCAGGCCGGACAAGAAGGCCCACGGATTCACACGGCCCGAAGTCTCGCCCACATGTGCCGCCTCCCCTTGCCCACCGCCAACAAGGTGCTCAAGAAACTCACACGAGCGGGCTTAATGCTTTCAGTCAGGGGCTCATCTGGTGGGTATGCACTCACACGTGCCCTCGACGAGATCCCGGTCGTCGAGGTCCTGACGGCCATCAATGGCCAGCCAGCCCTCACCGAATGTACCGAGCTGAATGCCAACGGTTGCGATCGCGAGGCCACCTGTCCCACCCGGGCCCACTGGCATGTCATCAACGCGACAGTGATGGATGCACTCGGCGGCCTCTCCGTCGCCGATCTCGCTCGCTCTCCAAACCTGCTCAAGACTTCCATGAGAACCCGCCAGGCCGGGTTCGTCCCCCTGTTCGGACGTTCGGAGAGAAACCCATGACCTCACAGGCAGTCGAGACGTTTGCCCAATCGGAGTACAAATTTGGATTTGTCACGGACATCGAGGCGGACAGTGTGCCCCCGGGCCTCAATGAAGAGACCATTCGTTTCATCGCCAACAAGAAGAACGAGCCACAATGGCTCCTCGACTGGCGCCTGAAAGCCTTCAACCGTTGGCAACAAATGCGCGAGCCCTCTTGGGGTCACCTTGAATACGGCCCGATAGATTACCAGGGCATCGTCTACTACTCAGCACCCAAAAGCCGCGACAACGCGCCCAAGAGCCTCGATGAGGTCGATCCGGAGCTGTTGGCCACCTACGAAAAGCTCGGTGTCCCTTTGCATGAGCGAGAGACATTGGCAGGAGTTGCGGTCGACGCCGTCTTCGACAGCGTCTCGGTTGCCACCACGTTCAAAGACAAGTTGGCAAAACTGGGGATCGTCTTCTGTTCCTTCTCCGAAGCGGTGCAAGAACACCCAGACCTGGTGCAGAAATATTTGGGTTCCGTGGTACCGCACTCTGACAATTTTTTCGCTGCACTGAATTCCGCCGTCTTCACTGACGGCTCCTTTGTATACGTCCCCAAGGGCGTCCGCTGTCCCATGGAGCTCTCCACCTATTTCCGTATCAATGCAGCAAAGACCGGGCAGTTTGAGCGCACCCTCATCATCGCCGATGAGGGTGCACACGTCAGCTACCTCGAGGGCTGCACCGCACCCATGCGCGATGAAAATCAGCTTCACGCCGCTGTGGTGGAGCTCGTCGCCCTCGCGGACGCAGAGATCAAATACGCCACAGTTCAGAACTGGTATCCAGGCGACAAAGATGGGAAAGGCGGCATCTACAACTTCGTCACCAAGCGCGGCGCGTGCCGCGGTCCCCGTTCGCACATCTCCTGGACTCAGGTGGAAACGGGATCAGCCATCACCTGGAAGTACCCGAGTGTCATCCTCCAGGGCGACGATTCCGTCGGCGAGTTCTATTCGGTGGCCGTCACCAACAACAGGCAACAAGCCGACACTGGCACCAAGATGATGCACATTGGCAAGAACACATCGAGCACCATCATCTCCAAGGGAATCTCCGCGGGACGTGCGCAAAACAGTTATCGAGGGATGGTCAAAGTGCTGCCCGGTGCCTCCGGTGCCCGCAACTATTCGCAATGTGACTCGCTGCTTTTTGGCAACAGTTGTGGTGCCCACACTTTCCCGGCCATCGAGGTGAAGAACAACAGCGCCAAGGTCGAGCACGAGGCAACCACATCACGGGTGAGTGACGAGCAGATGTTTTATTGCCGCCAACGCGGTCTTTCAGAAGAGGATGCTGTGTCAATGATTGTCAACGGTTTCTGCAAAGACGTGTTCAAGAAATTGCCCATGGAGTTCGCTGTCGAGGCGCAGCGACTCTTGAGCGTGAGCTTGGAAGGAGCGGTAGGATGAGTAGCACACTGACGCTGCAACCGGTGCTCGAGGTCAAGAATCTCCACGCTTCCGTGAACGGCACACCCATCCTGCGCGGCATCAACTTGACGTTGGAGCCAGGCAAGGTCCACGCGATCATGGGACCCAACGGTTCGGGCAAGAGTACCCTTGCCAATGTCCTCGCGGGTCGACCCGGTTACGACGTCACCGGCGGCACCGTCAACTTCCTCGGTGAAGACCTGTTGCCGCTGGCCCCAGAAGACCGAGCACGAGCCGGGGTGTTTCTTGCGTTTCAATATCCAACAGAAATCCCAGGGGTGAGCAACGCGCAATTCCTCAAGGCTGCCCTCAACGCCATTCGGCAGCATCGCGGGCAAGAGAAGCTTGATGCCTTTGATTTTCTCGCGCTCGTAAAAGACAAAATGGCAGCGTTGGGAATGAGCCCCAAGCTTTTGGAGCGCCCAGTCAACGAAGGCTTTTCCGGGGGCGAGAAAAAGCGCAATGAAATTCTCCAAATGACCGTGCTAGAGCCCACCCTCGCTGTTCTTGACGAGACAGATTCGGGATTGGACATCGACGCCTTGCGCGTCGTCTCCGAAGGTGTCAACGCCCTGCGCAGTTCCGGGCGTTCCTTTCTCGTCGTTACCCACTATCAACGGCTCCTCAGTTACATCGTTCCCGATCGGGTCCACGTCCTTGCTGGCGGTCGAATCGTCCGCTCTGGTGACGCGAGCTTGGCGCTCGAGCTTGAAGAGAAGGGTTACGGCTGGCTCGAAGACCAGAACGAGGCAGCAGCATGATGTCCCACACAGCGCACAGCGGGCTCGCCAAGTTGGTCGCAACCCACGTGGCCGCCGGTCCTCCATGGTTACAACAGTTGCAAAACCAGGCGGGCCGAGAGTTCCAGAGGCGAGGGTTACCTACGCGAAAGGAAGACGCCTTCAGGTACACAAGCCTCACGGATTTGGGAAACTACGACTTACGCTTGCCGAACCCTGTGGCCGTGGATTCTCTCGACCGTGACGCGCTGAGAACGTTAGCGCTGCCAGAACTCGAAGCGCATCGCCTGGTCGTCGTCGACGGCAGATGGATCGCAGACCTCTCTGACGTAGAGGTGCCGCTGGGCACGACCATTCAGCAGGCATCGCCCCCCCCAGACTTCGAGCGGCATCTGCAGCCAAAGGGGGCCGACGGCTTTGACCTCTTGCGAACCGCTCTGCTCGACCAAGTTCTTACCATCGACATCGCCAAGGGTGTGATCCTCAGCAAACCCATACACGTCATCATCGCATCCAGTGGTCAAACCAAGACCGCGATTTCACAGCCGCGGATCTTCTTTCGTATCGGCAGTGGCAGTCGCGTAACCATCATCGAATCCTATGTCACACTGACGGACGACAGTGGGCTCTGCAACGCAGGAACAAACATCGATCTCAGCGAGAACGCTCGCCTCGACCATGTGTCGCTTGTGCGGGGGACGCCTGGAACCTCAACTGTCGCGAGCACCCGAGTCCTACAGAAACATGGCAGTGATTATCGCGGCCAAAGCTGGATCTCTGGCTCCCAACTCGCACGCCACGAAGTTCACATCCAGCTCTGCGAACCCGAAGCACACGCGTCCATTGACGGCCTCGCGGTCGCCCGTGGGAACGAGCAGGTTGACAACCATGTCGTCGTGGAACACGCGGCTCCTCGCACCCAAAGCGAACAGAGAATGGCCGCCATCGTCGACGGCAGCGCCACCTCGAGTTTTGGCGGCAATGTTATCGTGCGGCGAGACGCACAGCAGACCCATGCACGCCAGCAAAGCCGAAGTCTGCTGCTCTCGATCAACGCCAGTGCGAACACCCAGCCGAATCTGGAGATTTACGCCGACGACGTCAAATGCTCCCACGGTGCCACAGTTGGGCAACTCGATGAGGACGCGCTCTTCTATCTTCGCTCCCGGGGCATTGCCCAAAAGGAGGCAGAAAAGGTGCTGACACGTGGGTTTGCGGCGCTGTGGCTTGGGGCTATCGACAACCAAGCCATGCGCGACGTGCTCAGCGCGTTGCTGGACAGTTGGCTTGCAGCGCCATGAACCTAGAGGCCAACATGATCGCAACCCCACAACGGTTCCAGCTCTCCGCAGTCACCGAGGGGATGGCAATCAACCCCTACGCAATTCGACGGGATTTTCCAGCGCTACAGCAATCAGTCCACGGTAAACCCTTGGTCTATCTCGACACAGCGGCGACCGCGCAAAAGCCAAACGCTGTCATCGATGCAGTGGCACATTTCTATCGGCATGACTGCGCCAATGTGCACCGGGCGGTGCACGCACTGGGTGAGCGCGCCAGCGCACAGTACGAAGCCGCCCGCAAAAAGGTGCAGAGCTTTCTGGGTGCGCAACACTCGGAGGAGATCGTGTTCGTGCGTAGCACCACCGAGGCCATCAATCTCGTCGCCAACACCTTTGGCAGAAGTCACATCCAAGCGGGTGACGAGATCATCGTCTCTGAGATGGAGCACCACTCCAACATCGTGCCTTGGCAGTTGTTGACACAGTCCGTTGGTGCATCGCTCTTGGTCATACCGTTCAACGAACAGGGTGAGCTCGACCTCGATGCCTATGCAACACTGTTAGGAGAGAAGACCCGACTCGTGGCCATCGGCCACGTTTCCAATGCCCTTGGCACCATCAATCCGATCGCCCAGATGATCGAGATCGCCCATGATCGCGGAATTCCAGTTCTTGTCGACGGTGCCCAGGCCGTCGCCCACATGTCCGTCAACGTCCGCGAGCTCGACTGTGATTTCTACGCCTTCTCAGGCCACAAGCTCTACGGGCCCACGGGTATTGGCGTCCTCTATGGCAAACGGGAGATCCTCGCATCGATGCCCCCTTATCAAGGCGGTGGGGACATGATTGCCAACGTAACCTTTGAGAAGACGACCTATGCCGATCCGCCCCAACGTTTCGAAGCGGGCACCCCAAATGTCGCCGGTGCCATCGGCCTATCCGCCGCCATAGACTATGTCACCCACCTCGGCATCGGGGGCTTCGCCGAGCACGAAGACATTTTGTTGAGACGTGCCACCGAGGCTATAACCTCCATCCCCGGTTGCCGCATTTACGGTCAGGCAAGTGCGAAGGTTGGCGTGGTGTCGTTCACCCTCGATGGCGTCCATCCCCACGACCTGGCTACCATTGTCGATCGCGAAGGTGTTGCCATTCGTGCCGGTCACCATTGCGCTCAACCCGTGTGGCAGCACTACGGCATCGCTGCCACCGCCCGGGCCTCTTTGGGTGTGTACAACACCCCCGAGGACGTCGACACCTTGATGGATGCTCTCGACATTGCAGCCAAACTGTTTCGTTGATTTTGGGAGTTCAGGTGATGTCAGACCTCAGCAACCTCTACCAAGACCTCATTTTGGACCACAACGCCTCACCGAGGAACTTCGGCGAGCTCGACTGCCCCACCCACCGCAAGGAGGGCTCCAATCCCCTTTGCGGTGACAACCTGGTACTGTCGTTACGAGTCGAGGACGATATCATCGTCGATGTGCGATTCTCCGGCTCCGGTTGTGCGATCTCGAAGGCCTCAGCGTCATTGATGACCGCTGCCCTCAAGGGCAAGACTATCGGCGAGGCTGAAGCTCTGTTCGCCTCGTTCAAAGACCTGCTCACCAGTCTGGAACCCTCACCGGCATCGGCGAACCAGTTGGGGAAACTCGCGGCCTTCTCTGGGGTGCGGCAGTTCCCCTCTCGCGTCAAGTGCGCCACCTTGGCCTGGCACACCCTCGAAGCCGCATTGCATGCCAATGACGTAGCTTCCACGGAGTGAAGACATGAGTGATTGGATTGAGCTCAGTCGCGATTGTCATGCGGTGCAAATCCCCTACGGCACCCCCGTCACTTTGCGCTCCGGCACCAAGGTCGCGATTACCCAAAACCTGGGCGACACATTGACCGTCGAGACTTACAGCGGCTATCTCGCAAGAATCGCGGCTGCCGATGCCGACGCCGTGGGCCTCACTCCAGCAGATATGGCCATCCAGCCTAAACAAGATGACGGGCCCGTTGATGTGGAGCGAATTCGGGAGGTTCTGTCGACTTGTTATGATCCGGAAATCCCGGTCAACATCGTCGAACTCGGCCTCGTGTACGACACCCGTATTGAGACAATCGGAGAAGGACCCAACGCTAACAAACTCACCGTCACCATCGACCTGACCCTGACCGCACCCGGCTGCGGCATGGGGGAGATCCTCAAGGAAGACATCGAGCGCAAACTTGGTGCTCTGCCCAATGTCGCCGAAGCCCGCGTGGAGATCGTCCTCGACCCACCTTGGGACCCGAGCATGATGTCGGAGGCGGCGCGCCTCGAAGCGGGGCTTTATTAGGCTCCCCGCGACGCGCCAGAGAGGACACACGGATCTGGAACCTAGCTCCTCCCGGATTCGAAGATATCGTTGAGCGCATCCTCTATTGCCTTGTTTGATGCGAACTTCGCCCTGAATGCGGCCACATTGCCGTTGGCTTTGAAATGCTGAATCAAGTCCCCAGACCACTCGTCGAGCATTTCATCTCCATGTTGACTGTTGCAGGCAATGAATGCGAGCAAGTCTTGGCAGTCCTCCAACAATCCATACTGCGAGATGATGGTATCGGCAAAGTCGATCTCATAGACGCCATGATCCAGGTCGACTTGCTGAAGCAGTTCCGTGTAGCGCGGAATGTATCGTTCTTCCTCAAGCGCCAGCAAGAAGGCCGTCTTCAGCAAGAAAGGTGTTTCATCATCCTCCCAGGTGTGTTCATTGGCTTGGATAGCGATTCCGTGCACAACCAGTTCTTCAACCTGAGGCTGTAGATCAAGCTCGAAACAGCGAGCCCAGAAGGCATATTGATCCTGGCCGTGGACCCCAAGGAGATTGTCAGGGTAGGGATAGCAATGTGGTACAAATTGACCGTCTTGACGTACGCCAAACTGATACGTCGCGCTCTTTCCCCACTCTTTGCTCGTCTTGACAGTCTTTCTGAACGTCTTTGCGTTTGCGGTCTCGTCGACAAACGCCTTCAGCACTCTCTTCACATCTTTTTCGCTAGCCAGGTCGACTTCCCATTGTCTCATTCTAAAGACTCCCCGCTTTCTCATCTTGCTCAACAATGTAACCTTCTATTTCAGTGGCGATTGCCGGCGAGTGTTCCCGGAGAGCCTCGAGAAAATCTCGCCGGTTGTTGCGGTTTTTCAGATGGCGTTTGAGCCCGCGTTTGTACTGACGCTTGAATGCCTTGATGCCGATATCGGTCTTGGCAAGGAGACGTTGCAGTCCCGTCAGGTTTTCCTCTTCCCACTTTCCCCAGTCCAATGTCAGATCGACTAACTGCCTTGCCTCGAGGAGATTCCACATCTCGTGATCAACCACCCACTGCCAAACAAATGCTCGTGCCCATTTGTGTTCAGGGATGGTCACAAGGAGAGGATCTCGTACAGCCAGGCCTGCGGTGCCCTTCTGTGAGATCAACAGCTCAATCGCGAGCCGAAAATGATCTAGGCGCTGGCCGCATTTGGAATAGAGCGCTTCCCAAAGCGCAAGACCCTCGAGATAGCGACCCTTGGCTTGAAATGCAAAAGTGGGGCTCTTCAGGTGCGGACTGCTCTCGAGATACGCCACCAGGCGCTCCAATCCTGCATTGAGAGCTTTGGCCTTCTTGAGCGATTGCACCTCTATCAGGTAGGCATTCTTGCAGTCGAGAGTGTCGGTGCCCAGCTTCTGCTCGTCAACTTTCGGGAAGGACTTGGTCGGCAAAGTGACCGATGCCAATTCGTCATCAAAGAGACCAAGGTCGTCCAAGTCGACTTCTACGATAGGGCCGTCTAGGTGGTATCGAGCTAAGGAGCCGTCCGCACTGTCGAAGGTGCCGTCGTCGACAGGGTGCCAGGCCAGTCCAGAGCGCCATGATCCGTCGAGTTTGAGCTTACGCAGGACCGGTCTATGGACATTCATTTGGACCCAAACGTGTTTGCCATCTGAGTCCATCCAAAGACGACTGACAGGATTGTCGAGTTCTCCGGGCAGACAATCTATCATACTGCCCCCGGCTATTTGACGTTCGACCAACCCGGCAAGTTGCCGCTTCTGAATCAGCGCTAGCTCACGCTCGGAAAACCTGTCCGCCGGATGATCAAAGACAGGAAGGCGGCCTTCCAACGCGAATGGATCGCAAGACCAGACTTCTATGAGTGATTGGACGAACGTCTGGCCATCTCTTTTTACTATCTGAAAGTGGGAATACGAATTTCGGACAAGCTTCGCCGCCGAGCGATGCGCAACCGTGCAACTTGCATAGGGGTTAAAGTTAAGTGTGCGACCCTGGTCAACAACCTGGTCGCCATACTCCTGAAACAGCGATGTCTTGTCATCCAGATTGAGAGTTGAAAGACCCGGCACTTGCTCGACGACTTCGCCCCCTTCTATCTTCAAAGAAAGGTGACTCAGGAAGATGCGCTCTTCCTTGGAGCTGACCAGTGTCATGTCCATGCTGGTTGGAATACTGAACTTGTAGCTAACGTCCAGTTTGGGCACGCGGACGACCAGAACATAGCTACGGCCCCACTCGCGACCAATCGAGCCCGCCATATAGATGCGAGAACGACCAGGATCCCACAGCAGAGATTTGACAGTTTCTAGCCTTTTCAAATCGGAAGAGCATTCATATGTCTTCTTTTTCAAATCGTATATTGAGACGCAGGCGCGATCATCAGCAACGAGAACGCGATCTTCGCTCAGAAACTCCATCATTTGGATCCATGAGTTTGTTCTGGGTTGCGGGCACGAATGAAAAGAATCTGTCTTGCGACGCTTGCCTTTGACCACCTGGAACACGCTCACCCGCGAGCAGTACTCGTGTGGATCTACTCCGTTAACGAGTTCATACTTCGTTGCCTGGGTTCCTGCATCCCCTTCAGTCTTCGTGGCATCTGTCTTTTTGGCAGCTGTCTTTTTGGCAGCTATCTTCTTGGCAGCTGTCTTTTTGGCAGCTGTTTTCGTGGTGGACTTCTGGTCGTCGTCCTTTCTTGGAGCTGCACTGGCCTTCTCAGCCGATTCCACATAGCCCTTCTTCAGCTTCTGAGCCACGAGCTTGTCGTATGAGGTTTGGGCAGCCTGGCTGTCGGCAAAACTCTTTGTCTTTGTTTGTCCTGCAGTGCCAAGCCGACCAAACGTAACAGTATGGGCGGAGCCAGTCAGCTCGATTTTCCAGAACTTGTTCGAGTCACCTTGGTTGAATACGAAATAGCGCCCCGGTCTTGATGTCATTGGGATTGCCTTTCATGTAAGCACCAACTTTGCCGGGCTGTTTCTCCTGACTCTCTCGGTCCAGAGCCTGCGGCGCATCGGCTGGGAAGTAGGTGAACCGCAGCGGAGCGCAGAGCGGCGATTTCATGAGGTATGCTCCAGTGCTGCGGCGGAGTCATGAATCGAGCAAGGCCCGACCACCGCGAGCACACGGCTGTCTTCGCCGTGCAGCATTCGGCTGATGGTTGCTCGACCGACATTAACCGTATTCTCGACAGCCTCATTTGCTGGCAGAGCCGCATGCAGCCTGGCTGGTGGCGCCAAGGGCTCATAGCCCACAATTCTGGTATCATGGTATTTCGACATATTCCTACCTTGCCGACCTTCGATTTGTTTGCTCCGCCGCACCCAGCTGCTTAGCAGACTCCAGGCAACTGTTCCATATTGGTTCCGCGAGAGGAACTGCCCCTGACGCGCGCCTGTTGCCTGCGCTCCCGAAGGCGCGCCGCGACAGCCAGCATCCCCGTGCAGACAGATTGCCGCGGTGTTGCGGCGTGCCCATCTTTCAGGGTAGGGACGGGTCGAAAGAGCAGAGGAAAGTCTTACACATGGGCAAAACGATCATCGAAAAGATTCTCAAGAACCACAGTGACCACGAAGTCGAGTGCGGCCAGATCGCCGACATCACCATCGATTCCCGCGTCGCCCGAGATTTCGGCGGCGCCAACGTCGTCAAGAACGTTCGTACCGCTGGCCTGCGGATCGCCGACCCAAAGAAGACCTTCTTCACCTTCGATTGCAACCCAGGCGGCTCAGATCAGAAATACGCGACCAATCAGCAAACCTGTCGCACTTTTGCCCGAGAGTCCGGTATCAAAGTCTTCGACATCGACGGAGGTATTGGCACACACATCGCCATCGATCAGGGCCTCGCCATTCCCGGCTCGACGTTCGTCTCCACCGACTCCCACGCCAACATCCTCGGTGCCATTGGTGCCTTTGGCCAAGGCATGGGTGACCTCGACGTCGCCCACGCGTTTGCCCACGGGCGGGTGTGGTTCAAAGTCCCCCATAGCATTCAGGTCTCGCTGAGGGGACGCCCGAGTCCCCAAGCCACCGCCAAGGACATTGTCCTCGCCATGGTCAAGCATTTTGGTGCCAACGGATTGCTTGGCTTCGCCGCCGAGATCGACGGAGAGATCGTCCCCGAGCTCAGTCTTTCCCAACGCATCACCATTGCGTCGATGGCCACGGAGATGGGCGGCATCATTGCCCTGTTCGTACCCAATGCTGACGTCGTCCTTCACTGCAAACATGCCAGCGGCAAAGAGATCGAAGTCATCACCGCCGACCCCGACGCGATCTACACCGACCGCGTTCAGGTCGACATCGAAGGCTTGGTGCCGCAGATGGCTCGCCCCGGACACCCCGAAGACGTAGTCGACGCCACAAGCGTCGCCGGGCGCAAGATCGACTCGGTGTTCATCGGCTCATGCACCAACGGTCGCATGGAAGACCTGCGCGCAGCGGCCGAGATTCTCAAAGGCCGAAAAGTGGCCCCAGGGGTGGTACTCAAGATCGTCCCCGCCACCGATGCCGTATGGCGCAAATGCCTCGATGAGGGCCTCTTCAAAGTATTCAAAGACGCCGGTGCCTTGGTGGGAAATGCTGGCTGCGGTGGCTGCGCCGCCGGACAGATTGGTCAAAACGGTCCAGGCGAAGTCACTGTCTCGACCGGCAATCGCAACTTCGCGGGCAAGCAGGGCAAGGGCGAAGTTTACCTCGCCTCGCCTGTCGTCGCCGCCGCCTCCGCCATCGCTGGCGAAATTGCCTTGCCGGATGCCATTCCCCAGAAGCCCGCGTTGTTCACCGGCGGTAGGACTTCGACCGCCAATGCTTCGGCCAACCGAACTCCAGAAAACAAATCGGAGAAGAAACCGACACAATTCGTCGGGCGGGCCTGGGTCATCAAAGAAGACAACATCGACACCGACATGATCTTCCACAACAGCCATCTGACGGTGACTGACATTGCAGAGATGGGCCAATATGCCTTTGGAAATCTCGAGGGCTGGAAGGACTTCCCGAACAAGTCAAGACCGGGTGACATCGTTGTCGTCGGCAAAAATTTCGGTGCCGGCTCCTCCAGGCAACAGGCTGTGGATTGTTTCGCGAGCCTCGGCATCTCTCTCATCATCGCCGAGTCATTCGGTGCCATCTACGAGCGCAACGCCATCAACGCCGGCTTCCCCATCCTCGCCGCCGACCTCACCACAACTGACATCAGAAATGGCGACGAGATCCGAGTCGACCTCGAACAAAGCGAGATCACCCTCGCCGACGCGAAGAAGGTCAAAGCCAATCCATTCTCAACTGTGCAATTGCAGATCTATCAACGGGGCGGACTCTTGGCGGGCTGATCCGCCACCTTCCACACCGTGTCGATGACGGTGCCATCGACCCACTTGATGACTGCCACCGGTTCATCGGTGAGCACCGGTTTTTGTGGCACACCGCACATCTTCTCGACATCGTTTTTGATTTCTTCGAGGGTTCGAATTGGTAGAGAGGAGCCCTTCACCGCATCGAGGAGGTCCTTGCGCCTTGGATTGATGGCGATGCCACGCTCGGTGGCGACCACATCGATGAGCTCGCCAGGACCCGTCAGGGTGGTGACCCGGTCGACGATGACGGGGATGCGATCGCGGAACGATGGCACCGCGAGGACCGTGCAGCCGGCGAACAAGCAGTTCTGCCAACCGCCGATGCCGTGCAGCAAACGACCATCGGAGTGGGTGTTGACGTTGGCGTTGAAGTCGAGGTCGACCTCGGTGGCACCGAGTACGGTGACATCGACCATCGAGGCGAAGTTCCCTTTGCCGTGGTAGTTGTACGACGTAAACGGCGAGGACGAGACGTGCCGCGGATCATTGGCGAGGTTCTTCACCCCATCGAGATCGAAGGTCTGCCCATCCAAGATGTAATCGGTGAGACCTTCATGGAGTAGCTCCACGAGGTAACGGGTCGATCCCCCCCGGACGAAGCGGGCCTTGACCCCCGCCTCGCGCATCATGGTTTTGAGGAACTGGACGAACCCCAAAGCGATACCGCCGGCACCTGCCTGAAAGGAAAACCCGTCACGCATGATGCCCGTATCCCGGACAAAACGGGCGATGTTCTCGGCGATGAGCAAGCGGTCGGGGCTCTTGGTGATCTGAGTGGTGCCAGAGACAATCTTTGCCGGATCCCCCACCGACGGCAGCTCCACAACACAGTCGACGTTGTTGCCCTGGATCTGCCAAGGAATGCACGGAAACGGCACGAGGTTGTCGGTGACGACGATGACGTGCTCGGCATAGATGGAATCGGCGAGAGCAAAACCGAGGGAGCCGCAGGCTGAAGGACCATGGCTGCCATCGGCATTGCCGAAGGGATCGGCCGTCGGTGCGGCGATAATGGCGACGTCAATCTTCACTTCGCCATCTTGGATGGCCTGC
Source organism: Deltaproteobacteria bacterium RIFOXYA12_FULL_58_15 (assembly GCA_001798605.1). Classification (GTDB taxonomy): domain Bacteria; phylum Myxococcota; class XYA12-FULL-58-9; order XYA12-FULL-58-9; family XYA12-FULL-58-9; genus XYA12-FULL-58-9. The sequence goes on along the minus strand of MGST01000355.1, from coordinate 3,263 downwards.
CAGCGTCCCCCGTGGGAACGCAGCACTCCCAGGCCGCGCATCTTACCTGTGGAACAATAGTCTCCCAAGGCACCGTTCATACTCCCCTCGATGTGGTGCACGACACCCTTCTCCATCAAGTCAATCACCGGCGTGTGACATGGGAAGGAGGCGCTCGGAAACCACATGAGGTCCTTGACCCCGAGTCTCGCCGCTGCCTGCAAGGCCGCCACCGCCACCTTGTCACCGTCGCGGAAATGATGATGCGATGAGATGACCATGCCATCACGCAGATCGCATTTTTTGAGCGCTGTCTCGAGATCGGCGACCCGTTTGTCACCGTTGGCAGGATAGTCGGAAGCGCTTCGCACCGATGGCGCCTGCTTGCGACCTTCGGGTTTGTGCATACCGACGCCGGCGTACGCAAACGCTGATTGGCCATTGACCTCGGATGGAACTCGGCGCCCCGCGGCGTTTTTGACAAACGTTGTCATTGTTCACCTTCCTCGGGGACGAGGCCCATTTGTCGCGCCTGTGCCACCAGGCGATTGGCGCGCTCCACGACGGGCGGGTCAATCATCTTCGAGCCCAGGGAGACCACCCCCAGACCCTGGGCTTCGGCTTGTTTGAAAGCGCCGACGATCTTGAGTGCCTTGTCAATCTCGGTCGCTGACGGCGCGAAGGCTCGATGAATCACCTCGACCTGTCGCGGGTGAATGCAGCCCATGCCTTCAAAGCCGAGGGCACGAGCGCGCTTGGCCCAACTCTCCAAGCCCTCCATGTCGCCAACATCGCCAAACACCGAATCGATGGCTTGCAGGCCCGCGGCTCGGGCAGCATTGAGAAGCCGCGAGCGCGCCCACAGGGTCTCACTGCCCTCCAGCGTCTTTGCGACCCCGAGATCGGCGGTGTAATCCTCGACCCCAATGGTCAGTGCCACCACGAGCTCAGATGCCGTTGCAATGGAGAAGGCATTCTCGATGCCGAGCGCCGACTCCAAGATGGGCATGAGCCAAATGGGCCGGCCTCCCTGCCGCAAATTGTCGATGGTCTTTGCGACCTCATGCACCTGCTTGGCATCCTCGACTTTGGGAATAAGGATGAGATCGGGCTGCTCCGGCACCACGGCCCGGAGATCTTCAAGTCCCAAGGGCAGCTGATTGATCCGTACCATGCGCTCGGCATTGCCAAAATCGACGCTGCGAAGCTCGTTGCGTACCAGCAAACGCGCCGCATCCTTGGCTGACGGATGCACCGAGTCTTCGAGGTCCAAAATGATCGCGTCAGATTCGTAAAGGCCAGCATTGACCGCGAGTTTCGGTTGGTCACCCGGCAAATACAGACGCGAACGCCGCAGACGTTTCTTGGCTGAAGGCGGCAACAGATCCACCGTTCGCGCCGGACGTGCGTCCGCACCAACACCCAAACCGGCCTGGCGGACCGCAGCTTCCAGGCGGGCTTGAATGACAAATGGCAGGGCACCATAGTCATGCACCGTGACCGACGCATGGCGAACGCCAAGCCTCTCCAGTGTCGCTTCAATATCCGCGCGAATCGCATCGCCATAATACAGCTGCACCTTCGACTCGAGATCGAGCTTCACTCCACCGCTCGATTGCGCTTCGATGCGAACGTGCAAATCGGAGCGAACCTGGTCGCCCATGCGGCCGGCCTCGCCCAACCCTTGGTTGGCCATGGAGATCTCCTCACCTCCGACAAGGATCCCGATTCACGTGGCAATCGAGGTCAGATCCATAAGTCGAGGTCATTTCAACTTTGCAATGATCGCATCGGTAAGCTGAATGGTATTGGCGGCACCCTTGCTCAGTGAATCAGGACCGCCAACGATGCGCATCATGTCATAAGCCTGGATCTTGCCCTCGGCCACAACCGCAGCCACTGCGTCGCGGACCTTTTTCGCTTTGTCGAAATCGCCTATGTGGTCGAGCATCATCGCCGCCGACAGAATCATGGCGATGGGGTTCACGATAGGCGGATTGAGCTTTTCGTACTTCGGCGCCGAGCCGTGGGTGGGCTCGAATACCGCGACCTCGTCACCAATATTGGCGGAGCAAGCAAAGCCCAGTCCCCCCACCAGTCCCGCGAAGCCATCGGAGACGATGTCCCCAAACATATTGCTTGCAACAATAGGACCGTAGATCTCGGGATTTTTGGTGAGCCACATCATCTGAGCGTCGATATTGGTCGACCAAATCTCGATGCCAGCAAAGTTCTTCTGCACTTCCTTGGCCACCTCCTCCATCATCCCGGAGGTCTCACGCAAGACGTTGGGCTTCTCGCAGACCGTCACCGACTTAAAGCCATGCTTCTTCGCATATTCGAAAGCGGCGGTGACGATGCGTCGACAGGCGTTGCGAGTCAACACCCGCGTCGAGATGGCCAGGTCCTGTTTGGGTGTACTCGCAAACACCTTGAACTTCGGATGACTCGCAAATGCCGCATACACATTGTCGGGTGGATTGGTCCACTCGATCCCGGCGTAGAGTCCCTCGGTGTTCTGACGAAAGATGACCGCATTGACCCTTGGCTCCTCCACCTCGTCACTCGGTCCGCGACGAATGAAGTTCAGCGGGTTGCCGGGAAACGACAAGCATGGGCGAATGCAGATGTCGAGGTTGAAACGTTGCCGCATGCCAACGATGGGGCTGAAGTAAACCAGGCCTTTTCCCTGAAGCGTCGGTTTGAGCTCCTTATTCGCCTTGTCCTTCGGCTTCGAGGTGATGGCACCGAAGAGTCCGAGCTTGTGCTTGGCCAATAACTCGATGGTCCTCTCGGGCAAGGCGTTGCCCTCGTTGATCCAGAAGTCCCAGCCGATGTCGGCGTGTACGTACTCGGCATCAAATCCAACAGCATCGAGAACCCGGATGGACTCGGGAAGAACGACCTTGCCAATTCCGTCACCGGGCATCGTTACGACTGTGTACTTCGCCATCTCTCGTCTCCGCATAGTGCAGGTCTCGGCACCGACGCCGAGATCTGTGTTCATAGTTCTTCGCTCAAAGGCCCGATTCTTGTCGCACCTGATTTTCCACGCCGCCCGCGACGACCAGCGCCTGCGGCACAGCACCCAAGGGCGGGAATCGAAACGACTCGCCACCATAGGCGATGGTGCCCTTGGAGAAGTCGATCTGAATCACATCTTCACCCATGATCGTCTTCTGATCTTTGGCAATTGCACCCTTGTGCCGTTGCCGAAGATGTTTCACCAATGGCGGACATTCCACACACGCCATGCCGTTATTGAAGGCATTGCGTAAATAGGT
>MGST01000354.1 GCA_001798605.1 Deltaproteobacteria bacterium RIFOXYA12_FULL_58_15 | reverse complement strand
CCTGAGTTGTTGTATACAGACATCCACCGAAAACCCAATGCTCGCGATCACTTAGCCCTGTTTGCCTGCACCAGTAGGAAACTCACGCTAGACCGGTTTCAACTTGAACTGAGCTGACTCATCGATGACGCAGCACGGCGCACCGCCAGTAGGAGCCAGTAGGAGCCAGTAGGAGCCAGTAGGAGCCAGTAGGAGCGCCGGCGCCGCGCCTGCGTCATTCTGACCAACCCAAAGTCCGGATCCCATAAAAGACGAAAGCGGCCTCGGGTCCACCATCACTCAGGGCTGGTAGGCGTCGCCCCACTGCATGCTGTTGTCCATGATCAACATTGCCTTGAGCAGCTGGGTGTGTGAACGAAGCTGGGCGGTAACACCTTCCCTGGAATGGCCACCAGACGGCACCACGCAATCGGTGGCGGGATTGCCGTCGATACCACAATACTCTGAGCGGGCCTTGAGGGCATTGGCGTGGCGAATGGCTTCCGCACCGGCGCTCGAGCGACCAGGGTGGTTGATCGCACCATAGGTAATGCCGGTAAACGGCTCCTTAAAGACCACGAGATTGGCGGTGTCGAGATCCGGTGCGGAGCCCGAACCCATCTCGAACAAACGGCTGTCCTCGGCAAAGGTCGGATCAAAGTTGCTAATGAAGCGAGCCTTGCCGAGCACCTGCCAATAGAGTTGAATCGAAAAGGTCGCTTGCGGGCTCACTGTATTGGCCATCGGCGTGTCGAGAGTTCCCGCGTAGTTGGGGAACTCTACATGGCCCTGGGCGTTTAGGTACGGTCCAACACCTGCCCAGTTCTGACTGGTGATTGCGGAGTTGATCTTGGCGATCTGATCCGGGAACGTGTTGTAATAGCTGATCTCCCACTCGCGAATGTCTTCTGGAGTCGAGCGACCGACGAAGTTCGTTGAGGAATCACTCAAGGCATAGATGGCCATGATCTTGTCGAGATAGAACCCAATGTGGTGCAGGCACTCCCACCAGGTGTAGCCGCACTCGAGCGCGGGATTCTGCCAGCTGGTCTGATAGAAACGACCGTCGGTGATGTCGAGCTCGTAGTCAGCAGCAATGTATGGCGACGGTGCCACCAATTGACTGCCATCGGCCATGGTCGTCAGGTCGTGACCGCCGGGCTCGGGCATGAGCACGGTCTTTACCAGATGATTGAAGGCATTCTGCACTGCCCAAGTCTTGTTACCCCAACCGCTGGCAGGGTCGGTGAAGAAATTGCCGAGCTCCGCGGGTGTGTAGAATTGCGGCAACCAGTCTTTGTATAGAGAGTACAGGTCGTTCCATTGTTTGAGGCGATCGTACACGCGACTGTAATTCCGCGACACGTAACCCCAACTATCGACACCGATTTGGCCGCGGGGGAAGCTGCGCAGAATGTACCACGTGTTGAGGTCGTCGAGGATATTTTGCATCCGCTCCATCGAGTCGGCACCGAAATCTCGGGTCAAGCAGCTGTCGCCGAGATTGGAACGAGAGTGGGAGCAGTAGACGTACGGGACGCGCATGCGATTGCCGGCACGAGAGAAGTCATCACTAAACTCGCTGACATCAACCAGGGTTCGGTTCGATTGCTGATACAGATCCTCGCCCATCATTTCGTAATAATAGGTGTAGTGCGGTGCCTCTGGACCAACGGTCCAGAACATCAAGGGGTCACCGTCTGAGCTATACCACTCCGAGATGTAATCGGACCGCAAGCCGCGAAGGTTCTCGAACACCTCGACCTTGCCAGCGTAGCCGAACAGCATGGCGGCGCGATCGTACTTGCCAACGCCCTTGCCGTCGATGGTGTAGCGACCAGCGTAATCCATGATCGATGAGTATGCGTAGTTGTAAATCTCGGCGTTACGCTCATCGTCAGTGATCGGGTCAGTGAGACGCGGACCGACGTTGCCGTCGTCACGGATCTGCCAGTATTCGTCGTGATAGTTGATGGCGTCATCTGAGCCGCCGAAGTTGTGCATCAAGCCAAGAACGTGGCCGGCTTCATGGGTCAGAACCGCGGTGTAGATGGTTTCGCGCAACTCCTCGAGAATCTCATCGGAGGTAAGACAATCGGGAGTATCTGGACCATTGTCGCAGTGCAACGCTGCATAGTGACGAGCCAAACCCATCAAGGCATCATCGGCCATGCCCATGGTGTACATATTGCGCTTTGCCGAGAAATCCTCGAAGATGCGCTCGCGCTTCATGGCAAATTCGGCGAAACCGCCGCGCAGGATGCTCGCTTGCTCGATGCTCGAGGCCGAGAGCTGCGCCTCTGGCGGGAAACCCATGGCGAGGTAGATGTCGTCGTTGACAAGCATGGATTCAATCTCTGTGCCCCGCAAGGTCGCAAGACGGGCATCGGCGTCACCTGTCTTCGCGGACAAACCACGGTCGTGCATGGCGGCGAGGAAGGGACGTGCCCACTCCTTGAAACCATGCTCACGCTGATATGCTTCGTCCTCTGGTGTTGGTGCGCGACGCTCACCATCCCAATAGCGACTCGCAGGACCATTGGCGATCCTGTCAACCATGGTGCTGGCGTCGTCAAGGCCGAAATACTCTTGACCGTTGCCGTTTTGAACCTCATCGATCCATTGGGAGAGATCGACACCATCGATGAAGTCGTCGGTGCCACGAATACCTGCGAGTAGCTCCACCATCTCGAGTACGTTGTAGGCAGCGCCGTTGTTGTGCTGATAGACGTTGGCAGCGCCGCTGATGACCTCGCCAGTCTCGGGATCGCTGTTGTTGGGGCCGAGACCCAACAGGCCGTAGGTCATATACTTGGGCACAAACACCAAGAACGAGTAGCGCATGTCACCGATGCGGGGTGCGTCACCAGCCTTGCCGCACGCTGCATGATCACCGGGCTTTACGGGATTGTTCGGGCAGAGGACGAACATGCGACGGTCGGAAGGAAGAATCGCGTTAGCCGCCTCGACGACATCGACAAAAACCTTGTTCCATTGGGTCTCGACGTTCTTTGCCGCGGCGTTGAGTGCGACGTCGTCGGCCGGCCAGTCACGATTGACATGGAAGACGATTGGTTTGCCACGACGATACTTCAGAGGAAGGGTCTGGTTATTTCTGAAAGACTCTTCCCAAATGTTGTAGCGATTGAGGTACCGCTCCTTGCCTTGCTCGCGTATACCGGTTTCCGGATCGAAGACCATGCGAGTGGTGTCGAAGAAACCGAACACCTCGGTGGCCTTGCCCTTGTAAGGCATCGCTTCATACTGGTGATTTGGGTCGATGCGCAAAAAGGAGTTGCGAATGGTGTACTCACTCGCGCCGCATTCACGGAAATCGTAGAGCCAGCACAACGGGATCTGGCCGTAGTCGTCGTACTCAATGGTACCAGCTTTGGCGAACAGCTTATTGGTGACATCGAAGTAGCCGTCCTCGAACATTGGCGCGTCGGGATGTCGCTCACCGGTGATGGGGTCGAACTCTTGGACGTAGTAGGGCACTGATTCAACCGACTGTGCTTCCCAGTCGAGCTGGTAGTTGTGCACCTGGTTCTGTGACCAGTCGACGCGGATGTATTGACGCTCATACCATGGACGGTCGTAGGCATTCTCTTCGAGGATGTTGAGCTCTTCACCGGTCGCCGAGTTGTAGGGCCGCTGGATGTCGAAGTGGCTCTGAATGGCGAAGGCGGCGATGACCTCGCCCATGTACCCTTCACCCTCCTCAACCTTGCCATCGGCGTTCTTGATGAGCTCGGTGGTGCGGCGACCGTAGAGGAAGTTTTCTTGAATATCCCACCGCAGGCGGCTGAGACCGCCAAAGTCGGTGGCACCCACAAAGGTGAAGCCATCGGCACCGGGAACATCGACGACGGTGCGTTGATAGTACCACTCGCCCTTGAGATAATCCTTGTCGAGGTAGTTGGGCTGTACGCGATCGATCGGATCCCGCTCGGATGCACAACCAGTCAACAGCGCAGTCACACCGAAGAAAACGGTCAATAGTTTGGGCAACTGGGTCATTGTAAGATCTCCAAATGCAAGGCGTCATCGAGGTCGACTATGAGGTCGGCTGTGATGCGTGTGAATCTGTTGAGGAACGGAGAGCGCAGACTGCTGTCTGGCATTTGCTGGGTGTGGAACGACACCAGGCCCAACGAGCCAGAAATGATGTTACTTGAGAAGAACATGACCTTGGCCATGGTCAGGGCGTGGTAGCGCGCATGGGTCGGATCTGACACAGAATTAGACTCGCGCGGATCTGACCCCTCGGCTCCATAAAGCTGACCGACACCAAGACCACCCGCGACAACCCCCGAGATCCAATCATTGATCGTGATCGACGCGTTGAGGGTATTGTTGACCGTCCAGCTCACATTGCGCTCACCGCTGCCAACTTCGAAACCACAACGGTCGGCGTTGACACCCAATGCGCAGGGCCCCTCCAGCCGTGCACCACCAGCAGTGGTGGTGTACTCATGCCAAGCTTTTGAAAACTCGAAGCTGTAACCAATCTGCAGCCCGCCGAGCACAGGGAAGCTTCGGGAAGCAGCGACCTCTACTCCGGTGCCAAGCAACAACGTCTCTGCACGAGAAAAGGTGCTGGTCGGAATGGTGAGAGTCGCGCTGGCCGACAGTTCAACGTCAACGACCGGGATAACATAAATGCTGTTGTAACCACCGCTCAAGGATATGTCGCTGCCGTAGAAGGTGCCTGTCATCCAATCGGCGTCAGTGAGTTCGGCAAAGGTGTCAAACCTCCCTGAGACGTACATGTTATCCGACACCCACCAGTGGGGCTTGAGCCGGAGCGCCATGATCGTTGACGGGTTGTACATCAACTCGTCAGCCTTGTTCAGACCAAGGGCGCGGGTGCTCAGACCGAGCTCGACTTTGGAGTCGCGGTAGGGACTCTTCGGCTCCGTCGTCGCCTCCTTGGCAACTTCGGCTGTGGTGGCAGTAGCACCGGACGCCTCCGAATTGACATCAACAACGGACTCCGCCGT
>MGST01000353.1 GCA_001798605.1 Deltaproteobacteria bacterium RIFOXYA12_FULL_58_15 | reverse complement strand
TCCGCCAGCGGCGCGGTGTGCCCAAATGATGGGCACCTGCAGTCGGCTTGTCCTGCCGGGATTCAACGCGAACGCGTTGCTGCGGGAGTTGGCGATCAATCCACGATGGTGATTTCCTCGTCGGCGACACCAGCTGCGGTTTGGGCAGATTTGTACTCGTCGCTACCGACGCGGACTTCGTCTTGGATAGTCAACTGGCCGGGGTTGAAGCCGAGCATGCCGTTGTCTTGCAGCTCTTGCTGGTAAAGATTTTTCACTGTGCCGACCGTCTCGCCGAAAGTTGGAACGCCGAGTTGTCTCTTCATCTTGTTCTCTTTGCGGAGCAGCACGATGAAACCGGTGGGAACGGCAACAAGGACCACAGGTATTGTGATCTTGTTGAACGTCACTATTCCTCTGAAGACCCGGTTTGCGATCTTTGCTGCCGGAAGTGCGTTGGGATGTATCCCTACCGCTACGCCCTCGATGAAGCTCATGGGGGTCTTGGCGGCCACGGCCTTTGCCAATTGATAGGTGTTGGTGCTGATCAATTTGCCCTTGCCGGCTTTCTGCACGGTCTTGAGCAATGCGAGGAAATCGGTGTCGACGATACGGCCCTTCCCCTTCATTTTGCTGAGCGCCCTGTTCGCTTTGCTGAGCAAATTGGTGAGGTCGTCGCCGACCGCAGGAAGCTCCTTGCCGATCGCTTTTCCCGCTATGGCAATGAATCTGGTCTCGATGGCCTGGTTCAGCTGGGCGAGCTCTTCGGCGTTGTATGATCTGGCAAATTGACCACGCTGCTTGAGGATCTCGTTGAGCTTGAAGGCGCTGTTGGCCTTATCGATTTTGCCCAGAGTCTTGCTGAATGGGACGTCGGTGGTTTTGCCAAAGCTGAACCACGACTTCTTGGCCGACTCGTTGCCGATTTTCTTTTCGCCGACCTTCTTTTCGCCGACCGGTTCTTCACCGACCTTCTTTTCGCTGACCGGCTTTTCACCCTTTTTGGCGGCCGACTTGGCGGTCTGCGTGACGACCGGTTCGTCGACGACCGGATTTTCGCCGCCCTTCTTCTCGCCGACCGGCTCTTTCGTTCCTGTTTCTTGCGCGGGAGACCTTCCTTGGAAATCCTTCAGGCCGGTTTTCAATTCGGGGTGTTTGGTCAAGATCTCCGATAGCTTGTTGCCGTCCGTGATTCTCAACTTACCGTCAACCACCTTGATGAAGTCTGGGGCAATTCCCCTTCTTTGAAGGTCTCTCATAAAGGCGTGGCCGAATTCCGCATTGGACTCCAGCAGTGACGCGATCTCCTTGGCATTCTCTGGGATCCCAGCGCTGGTTTTACCGATGTTCGAAGTGCCGCCAACCGGATTCTCGATGACCTTGCTGGGCGTCTTGATGCTGTTGTCTGGTTGCGGCATTGATTCGTTGGACTTGATCGCGGGTGTTTCGCCTTGGCCCAAGGCCTTCTGCGGCTGGACGCCCTTGTGGCCTTTCAGCTGGGCAGCCTTGAGGTTGTTCAGTATCGTCTTGGCAATAACCGGTTCCTTCATGAGGAATGGCATCAGCGCATCATGGCCCCTGAGCCATCCTTGGGGAGTGTATGCCGCAGCAAGCTCCTTTGCGCCGTTAACCGAAGATACACTCATTCTGTGGAGGACCTCGGGGGGCATCCAATTCATGTCCAAGGCTTTCGCGAGGCGCACAATCTCCTTGGCGTCCCTGGCCGCCTCTGGCAGCGCGTATTGGGCGGGTTGGAACTTTTCGATGCCAGTGGTCTTGGCTTTTGCCCCTTTGAGCTTGCCAGCAACTTGACCCAGGGCGGTGAATCCCGCGCCCAAGCTGAAGCCGATGCCGTAGCTCTTGAGAATATCCGTGGCGAGCTTCCAGGATAGTTCCTCGCCGGATTTGACCGCGTTGCTGGCGCCGTGCACGATGCCGGCACCCGTGCTGAACAGCCCGGCACCGTGGCCCGCGGTGACAGCGTGGACGACCTTGGCGACGACGGCGGAATCGGTGATGCCCTTGGCGGCCAACAGGGCCTTTACCTTTGTGGTGATAGCGCTGGAACCTGGTGCCCATACGAAGAAGACACCCAAGCCTGCCTCGGCTATGGCCTGCGGCGTGAGGAAGTCCTTGCCCTGGAGGTCGTTCTTGATGCCTTCCTCGACAAGGACGCGGCTGCCCGACATGCCGATGCCGGCCATGGTACCCTTGATCGCGAGACCCACGGCGCGGGATGCGTTGACCGCCGATGAAACCGCGGCACCAGCGCCCAAGGTCGCAATGCCGACGGCGATGGACACGATGGTGGCCGTGGTTTGTGCGTTCTTTTTGATCTCGGCTGCTGTGGCATCGTCGCTGCGGCTGACGTTTTCGATGGCTTTGGAAAACATCTCCATGGGGCTGACCATGACGCCACTGCCCGCAGGGGATTCGATGGTCTGCTCGCCCGGCAGATGCATGCCGATGGCGACCCCCTGGTCGTCGCGAAGAATTTCGGCGTAGGACATGGCCTCCTCGACGGATTTCACGCAATCGAGGATGGCCGCCTTGTACATCTCGTCTTCGGCACCCCAGAAACGGCTCCAACCGTTGGTGCGCTCGTCGTACTGCATGCGTGCCATTCCGGTGATGACCTCGGCGAGTTGGGTGGGATCATCGAGGATGTCGGGCTGGTTTGTGGCCTTGCCCGCGAGGGCACCCAAGGATGGACTGAGCCTGTTGGCGTCGTCGACGAGCTCTCGCCCCATCAGGGTGCGATAATCCTCGGTCAATTTGGCGGCTGAGGCACCAAAGGGATCGGTGCGGGTGATGTCTAGGAGAATATCCCTTGCGGCGTCCTTGTCGGAGCCTGCGAGTGTGTACATGAGTTTGGCCGCCTCGGTGAGCTCGCCGGTCTCTTTGTCGTACAGAGCTGCGAGGTTGTCGCCCTTGTCGGCGAAGTAATCGGTTCCCTTCATCGCCTCGGCGAGGGCCCGATTGGGGATGTTGCTGCCTTCGACGAGCACATCGCTGCCGAACTCTTCGATGATGTGCTCCGGCAGGGAGACGCCGAATAGGGATTGATAGGCGTCGCGCACCTCGGCCATCTTCTCGGCGGAGAGTCGCGACAGCAGCCCCATGGCTGCTGCATGGGTAGAGAAAAAGATCCAGGTACTGCCGTCAAGCGCCTTGTGGATGTTGTAGGCGATCGCTCGCGGATCATTGTCGATGTCGCCGCCGTCGAGGGCGAGCTCCATGATACCCCGGAGCTCCGCTTTCTCATTGCCAAAGGATTTGAGCATCTGCTCGCGGAGCTTTGATTCGTCAGTCTTGCGATACGCGGCGAGCTCAGCCAGTGACACTTTGCCGGCAATCTCTGCGCCATCGGCGCAGATGAACTTCGAGGCGACATGGAGGAGGAGGTCTTCGTTCTGGTTCCAGCGAAGCCCAAACTTGCCGCCGAGGGCGTCATCGATAGCGATGGATGTGTACTCTTTGATCGCTTCTTTGGAGCGTGCCAGTTCATTGGCATCGATCTCACCGGCTTGGTTACGATTTGGTTGCAGTGCTCCATCGAAGTTGCCGTCTGGGGAAACTTTGAGAAGAACCTCGAGTTGCTCTCGTTCCTTGGAGCTCCAGCCATCTTGAGAAAAGATGCGCAGAGTCAAGTCACCGCCTTCTTGATCGGGATAGAGGTGTTTGAAAGCCTGGAAGATGGCCTTGATCTCTTGGGGGCTCTTGTTCTCAAAGATGCTGAGGATCGGCGCTTCCTTGACGCCGTCGATGGCGTCGATCAGGCCGCTCACTCGTCTTTGCTGCATAAACTCGCTAATGTCGAAGGCATCCTTGTAGGCCTGGGGCACTTCGCCGTTTTCATCACGCGGCGCTTCGAGAAACATCTCTGCTTTGCGTTTGAGGGCACCGCCGAGATAACGGGTGCCCAACGTCGACAGGTCGTTGAGAATGAAGTCGACGCTGGAGTTGTAGTCGTCTGCGAGCATCTTATCGAGGTAAGGCCGCAACTGTTTGCCCGGTACGCAGGCGTGCTCGAGGACATACATCACAGAGTCCTCAGCGGTGCCAAAGCGTTCGGTGCCAATCATGAGCTGGTCGTGGATCTGCAGACGGCCATCGGGGTTGTTGTCGCGCAGGCAAGCTTTGGCCTGCATCCATCCCTTGTTCGAGAGCTTCGCCTCGAGGTCTTTGAGCAATTTGTCCTTGCCACCATAGGCGGCGAAGAGGATCTCCCTCTCCTCGGGGCTGTGCCCATAGATAGCAGACAGCACCTTGTCTTCGTTGGGATGGTCGGCGCTGAGCTCAAAGATCAGGGTCGTCGCTTTTTGCTCGATGCGAAGGCGGGATTCCTCCAGCCGTTGTCTCTCCCGGTTCTTGTCGATGGCACCGTTTTGGATGGTGCGACCTTTTTGTGGTTGGTCGATCTTGGGGCCACCCTTGGCGAAGTCTCGCACCAACATGCCGGCGTAGTCGGCTTTGACAACGATGCGGTCGGTATCATCGACGTCGGCAATAGCCTCGATCCAGACATCCTTGCGGGCTTCGTAGGACTCTAACTTGGGAATGTAGAACTGCTCGCCTGGTTTGAGCAGGCGCAAGTCGCCGATGTTGTTCACATGGACGATGAGCTCTAGCATGTCCTTGGTCAGTGGGATCTTGGCACCGTGCATCATCATGCTGATGCAGTCGTTCTTTCCGTCCCTTATTAAGGTGGCGACCTCGAAGTCTTGCTCGCTGAGCTTGCCGAGGAATCGCGGAGGCTGCCCCTGTGGACGAATCGTCGTCATGATTTTTCTCCTGAAGCCATGCTATCACCCGGGGCCCCAATGCTACTGGTCCAAGGTCCTGCAATTCTAACGTGGTGCGGGCGAAAATAACAGCGGAAATCGTCCCACTGCGGACATTTGTCCGCGCCAAATTGCAGCCAAATTCGGCGAATTCTGTGTGCCTGTGGCCAGGTGACCCACTGTTTGCTCAGTCACGCGGTCGGGGG
>MGST01000352.1 GCA_001798605.1 Deltaproteobacteria bacterium RIFOXYA12_FULL_58_15 | reverse complement strand
CTTATCAGACAAAGGAGCGTAGCAATTGGCATGACCGCTGCGAACGTCCTCTCGGCGCGGCCGACGGAGAGTGAGCAGTGGGCGTGAGAATTGCGCGAGTGGTGCCCCGGTGACTCGGACGCACGCGACAGCGTGAGGCCGAGTCAGGCCAACCGCCTTCGACGCTTGGGGCGGGCGGGTGATTTCCACGAACTTCTGATCGTCAGCGGACTTTGAGCGGCGGTCCTCGTTTGCGCACTGCACTCCAAAGAGCGAGGACCTCGATCTCTCCCTCTTCGAGGTGAGTCACGTAGTACAAATAGTACGGCGTTTTACTGAGTCGATATTTGCGTATGCCCTGAATGCGCCGATGGCGGTAGGGAATTCCAGCGTTGGGGTTGTCTGCGAGAATTGCACAGACACGTTTCAATTCATCGGTAACTTGTGATGCGACTGCGGTTCGATGCTCTCGCCACCAGGCATCGAGGTGAGAGATCATTTCATCGGCAGCTGATGTCGTTCGGATTCGGAGAGTCATCCGCGTTGGCTCAGCTCCCCTAGCAGTTCTTCGATGGGTCGCGTCTGTCCAGCTCGCGCTTGAGCCCAAGACTCTTCGAGCACTTTGTCGAGTTTGGCTCGCTCTTTTTCGTCCATCTCATCGTTGTCGTCGAGATAGGCATAGGGATCGCTTGCGGGAACGAGATCGATGACCTCGCCCTCGGGCAGCTCGGTGGGCTCATCAAGAGTGATCCTGCCGTTGCGAACAATAGCTTTGAGTACGTTCATCTCTGCCATGGTAGCCCTCCAGCTGACCGTGTGCATCCGTTATCAACCGATCACTTCTCTAAGCCTTTGTTTGGCAATGACCGAATCAATGAGCACAAAAACGGCGTCTCTTTCTCTCTCCGGTAGCTCACTAAGTGCTTCAAAGCGTTTGAGCAATTCTACATCGAGCTTTTGACCAGCGACGCCAGAGCCGTTCTCGAAGACCAGGTCGTCTGCACTGACGCCAAACACGGTAGCAGTCTTCCCCAATATCTGCAGGGTAGGCGCAGAGGTACCTTTCTCATACTTCTTGATCTGCCCGACAGAGATGCCGATCTTGTCGGCAACCTGCTGCTGAGTCCACCCTCTATCTTTGCGAAGCCGCAGAAAACGTTCTCCAAAGCCCATCATCGCACGCTCCTCGTAAAGCTCCCGGATCGTTTTTAGCACGCCGTGCTGAGAAAAGCGTGGGTTGGGCGTGTTGTGGGTGGTCTTCATCTTGACACCAAAAGTACCTTTTGGTGTATCTTTGGTCAACAAGAGGATACCTCGAATTTCTTCCCGAAGAGGGCTCTTTTTGGGCGGTTCACACCAACTGGAGTGGAGATACTTCATGCAAATCCCAACGGAGGCAATCGACAAGCTCAATCTGCGCCCGGGGAATCCGATTTGTTGACACAAAACCGGGGGTTGATACACTCGCGACGGGTTCGGCTGTCAGCTGAATGGACCAGGAGCTTTCATGGGAGGCGACGGCCTCGATTTGGATGACCTCGATGCGGCATTGGACGGCTTGTCCCAAGCCCCTGCCCAATCGGAGGCGACCCCAGAAGTGGCGCCTGCTGGGGATGGTCACTCTTCTCAAAAGGCACCAGCAGACTCCCTAGCGACGGTGCCGGGCGGACCGCCGGGCGGACCACCTCCCCTCTCGCCCCCTCCTGTGCGTCGGCGTGCGACCAGTCGAGTAACACCGGCAGGTCCTGATGGTTGGTCAGGGCGCACTGCTTTCGACGATCTCTTCGTCACCGACACGGCGGCGTTGCCTTCTGCCCGCGGTGGGGCGGAGGAAAAAGTCGAATATTTTCGGGAAAAGCTCAAGCGTTCTGAGGCAATGACCGCCCGTTTCCGTGAGGCCTGGCAGGTCCGCGAACGAGAGATGGATGTTGTTGAATCGCTGATGGATCAGGAGAAGGGCCGCACTGAGGAGCAGGCAGCCAAGGCAGCTGACCTGACCCAGAAGCTTCATGCCTTGGAAGGGTTTCTCGAGCAGAAGAAACGCGAGTTTGAGACCTATGGGCAAAAAGTGTCCCAAGCCTTCCAGCAAAAAGAAGAACAAGAGAAGGAGCTTCGCCGGCAAGCGGAGGAAGCTGTTCGCAACCTAGAGCAATTCGCCGAAGAGAAAGACGCCGAAATCTCTGGTCTCACCAATCAGGTGGAGGCCATGACGAGCGAGCTCGAACAAGAGCAAAGGATTCACCAACAAGACAACGAAGCGCTCAATCAACAGATCGAAGAACGCGATGCTCGCATCTCTGAGCTCGAGACTCGGCTCGCGGATGTGTCACAAGAGTTTGAGGCAACTCGGGAAGAGAACACCGAGACCCGAGACGTGTTTGAGCGTGACCTTGCCGTCCGCAATGAGGCCATTGAAAAACTCAAGGCATCGATTGAAGCGCAACGAGACGCCATCACTGAGCGTGACGAACAGATAGACTCTTTATCAACGCAGATCGCCGAGATTTCGGACGAAGCCGCCCGCAATCAAATGGAGCTCGAAAGTCGTATTGCCGAGCTACAGCAGGACGGCGAGACGCAGCGACAACAAGCCTTTGAGCAGCTCGAAGGGTTACGACAAGAAGAGGAAGCAGAGCGGTTAGCCTTACGGTCGCAGCTTGAGGCCGAGAAGACGGCGTTGGAAGAGCAGTTTGCAGCTGAGAAACAGGTTCTCACCGAACAGCTCGAGGGCGACAAAGCCGCAACGCAAGAGCAGGCCGAGCGGGATGTTCAGGTCCGTGATGAGGCCATCGGCAAGCTCAAAGAAGCGATCGAGCGCCAGCGTTCAGCGATTGCTGAGCGAGACGAGCAGATTGCAGCCGCGGATGAGCGGACCGCCGAGCTCAGTGATTTGGTCCAAAACAAAGACAGCGAAATCGCCGAGCTCGTCGAAAGTCGGGATCAAGCAAACCGCGATATCGACCTGCGTGACCAGGCCATCGAAAAACTCAAGGCGGCCATTGAATCGCAGAAACAGGGCATCTCTGAGCGTGACGAACGAATAGACTCACTCAGCGACGAAGTGGCCAAGCTCAACAGTGAGGGGGCCAGCGCTCGTGCAAACCTCGAGAGTGAGCTGGGCGAATCACAACAAGCCCTCGAGGCGCGTGACGATACCATTGCCAGGATGAACGGTGCCTTGGCTGAGCGGAATGAGCAAGTGAACGACCTCGAAGGACAACTTCGAACTGAGAGAAATCGTACCGCGGAGCTCGAGCAAGAACTGCATCAGGCTCGCCAAGAGATCGACAACGTCGAAGGCAGCCTGCAGGAAACCTCTACGGAGCTGCAACACAATGTCGAGGTCCGTGATGAGGCGATCGCCAAGCTCAAAGCAGCAGTGGAGAACAGCCGCGATCGCATCCAGAATCTCGAGGCGGACCTACAAGAGGCTCGGGACTTGGTTGACCAGACTCGCAGCACCGTTGGCGTCGAGAAACAGCGCGCGGCGGACGTTCTGATTAGGACTCGCAAGGCCCTTGAGGTCGCGCAGAAACTGTTAAGTTAGCGCTTGGAGTAGCTTCTTCAATTCCAATAAATCGGTGTCCGAGAGAGACGTACTGTGTTTCTCCAAGGCCTCGACCAGGCCATCGTCTCCCGCGTGCTTTGTTGCACAGCCGGCGTGAAGGTACTTTGGGCCCTTCTTCGTGAATGCGCCGGTGTCTATCTCCGACTCTATGGCAACCCGAAGATCACCTTTGGCAATCTTGTCACTGCACGCAAGGCAGGTCGAACGACCCGAGGCAGCCCGTTCAGCGTAGGGAAAGACGGTTGGTTTGGCACCTTTTCTGCCCGCGAGGATCTGTTTGTCGAGATCGGCGCGATTCGGGATGTCTTCACTCGTTGTTTCCAACGCTCGAGCAAGCTCTACCGGGGTGGCTGCGGCAGCACAGTTGAGGTGATACCAATATACCGACTCCCCAAAAGCGGTCTCGACTTCGTTGCCGAAACGAAGGTCACCCTTGGCGATGGACGCCTTGCATTTGCGGCACTTTGCGCGTCCGGACTTTGCGGATTCGACCGTTGCCATGGAAGCAATAAGGCCGGGAGTGTTGGTTCCTGTCAAGTTCGCAAAACAATTTGCGCGTCTCCGGGCAGACCGATATCTTGTTCTTCATGCCGGCCCAGGTGGCCACAGAGCGTCGTCGGGCAGTCCGGAAACGAGCCCGCCTGAAGATTCGTTTTTGGAACGACGATATCGATGTGCATGGATTTACCGTGGATATCTCGGCGACCGGTCTCTTCATCGAGACTGTAAAGACGGCAGACGCCGGCACCCGTTTGCATCTCGAAGTAATTACCACAGAGGGGCCACTCTACGCCGAGTGCACAGTAACTCGTGTGCACAAAGTACCACGTACGATTTCGATGATTGCCACCAGCGGCATGGGGGTTCGCTTGGTCGAGTGGCCGGCGCTCTTCGGGCTCGACAAAATGGAAGTCGAATCCGCATTGCATCTCGATATCACAAGTCTTGAGGCGATGACGGCCTTCATTGATGGCGAGTTGGCGTCGGGAGGGGTTTACGTGAAAGCGCCGAGCCCTCCTCCTTTGGGTGCTGTTGTGACCTTGACCATTTCCCTGCCCAAACCCCAAGGCGAGCTCATACGAGTCGGCAAGATCGTTCATGTTGACAATCACGGTGCTGGTCTGCAACTCGACGATGCCGAGGGCTTGCGGTGCATGTTGTTGGGGCTGAATCCAAAACGAGCGTTCAGCGATGAGTTGCGTCCGTGTGTGACTCTGCAGGTTGATGAGCAGCTCCATGCAGGTACACACTTAGAGCTCGATCTGTCCACGCCCACGGGCCCCGCTGTGGTGAAATGTGTCGTCGAGGGCCTCGACGACAAGGCACCGTTTGGCGACACCCCGTTGCGAGTGATCGGGCACCCTTCACAGAGAGTATCGGACCCCATTGGGGAAGGCGTGGATCTCTCAGCCGCAGTGCTCGAGGTGGAACCCTCGGTACCAGCTGAGAACAGGGCGGTTGAGGCCGGTCAGGAACTCAACGGACCATTGCAGCTTCCCACGGATGAGCCGGTAGATGTTCCTGACGATTTGGTTTTGGACCTCAGGGCACCTAGTGCGCTCCGCCGAGTTCTAGACGGCGACATCGTGCATTGTGGTGCTTTTGTTGCCACTCGGTTCGTGGCTGAACACCAACAGAGAGTCGTGGTGCGCCTGCTCCTGCCGCCACCCCATGGCATCATGGAGATTCTGGGCGTTGTTGTTCATATCGCAACGGACCCGCCTGGACTCGGCCTGCAGTTGGAGGACGGTGATGCTGTATCCGAGCAGTTGCGCGGGATCCTCGAGAAAGTCGAAGGTTGATGGTGGGTCTCAGTTGGTGTGCCGGCAGTGATCAATCTCCGCCAAGGCCGGCCAGTGCCGCAGTCAACGATTCGAGAGAAAAGGGCTTTGACAAGACGAAGTCCACACCTCGAGACTTCAACTCCTTGTCATCTGCACCCAGCGGCCATCCGGTCACCAACCCCACCAGAATATCTGGGCGAACATGGCGAACGGACCGTGCAAGTTGCCAGCCGCTGGTGCCAGGCAGATCAAGGTCTGTGATCAAGAGGTCGACGCGGTTCTTAGCGATGAAGGCGACCGTATCTCCCTGGTTGTCGATGAGGGTTACGTTATGACCTATTTCCTCCAGTAGGTCTTTGATCAGTTCCGCCACACTGCTGTCATCATCCACCACGACCACAGACATTGCGCTGCCATCGATTCTTCGCGTTGCAGTGGCGCTCAATCCCACCGGAGTGAACGCTAGGGAAAAACGGGTGCCGCGGCCGGGCTTGCTGTCAATGTCGACAAAGGCGTCATGTCGACGCAAGATGCCATGACTGACGCTCAGACCAAGCCCCGTACCATTTTCTCCTTTGGTGGTGAAAAAGGGCTCAAACACCCGCATTTGAATCTCGGGCGACATACCAGAACCGTTGTCCTCCACTTCAATCACGGCCAATTGGTCTTGGGTGAAGCAGCGAAGAACCACCTGCTTCCGCTTGGCGCTGTCGTTCGCGTCGACGGCATCGAGCGCGTTGGTCAGAATATTGGTGAACACCTCGTGCAGCTCCACGGCGCTGCCGCGAATGATCGGCGTGGCAGCAATGTTGACGCTGAGGTCGACCGATGCCGGGACTCGTGTGCGCACCAACTCGACAGCGTTTTTCGCTATTTCACCAAGGTCGACATCGTGCCACGAGTCGTCGCCAGCAGGGCGGGCAAAGTCCTGCACCCGATGCACCGTCACTGCGGCATTGCGAGCGGCACTCTCCATGATCGCGAGGTCCTCTTCAACGGGTTTGCCGCTTCTCAACTTCTCGCGGACAAGCTGAATGCGGCCAAGAACCGCTTCCAGGGCATTGTTGAAGTCATGTGCCACACCGGCCGCCAGCTCGCCGAGCGCGCGTAGGCGCTCCGTTTGAGCCGCTCGCTGTCGGGCTCGCTCGATCTCATCTTGCAGCTCGCGAATGGCGGTGACGTCGCGCGCGACGCCAACGAGGGCCCGGTTTCCGTTGACCACCGATGATTGGCAG
This sequence comes from Deltaproteobacteria bacterium RIFOXYA12_FULL_58_15, assembly GCA_001798605.1. Lineage (GTDB taxonomy): Bacteria > Myxococcota > XYA12-FULL-58-9 > XYA12-FULL-58-9 > XYA12-FULL-58-9 > XYA12-FULL-58-9. The sequence goes on along the minus strand of MGST01000352.1, from coordinate 19,606 downwards.
GAAATCTCAAATCGGTGCCCGACTTTGTCGCTGCGTATGATGGTCGCTTCAAACAGATCTCTCTTGCCACCAATAGCGGCAAGTCGCGCGAGTTCCTCACCGACCATGAGCCGGTCGTCGTCACAGACGAGATCTGTCAGTGTCACATTGCCGATGAGTTCGTTCTGTGACCGACCGACCGCCTTCGCAAAGCTTTCGTTGACATAACTGAGGACGCCACCGAGAAGAACGAAGATACCGTCAGATGAAGCCTCGAGGATGTCACGGTAATGGCGAACCGTCTCTTGAATTCGTCGATCTGTGCCGACTGATTGGTGTGAGCTGATCAGAACTGCTGCGATGTTCCTAACGAAGTCTCCACTTTTTTCAATAGCGATGGCTGGAGTGAAAACATCTCCAAACGCACCCTCGACTTCCACATCTTCGTCATTGAGCAGCACCACAGCACACTGCTTGAGGCCTTGATTGGCATTGATGCCGCGTAGGTCGATGCCGTCCCTGCTGTGCCCGTCTATTACGAGAAGGTCGGGATGAATCCGCGCGGCGTGCTCGAGAAGTGTCTCCCAGTTATTGACGACGTGGACTTCCACACCGGGGTTGCGGCGAACGAGGTCTTCGGCAATTTGCTCGGCCAAAGCGTGGTCGCGGGTAAGGATGACGATGATCGACGCAATGTCTGGTGATTCCATGGGCAGCTCGGTTGCCATGTGGCCATGTTAGATGGCGACGGGGCGCGTACGCAAGGCATCAGCGCCATCTTGACCACACATCTGCAGCGGCACATAGTCGCGGGAGTGTTGAGGCGTCGAGGGACCACAAATGGAGAAGAATCGAGTACTGGCAATCGATCAAGGCACCACCGGAACCACGTGTCTGGTTGTGGAGTTCGGGGTGAATGGTGCCGTCGTTCTCGGCAAGGGTTATGCTGAATTTCCGCAGCACTTTCCCCGCCCCGGTTGGGTCGAGCACGATCTCACCGAAATATGGGATTCGACCCTCGATGCTGTCGGGGCTGTTCTCGTGAGCACCAACACGCCGGGGGAAGCGATCGCTGCAGTCGGCATTACCAATCAACGGGAAACAACCGGGGTGTGGGATACCAAAGGCCGGCCACTGCACAACGCCATCGTTTGGCAGGATCGACGCACTGCAGATCTCTGTGCCGAGCTGACAGCCGCGGGTCATGCGGAGATGATTCGCAGCCGAACCGGGCTTGTCATCGACCCATACTTCACCGGGACAAAGATTGCTTGGCTGTTGGACAACGTTCCGATGTTGCGACAGCGTGCGAGCAAGGGCGATGTGCGTTTCGGAACGATCGACACGTGGCTGGTCTGGAAACTCACCGGTGGCGTCTATGTGACCGACGCAACCAATGCTTCTCGCACCTTGCTCTTCGACATCAGACGCAATGCCTGGGACGATGAGTTGTGCGGCATTGTCGGGCAGGTGCCGCGGCAAGCGTTGCCCGAAGTGGCGGGGTCGAGCGAGGTCTATGGCAAGACGAAAGGGATGGGCGTGTTGCCTGACGGTATTCCCATCGCTGGTATCGCTGGTGACCAACAGGCAGCGCTGTTCGGGCAGGCATGCTTTGAGCCTGGCATGGCCAAATGCACCTACGGCACTGGTGCTTTCGCGTTGGTCAACATTGGGGGGAAGCCGAGGGTCAGCGAGAGCGGATTGCTAACGACGATCGCCTGGCGAATCAACGGCATCAACACTTATGCCATTGAAGGCAGTGCGTTCATTGCCGGTGCGGTCGTGCAGTGGTTGCGCGATGGGCTGGAGCTATTCGCTGAGAGTGGCGAGGTTGAGGCGCTCGCTGCGCAGGTCCCCGATTCTGGTGGTGTCACGTTTGTCCCCGCGCTCACAGGGCTCGGTGCGCCGCATTGGCGTCCTGACGCTCGGGGCATCATTTGTGGTTTGACCCGAGGAACAAAACGGGCGCACATTGCTCGCGCGGCACTCGAGGGTATCGCATTCCAGATCAGCGATTTGTTGGAAGCTATGCGCCGTGATTCGGGCTCGGCCATCTCTCAGTTGCGGGTTGACGGTGGTGCTTGTGCCAACGAGATGTTGATGCAGTTTCAGGCGGATCTTCTCGGGATTGAGATTCATCGCCCGCGGGTGTTGGAGACAACGGCTCTGGGCGCAGCCTATCTGGCTGCTTTGGCGATTGGGATGTTCGCAGATCTCCAAGACATCGCCTCGGCGTGGAATCTCGAGAAGAGCTACGCACCGACGATGACCCAAGAAGCGGTCACCGCCAAGTTGGCCGAGTGGCACCAGGCTGTCGCCAAAGCGTGACGCGCTGCATTGCTACCCGTGTCGTTTTGGCACATCAACCCTTGCAATGTGAACGCTGAAGAGTAGATTAGCCCCGAAAATTTTGCCCAAGGGCGTTTCGGAGGAGGGAAAGCTATGCCTCGCAAGAAGACAGAACCAGCGACGGGCGGACAGAGTGAAGGGAATGTGAACAAGACCGCCAAGACCACCAAAACAGCGACCAAGTCAAAAGCCAAGGCTGCGACTAAGAGCTCGCCCAATGTTGAGCCTGTGGCTGCGACAACAAAGGCAAAAACGACGACGGCGAATACCAAACGAACCGCGGGCAAAAACGGAAAGCACACCCTATCAACTGCTTCCGAAACAGATCGACACAAGATGATCGCGAAAGTGGCGTACCGCCTTGCTGAACTGCGTGGTTTTGCCGGCGGTGACCCACAGCAAGACTGGTTCGAGGCCGAACGACAAGTTGATAGTCGAATGTCTGCCTCCAACTGACAAGAAAAGAAGACGCCAGTTATTTGGGCTCATCCGCATTGATGCGGTCGCGCGCAGACGACGAGAAGGTTGAGTTTCAAATCAGCCGGCAGCCATTGAACCCGCCAACAGAATGCTTTCGGCTTTGTCCACCGCCAAAGGTCGGGAGAAGAGGAATCCCTGGGCGTACTCGCATGACATGGTTCGCAACTCGGCTAGCTGCTCTTGTGTTTCAACGCCCTCGGCCACCACGGGTAGGCCGAGACTGTGCGCCAGGTTGACCGCTGCCCCAACGAGTACGTGGCTGCGCCTGTCTGTGGTCATATCCGTTACAAAGGACCTGTCGATCTTGATCTCGTCGACCGGAAAATTGTGCAACCAACTCAATGAGGCGTAGCCGGTACCGAAGTCATCGAGACAAACAGCGATTCCCAGTCGGCGCAGTTGCTGGATGATCTCTGCTGAAGCTTGTGTGTTGTCGATTGCGACGATCTCCGTCACCTCGATTTTTACTGAATCCGGCGGCAAGGAGAGGTCATCTAACAATCGTGTGAGCTCAGAAACAAACGAGCGTCGCAGAAGGAGAGGTGGTGCGACATTCAGGTTGATCGTCAAACCGACGTTGCTGCCCAGCGCGTCGAGCCATCGGCGCTGTTGCAGACATGCTATCGTTGTGATCTGCCAGCTAATCTCAGCGAGAAAACCCACCTCGGCTGCGCGATTGAGAAATTGTGCTGGGGCCAGCAAACCTCGAGTTGGGTGCTGCCACCTGGCGAGCGCCTCAAAGGCGACTATTCGCCCGGTCTCGATGGAAATGATCGGTTGATAGACAGCGATGAATTCGTGTTTGGCGACAGCTGTTCGAAGACCTTGGTCGAGTGTCAATAGCTCTACAGCCCGGTTGTGCATCGCGTCGACAAATGTGACGTGGGTCCCCTTGCCCTCGACCTTGGCCTGGACCAGGGCAGTGCCGGCATCTCGAAGGATGTCCTCGGCGTTTTCGTAGTCTTGACCGAGGGCGATGCCAACACTCACGCTGATGGTAACTTGGCGGTCGCGTACCTCGAAAGGATTAAGCAGCCCTCGATTGATGCGCTCTGCCAGCTCCTCGGCATCATTTGGCGTGCGGATGCCGTTGAGGAGAATCGTGAATTGATCGGCACCGATGCGTGCGAAGGCGTCGTGGGGGCGTACTTGCCTCGAGATTCGTTCCACCCATCGTATCAACACCTCGTCCCCAGCGTTGTGGCCGAGGGTGTCGTTGATACGCCCGAAACCGTTGAGATCGATGGCGAGCACTGCGAAGGAGGTAGAAGGGTCTCGCTTGGTCGAGAGCAGTGCTTGCTCGATTCGTTCGACAAAAGCGGGGCGGTTAAGCAGACCGGTGAGCTGGTCGTGGTCGGCGGTATGCGCGAGATGTGCCTCGACGGTACGACGATCAGTCACATCTCGGTGAAATCCGACGATGCGTCGTGCGGTCGCGTCACTATCGATCAATGCGCTTCCTCGAATCCAAACCCAGCGTTGTCCACCGTTTGCGTGGCGCATACGCACCTCGCAATCGAAGAGTGTCGATGTGCCATCATGGATCATCTGCAGTTGCGATGCGAACGTCGCAGCGTCTTCGGCGATCACCAGATTCTGCCAATTGCTGGGCACGTCACCGATCACGTCGTCAGTGATGCCCAGAAAAGCGTGTGCTCTTGGTGAGAACGAGATCGTTCCCGCGGTTAGGTCCCAATCCCATATCCCATCGTCAACTGATGCCAAGAGCAACTGCTGATGCTCTTCGTTGATCTTGCGTTGCTTCGCGTTGTTGCGGACGGTTTCGACCTTTTCGAGGGCCTTATTCGCGACCTGTTCGACGTCTGCGATGTCGAACGGTTTGGTAATGAAGTCGAACAATCCCAGGCGGACAGCTTCCACCGCGGCATCGATGGACGCATAGGCCGTAATCATGATGTACTCGGCATCGGGGTAACGCTGCTTGAGCTTGCGCACCAGCTCTAGGCCATTTCTGTCCGGGAGGTTCTTATCAACGAACGCGAGATCCAAAGATGGAATGGATTCCAATTTGCGCAACCCCTCCTCTGCGGAGTTTGCTGTAACGATGGTGCGACCTTCACCCTTGAGTGTTTCGCTCAGAACACGACAGATCATGGATTCGTCGTCAACGATGAGGATGGTTGCCATGCCGGGGTTGAGGATGCCACGTGCAGCACCTTCGGTAAATGGCAAACGCTTTGAACGGGATCCTCGACTAGGGACTCTCGGGAGCATAAAAGTAGGCGTTGTAGATCGACTGACTGCGCCAGTCCCACAGCCGGACAGGATCGAGATGGTTGAAATCGACTCCCGGTGAGTACATGCCCATCATCTGCCAATAGTAGAGGTGAGGCTCTTCGACCGTGTTGGGGAGAAACCGCAGTTCGGCAACAACCTCTGGGAGCATCGGTAGCTCAAACTCGCGTTTCCAGCCCGGTCCAAGGGCGATCCAAGTGATCAACTGACCATCTAGAAAATAGACGTGCAGATAACTGGTCGCCTCTACTTCTTTATTAACGCTGAACTCAAACTGCATGGGCGTGTCGATGGTGCCGCCCAACATGGGTTTGATTTCGAGTGACGTTCCCAACATCGGCGTGGCGACGGCTGGCTCGGCCGTGTGGATGAGCGCTGGCAACCGCACCACGGATTCGGGGGGATAGAGTTGAATGGGTGTGGATGGGTCACCATCATCGAAGCCCACAGAGACCCCTGTCGTCACAAAGAACGGCGTGTGCTCGAGAGCCCCGGGGAGGTCGGCGGGCATGTTCATGGAAATCAACTCGGACTCGCCGAAGACGTCAGGCATGGGCAAAAGACCCATGCTTCCGAAATCATAGTACAACGACGACCAGCTGGTGTTGGGGCCATTAGGCTCTCCCAGGGGAGGATTTTCGAGTTGAATTTCAAATACCTGTTTGAGGGGAGTGTCGACGAGAATGTCGACACCCTCGTAGACGCGTGTGCACAACATGGCACCGTCACCATAGTTGTAGCAGCGGTCTGGTTCGGGGCAATCGGCGTCCGTGCTGCACTCGTCGCCGGATCCAACTTCTGTAGACACAAACGGCGCAAAACCCATGGCGTGCACCGCCAGCGTTCCGTAGTTGTTAACGCCCACGTAGGCGGTGACGACCATATCCCCGGTTCTCGCCCAAATCTCATATTCGCCCTGGTTGACCACGACAGACCGGGGTCCGGGATCAGGCAGTGGGATACTGAATGACTCATAGGTGGTGGTGACCAACACCAGGTCATCTCCGAGATTGTATTCATCTTTGAGGCGCTTGATGGTGCCACGTACAATGGGTGGCGGCGGGCCGGAGTCGAAGCCAGGGTTGAAGGGTGGTGGGTACGGATAGGGCAACAGGGTGAGATTCTCGGCGTTGACATCAATCCACGAGAACAGGGCATACTCGAGTTTGCCAGCGGTCACCGACTGTGGGCCATAGACGTCCGGTCCGGAAAAGGTGATCTGACCGCGCTCATTGGTGAAGCCCTGGTGGTTGGTTTCTGGGTCGGTGCCAAGCATGACAAAGGCACCAGGTATGCGGGCGCGGGTGTTCCAGTCTATCACCGTGAGGTTCACTGCGCCCTCGATCGAGTCACCAGCGCTCCAAAAATCATCGTTGTAGGGGTCGAAGTAGCGGTAGGCCTCAATCGTGGTGACATCAACGCCCTGGGTCTCGATTCTCAGGTTAGCGGTGCCACTTCCCGGTGGCGCGCGAAGAGAAAGACGGCTCTCGCTGTCCACTTTGATATTGCGTGCAGGTGCATCGTTGAAGAAGACCTGCGTGTCAGCGCCGAACCCACTGCCAAACAGCTCTACATAGGTGTTGCCAGCCAAGGAACCTTCGTTGGGGACCACCGCTTCGATGTCGAGCAAGATATACTTGAATCCATCAGGTATCGTCAGGTCGATGTCGGTCCCTCGCACCCGCACATCCGCGTAACCCTCACGCGCAGCTGGCGTCATACAGGTGATGGCGTTAGAGCTCAAGACATCGCAATTGGCGGCGATGCCAGCAAAGCTAACGGTCATATCAACCGCAAAACCCACGCCGGCAATTCGCACGACCCGGCCTCCGTCGACCAAACCAGTTGCCGGTGCAATCGACACCACTCGGGCCGCCGTGTTGCTCTCGTCGATGAAGACGAAAGCGTCGCTGGCAGTGAAAGCGCCGTTCTCATTTTCGACCGCAACATCCACAGAACCCTCGATTGCTGCGGGCTCAGTTACCGCAGCGAGCTCTGCCTCATCGGAGCGGGCGTCGGCGGACAAGTTTGCACTTCCCAATCGCAGAGCGGTGGGATTAACGAATCCGGTGCCACTCACGACCACGGCGGTGCCGCCGGTCAAAGGTCCCATAAAGGGCATGACGCTGTCGATGTGGACTGGAGCCCAGGTCGTGTATGCTGCGGGGAGTGTGGATGAGCCGTTGTAGTTGGTGACCGTCACCGCGTAGACGTCTCGTGGCAGTGGCGGTTGGGTGACGACGAGCTTGCCGCTGTGGATGATAATCGCCGACACTCTGGTGCTGTTGCCAAAAAGCACCTGGGTGCCGTCCACAAATCCTGCACCCTCGATGATGACGTCAACTCCACCGACTGTCGGCCCGCGATTGGGGGCAATCGAGTGGGCGAGCACTGGTTCATAGAATTCGAAGCCGAGCTCCAACACACCCCATCGCAAGCAACAGCTGGGAACGCTACAGTTGTTGCTCCATTCGCACATCTGCGGGTCTACCACGAAGACATCGGCAAAGCCGATAGGTGCCGCCGGCGTGGCCACCTCGATACGGCTTGAGTCAACCACCAGGCTTTGGCCCGCCTCGATGGCACCAAAGAACACGACCATGCCTTGCTCGAAGTTGAGGCCCACGATTTCGATTTGATCGCCGCCGGTGGTCATCCCGCGGCTTGGCAGAATCGAGTTGACCAGGATCGGGTCTTCCTCGATGACCTCTGTAGGGTCGGGGATGTGACCGACGGCCGCCTTGCGGATCTCCTTCTCGACTCTCTTCCCGAGCGTATCGCAGCCCGCCAGCAACAAAGAGCCGAGAAAGGCACACTTCCACCAGAAACCTCGCATGACGCTCCTCACATTGGACTGAGCGACAACGCCCAACGCCCCAAGGGATAATGTGGCAAGGGGCATGAATCCGTCAATAGCACCAGTGTAGCCAATCGTGATAGCCTCTGCCACTCAATGGGAAAAACCACCTACATCGCCGTCGCAGGGAACATCGGTTGTGGCAAGAGTACGTTGGTGGAGTTCATCTGCCGGCATTACGACGTCGAGCCGTTCTACGAGCCCAATGCTGAGAACCCTTATTTGGTCGATTTTTACGCCGACATGAATAAGTGGGCGTTTCACTCGCAGATCTACTTTTTGACCCACAAGTTTCGCATTCATCAGGACCTCGAAGCCGAGCGTCGAAGACGAACGGTGGTGCAGGATCGAACCATTTTCGAAGATGCTGAGGTATTTGCTGCGAATCTCTATCGTCGTCGTCTCATCAAGAAACGCGACTGGTGTGTCTATCAAGACCTCTATCAGGCGATCGTCAGTTCCTTGGCACCTCCAGATTTGATGATTTATCTGTCAGCCTCGGTGCGCAACATCCGCCGTCGTATCAAGCTCCGCGGACGTCGAGAAGAACAGTCAATTCCTGTCTCCTACATTCGCGGTCTCAACGATCTCTACGGAGAATGGTTTGGAGGCTACAAGCGCTCGCCCACAATCGTCATCAATACCGACAAGCTCGATTACATCACGGATCTCGTCGATCACATTGACGTCTTGAAAACTATCGAGAAATATTTGAAGTGACGCCGCTTGCATCGGAGCGGGCGTCGGTGACGTCAGTCGATTTCGATAGGTAGCCGGGTGTCCAGCTCGATGCCCTTACGGGTAACCTTCGCACGGTAGCAGATAGGTTCGACCCCCCGCGCCACCGCGTCCCTCAGGGCCTGACCAAATTCGGAGTCAATATGGTCGGCGGGTCTGAAGCGCTCGACATCGGAGCGCTGCGCCAAGAAAATCACCATGGCACGGTTGCCCTCACGCACGATGTCGGTGAGCTCAGCCATGTGTTTGGTGCCTTGCTCCGTGATGGCGTCGGGATACATGGCGACGTCTTCCTGGGCGAGGGTGACATTCTTGATTTCGACGTAACAGGGGCGCAGACCGTTGCCTTCGAGGAGGAGATCAACGGGGCTGTCGCGGGCGTCGCGTACCTCCCGGCGCATGGTGGCGTAACCGGCGAGCTCCGGCACCTTGCCTTGGGAAATCGCTTCTGCCACCACCGAGCTTGGCCGACCCGTGTGAATGCCGACTGGGACTCGACCTGCGAAGATGATCTCCAATTGATGGGAGAATTTGCGACGGGGATCGTCGCGCACTGAAACCAGAACCTTGCTGCCAGGATCAGAGCACCCGATCATGCTTCCTGGGTTGGCGCAATGAACCGTGACTTCTTCGCCGCTGGTGAGAACAACATCCGCGAGAAAACGTTTGTAGCGGCGGACCAATGTTCCTTCGATGAGGGGTTGTTCGAATCGCACTTAGTCAGACCTTTCCGTTTGCACTTGGGCAAATGACAATCTGGAGCTGGGCAGGGAAGCAAATACGCTGCGATTCGTCAACCGTTTTTGCACTATTGACAGAGGGAATCGCACAAACCTTTTGGGGAAACAGCAAAGGCCCGAACGGCTTTTTGCCCCTAGGTTCCATTGACCTTGTAGCTCTGTCGGGCTAGTTTACCGGGATGCTACGAAGAACCATGATCATGGCGGTGGTGCCTGTTGCCTTGGTTTTTGCATTCGGCGAGGCAGACGCCCAAGAGGCACAGGATAAGCAGGACAAGCAGAACGGTGAGACGGTTGATTCAAACGCCGACGTGTCGGATCCCGAAATCCCCGACAACCAGAAAGCCGGTATCGCCCGCGAGCACCTCGACCGCATGCGTGAGGCTCTTACCCGTGTCCTCGGGCACTTGGAGGAGGCGCGCGAGGAACGTGACGTTGTGAAGCTCAATTGTGTCAACGAAAAGCTCACCGCGATCAAAGGCCTGTTGAAGATTTCAGAGCAAGCCGATGTTGCCATGCAAGAGGCCCTGGCGCGGCGTAATTCCGAGGTAGCGTCCCATGAGTTCCGCAAAGTCAGCGTGGCGGCCACCAAGACTGAGCAACTCCTAGCCGAGAGTGAGGCGTGTGTCGGAGAGCTTGCGGTTTACTCGGGCACGACCGAGATCGAGGTTGAGATCGACAACGAGCCCACAGAAGACATAACGGAGGAGACGACGACCGTCCCCGTTGTCACTCGCCCACCAGCGGCAAGCCCCTACCAATAGCTTTGGTCGCCAGCGGTATTTTTGGCGGATTCACCAAGAAACACCGGAGCATCAATGGGTAAAATCATCGCCGGGGTGATCACGGTGGGATTGGGTGTCGTGATCACGTTTGCCGTGATCGATGCATCAAAACGAGGCTCTTTGGAGCTGGGCGAACCCTGCGAGAAGCAAATCCACTGCAAGAGCGGAAACTGCTTGGTGTTTGCCACCAAGTCAATGTGCGGACAAATGTGTGCACAGGGGTGTGCCGATGGCGAGGAATGTTTGGCCTTGCCCCAGGAGAGCAAGGCTGCATCTGAGCTAGCCGATGTGGCTGGTGAGATCTTTTATTGCTTTCCCACCAAAGTTGCGGACGAGCTGGGATTGAGGCGAGAGCCTGTTGTTGCCAACGCGGGGGTGCCGGAAAAATCTGCCGCAGTTGAGGTGTCATCTGAGAAGCCCAAGGACAAACCCGCCGCCCAGACTTCCAAGCGGGTGAAGGTGCGGCAGAAGAAGCCGAAGAAACCCAAAGGCAAGTTTGACAATCGTCACCTTCTGCACTGATGCGTGACGAGCAAGCGTTATGCTTTGGGTGCCGATCCAGAACGGCTGGGCAATGCTGATTGAGGCTGACACCTATTTCGCGTCGGATGTGCACTGGCAACCGGGTGAGCAAACCGGATTGTTTGGCCATTTCCTGGAGCGCTTGGCAGAGAGGGCCAGGGCGGGCAAACCAACCCACCTTTATATTGTGGGTGACCTGTTTGACTACTGGGTCGAGCGAGGCGTCGAGACCCTACCGGGTTATGCAGCACATCTAGGGGCCCTCGCTGCCGCGGGGGATGCAGGAGTTGAGATCTCTGTCTTGTATGGTAATCGCGATTTTGCCGCCGGCCCTGGTTTGTCAAAGGCCTGCGACGCTGAAATTGTTGGTGATCGGGTTGAGCTCATGATCAACGAGCAGCGTTTGCTCCTGCACCATGGCGATTTGTTCTGCACCAGAGACTGGCGCTATCAATTCTATCGACGAGTCATTCGCAGCCGCTTCGTGCTCGGTATGCTCGGCATGCTCGGCATGAAACGCCTGGTCCGCCTCGTCGGGTGGATGCGAGTGAAGAGCCAGGCCGAGACCAACAGAAAGCCGCGCCACTCGATGGCCATCGTCGATTCCCGCATTGCCGCAGAGCATGCCCAGGGGTTCGATGTGGTGATCTGCGGGCATGTACATCACCCCGAGTGTCGCACCGTGGTTGGCGCCACACCCGGTCAAATGCTGATTACTCTTGGTACTTGGGACACCAAGGTCGGATGGTATGCCACAGCAGGGAAGAATGGTGTGGCACTCCACTGCTTCGATGCTGGCGAGTGACCTCCTCACGACATTTCATCACGACACCTGCGGATGGTAAGACAAAGGTTCCCTTTTCAAGCATTGCACATCTCATGGGCTGATGTCATATTAATCAGTGACTGATTATTTTGGAGGATGCCATGTCTGCCGTCACTGCTTTTCACGCCAAGCTCCGTTTTGGGGAGCTTCTTGACCGCGTTGTCTCCGGTGAAGAGGTTGTTATCACCAGACACGACAAGCCGGTGGCCCGTATTGTACCTGAGGGCAAAGCCAGACTTGAAAATGTGAAGAGGAGCGTCTCTGAATTACGAGAACTCCGGGCAGCCATGGCCAAAAGGAGAGGTAATAGACGCATCAGCAAAAAAGAAATCCGGAGTGCAATTGACAAGGGCCGTCCATGAAGAATGGATTTGTGGCTGATGCGAACGTCGGAGTGGCCTGGGCCGTGTACTCGCAAGCAAGCCCAGAGACAGATTTTCTGCTTGATGCGGTAGCGTCGGGAGAACAGCTCTTCGTGCCATCGCTTTGGCCCTTCGAAGTGGCAAACGCTCTCACGGTGCTCGTACGTCGGAAGAAGATCTTGCAGGGGGATAGAGAAACAGCACTTCAAGCCCTGAGCAGTCTACCTTTGATCGTAGATGAGGAGGGCATCTCCCGTGCCTTTAGGGAGACGGCCGTGTTGGCCAATAAGACGGGGCTGACGGTGTATGATGCGGCCTACTTGGAATTGGCCATTCGAAGAAGACTCCCATTGGCAACGACTGACCTGGAATTGGTGAAGATAGCAGAGCGACACAAAGTTCATCTACTTCTTTCCTCCCCTCGGTGATCTATTCTGTTATTCGGTCTCGGCCACATCAATCCGCAGGTTCAACAGGGCGGCGATGATCATCGCGAAACCACCGAGAAGGATGGCTTTCATCGAGTCGTTGTGCAGGAAGTGCTCCATGACTTTGCCCAAGCCCACAGAGGCGAGGATCTGTGGCAAGACGATGAAGAAGTTGAACACGCCCATGTAGAAGCCCATTTTGTTCGCGGGCAGCGCGTTGGAAAGCATGGCGTAGGGCATGGCGAGGATGCTCGCCCAAGCCATGCCAATGCCGATCATCGAGAAGAGCAGCACGTTTGGCGAGTCGATCCAGAGTATCGACAAGAAGCCCACGCCTCCCAAGGTGAGACAGGCGATGTGAATGTTTCTCGCGGCGGCGTGCCTGACCAACCACAACAGCAAAAAGGCAAAGAAGAATGCCGTGAGGTTGTAGGCGGCAAAACAGACTCCCGCCCAAGCTGCGCCTTCTTGATACTTGCGCGCCTTGGCGAGCCTTTCGGACAGCGCGTTGGCAGCCCCATTGAGGCTGGTCAAATCGACATTGCCCTCGGGTCCACGGGTGACGGTAAGCAGCTGTGCCGCAATGGTGCGAATCATGGGGCTGTCTCGCTCAGCTTCGGAGGCTTCGCTCGGGGCGGTGGATTCGAGGGCTGCCTGCAGGATCGTCTGCAGGTCGCCCACGGTGAGCCTTTCCGCGGGGTCGGAGGGAGGTGCCTTGAGTCCAACCACGGCCAGCAAGCCGCCACTGTCCTCTGGCGGGGCCACGACGTCCTTGGCCAGCTCAGCTTTGCGCTCGCCATAACCACGGGCAACCAAGACGGCGGTGTTGAAAAGACTCGCATGGTCGGCATCGAGTTTTTCGTTGAGGGCTTGGTCGGTGACGCCGAGGGGGACTCCCCCAAAAATGTTTTTGGCGACGCCAGGGGCAAAGTAGATCCACATGCAAAACAGCGCGAACCAGGTGAAGAATTGTACCCACGCGAGTTTCCGCATGGTCTTCGGCATTGAGGTGATGCCGCTCACGATCTCGCGGAAGGCGTTGCCCCAGCCCGCGGACTCCTTCTTCATTTTTTCGAAAGCTGCAATATCCTCTGGTGGGTATTCGCGGTTGGTGACCACCGTGTAGACAACCGCCAAAAAGAAGATGAAGGCGCCGATGGTGAAGGCGAGATGAACAGTGGCGGGGATGGCACTTTCTGCGGTCGACTCTCCACTGACGCCAAAACCATTGGTTAAAACAAAGGGCAGCATCGAAGACAGCACTGCACCTGCGCCGATGAGGACGCTCTGCATGGCGAAGCCAACCTTGCGTTGCTCGCTCGGCAACATGTCGCCGACGAACGCACGAAAGGGCTCCATGCTTACGTTCACCGACGCATCGAGAATCCACAGCAGGCCCGCCGCCATCCACAAAGCGCTGGAGTTTGGCATTGCCAACAACGCCAGGCTCGCGAAGATCGCGCCAAACAAAAAATACGGTCGCCTGCGGCCCAAACGGGTCCAGGTGCGGTCACTGTAGTAGCCGATGATCGGTTGAATGATGAGCCCGGTCAGTGGTGCCGCCAACCAGAGGATTGGGATGTCCCCTTCCTCTGCACCCAGATACTGATAGATGGTGCTCATGTTGGCCATCTGCAGGCCCCAGCCAAACTGGATGCCGAAGAAACCAACACTCATGTTCCAGATTTGCCAGAACTTCAGGCGCGGCTTTGTCATTGCGAGCTCCTCAGAGTTGGGCGGCAATCGTATATCAACGTGCGCAGTGCGAGTCCCGTGTTTCGTTCAACTGGTTCGGCCGGGCTCAGGTAAGACCAGCGGCCAAAGCAAGGTTCTGACGGACGAGGCGAGCGAGCTGCTCGGTGTCTTCCTCGCTCTTGCTTAGCTCGGCGAGGGCAGCGTTGAAGTGTTCGATGGCAATTTTGGCATCGCCGAGGGCAAGTTGGGTTGAGCCCGCATTGTTGTGAGCGTCGGCCAGTGTGAGGGGATCTGGAACTTCGGCCCGTTGCAACAGCCAGATAGCCTCGGCCAGCAGTGGCTGGGCCTTTTGGGGTTTGCCATTTTGCAGGTTGAGGCGCCCGAGCAGGATCAATGTTCTGCCGACCTCGGGATGTTGATCGCCGAGGGTTTCAGAGTAGATGGCCAATGCGCCCTCGAGCGCTTCTTCGGCAGCAGCATGGTCCGGCTCAGGCACGCTCATGTGTACGATGGCTAGGCCCGTGAGCAACACCGCCAGACGCGGATCGTCCATGTCCCAGATCTCATCGGCTGCTGTGTGAGCGCTCTGCAATAGGCAGAGCGCCGCTTTGGCTGCGCCCTGCCGCGACAGCAGGCCCGCACGCTCGACCAGGATCTGGGGCAGCAGGGTTGAAGAGGATTGGCGCAGCACTTCGGTGCATTCCCGCAACAAGGGCTCAGCCCCGCGGATGTCTTCCAAAGCGGCATGGGCGCCGGCCAACAGGTACAGGGCTGTCACCAACAGGTTGGGGTCAGACGCGAGCCGCGCTCGCTCCACCGCCACCTCGAGGTGTGCTCGAGCGGTCCCGTCGTCGCCGATGCCCGAGAAATGATAGGCACACAGGAGCGCGCTCTCGGCGCGCAGCCTCGGGGGCAGGCATTTGGAATGAGCTTCGCCCAGGGTTTCGGCGCGTTGTAGGGAAGACCACGCCGCGTCGGGAGACTCGGCACCACGCAAGCTCGCAAGCAAGAGCAGCCCTGTGATCACGTCCTCCGCGCTGTCATCCGTAGCTCTGGCGCCTTCCAATGGAGTCAACGCCTGTTGTGCCTCGTCCCATTCGTCAGCCCGCATGTGTTGCGCGGCGCGTTCCAGCAGGTCTGATAGTTCGTTGCTTTGCACAGGTTCAGCTCCGGTCCGCGCCGGTGGGTCAATCAGTAGAGAGCGCTGTGTTGTGGGAGCAAGGTGCCGTCTTTGAGCCCTTCGACCAATTGGTCCCGGGCAAGCTTGACGTCTTGTGCCCGCTTTTTGGTCCATCTGCCGAGTTTCGAGCCGGTCAACTTGTTTTCCAACTCGGTCAGGGAGTGATGCAACTTGGGGTGGGCAACGCCAAAACCAAAATTGACGGGGAACGCCGTGCAGCCGATTTCGAACCCGCCGGTTTTCTTTTCCTCGTTGCTGATGCGCCCCGCCCAGAAGAGGCCGGTGACACTCACTCCATAGGCATCGCATTGCAGGATTGGTTTGTAGGCGCGATAGGCGAAGAACTTGAGCACATAGCCCAATCCCCACTTTTTGATCTTCTGCATGAAGGTCAGCTCTTCGCTGCTTGGTTGCTCGAGCTGTTCGAGTCTGTCGAGCTTGGCAGATTTTCCAACTTTAGAGCGGACGTGCTTTGCCGTCTGTACTAGGTCGGCGCAGGGACCCACCATGCTGCACAGGTCACCGCTGGGTTGAAAGGCGAAGCGCCACTGTCGTCGATTGGTTTCGGGATTGCGTTCAGAGAAACCAATGCCGGGGGCAAATCCGAGCCAATACACGCCCGGTTGGCTCCACAGGGTAATGGGCATCTGCGCCGCGCCGCTGAGACGGTCATGCCATTTTTCCGTGCGCAGGGCGGAAAGTGCTCGGCCGAGTTTGCCGAGGCCTTCGTATTTCGAGCCCAGGTTCTCCCTATGTTTGCGCAGCGCAGTGAGGTCAGCCAGTTCTTGCTGATTGAGCTGGGACTCTGGCCGGGGTTCGGGATTGACGCCTTTTTGCCCATCAAAGAGGATTGCAACCATCTCTTCTTTGACAGTGGCGATCTGTTTTTGCAGGTTCTTCCGCTCCTGCCGGATGAGCTTAAACGTGGCATTTATGCGGCGCTTGGGACCGACTTTTTGCTCCTGTACACGCAGGTCCAAAAGGCTGCTGCCGGCCGACTCGGTTTGCTCAGTCGCCGTTTTGCTCGCCAGCATTTGTTGCCACTGAACGCACGGTGTATCGGTGCCGCCGAGGGTCTTCCCCAGGGCAACGATGCTGTCGCAGCCGACGTGTTCCGAGTCTGTCGGCCACGCCGTGTTGAGTATTTCATCCGCTTTGGTTTTCTTGTCAGCAAACGCTGGGTCATGAGTGAGGTCGTGGACGTCACTGCAGATTTTTTGGAAGGTCGTGTCGGCCCGCAGTTGGCCAGTGTTTCCAGACACGCCTTTCATCCCACGCCCCCATGAGTGGGGAAAACATCCTTCTTGCTGACGAGGCGTACAAGATTGTGGGGTCTTTGCGTGGGAGGCGTCATACACAAAGATTATCGCTCAAAACCTACTGATGTTGCTGATGTTATTTTTTGTTTCGGCAACAGCAATGACACGTGGATCAGACCTTCGTCAAGATCACTGCGGACTCGGCACCTAACCAAAGGTCGATGGTGGGCTTGTCTTGGCTGCCGCGAACTTTGACGATCCGATCATGGTCGAGGCGATCACAAAGCAGGTCTCCTGGGGCAAAAACCTCGGGATCGAGACGCAAGCTTTTCGCTTCGGCCTCGCTGCCGGTGAAATTGCCAGCGACGATGATTTCGGAGCCAGGGAGCTTGCGGGCAAAGGCAAACATGTCAGGCCGATCGTCGCGCTCCCAACGGATGTCGGTATCCCCAAGGCGCAGCTCATCGAGCTCAGCGTGCAAAGCGTTGAGCCTGCTCATGAGTTGGTAAAGCTCACTGTTCTCGTCGAAGTTATCTTGGCCGGGTTTGGGGACGGTTGTGTATCGAAGCTCGGGATTTTCGAACATGTCCTCGCGACACCAGGGATCGGCGCCACCCGAGAAGCCCTGCTCTGAGCCGTAATAGACGATGGGCATGCCCGCGACGCCGTACAAGGTCGTCAGCACGGCGGCATAGAGTTTCTTGTTGCCACCGATATCGTGCAAGAATCTCGGGAAGTCGTGATTGTCTGCGAACTTTCCGTTGAGGGTGGGCTCGGCATAGAACTCGTTCATGCCGCGCAAGATATCGCACAGGGTGCTGCTCGGTGCACCTTGGGCTACTGCTTTGAGGGCAAAAAACAGCGGGTGGTTGAGAGGCGCGAGGTTCACACTGCCGCCGTCTTTGAGGTCAACCTTGGTGGCGGGCAGTTGTTCTTGTGGCCTTCCCGCGAGGTACTCGGGCATGAGTAGGAAGTTGTCTTTGCCAATCTTTTTGGCAAAGCGAAGGATTTCGGCGTTGAATCGATCCCAGAAAGCTTTTGGTGCGTGTTTGACGGCGTCGAGGCGGAAGCCATCGAGATCGAAGTTGGCGATCCACCATTTGTAGGTGTCAGCCAGTGCGCGGAGAGTCCGGGGATCTTCCGTGTCGAGGTCAGAGAGCTGGCCGAAAAGGTCGCCGTTGTGTGTCTTGTTGGCATCCTGCCAGTCGTCGCAGGCACCCTGGTCGTGAAACTCAAGCTCCTGGGGAATCGTTGCTGGTCGATCCGAGCGAAATCGCGCGCCCGGAATCTTCTTCTCGGAGAATCCGTGGTGTCCTTGGGGGTACTCGCGCACATCGGCGGTGTGGTTTGGCACCACATCCAGAACGACTCGCATGCCGCGACGGTGGCACTCATCGACGAGCTCGCGTAGCTCCGCGGCGGTCCCACGGGATGGGTCTACGCCAAGGGCGTTGATGGCCGAATAGCCATGATAGGTGCCGAAGTTCTGCGCCAGGGGTGACAACCACAGGGCGTTGCAGCCAAGATTTTGAATGTAATCGAGGTGGGCGCGGACGCCAGCGATGTCGCCACCGTGGGATTTCCAAGGGTCCGAGGGATCAAAACCGGCCCAACCACGCTCGTCATTATCGGTGTCGCCATTCGCAAACCTGTCGACCATGACAAAGTAGAAACGACAGTCCCGCCAATCTTTGGGGGACGCTGTGACATTGCCAGCAGGGATCAGTCGTACGTCCTTGATCGATCTCGCTCCTGCGACCAGTCTCGACGTCCGTTCGACATTTGAAAGAAGCAAGGATTGGTAGGGTTCGAGCGCCGGCACGTCGATGAAGGTTTTCCCGTTCGCGTCCACTTGGACCGTGAGCTCGAGGCCGCTGTGGAAGTCTTTGAGCCTTGCCCCTGCCGCGAGGGCGATTGGTTGGCTCATGTAGATGCGTTGCGATTGGCGCTTGGTTTTGCCGGTGTTGACAACGGCGATCGTTGTGTTGCCCTCGTACTGTCGGGCGAACGCGAACAGGGGACCGTTCTCAGCCCACAACGGATAGGTCGAGCCACGACGAAGCTCGGGAAGCTCCTTGCGCGGTGTGTAAAGGAGATTCTGGGCCGCTCGGAGCACGGAAGGGGCGGCCGTCAGGGAGGTCACCGGTACACCGGGCCACGCAGCTTGTAGCGTTAGGGCCGCGTTGAGCTTGGCGTTGGGCTTGGCGTTGGGCTTGGCGTTGGGCGCGCCGAGATCCGTAACGCCGTCGATTGTCGTGTAGGCGAGGTTGGGTAGGATGAGCTGGTCCTGCTTAGTCAGAGCCTGCTCGAGGGGCCAGGTTCCTCCCTTGTCGGCGAATACTTCGGCAAACGCCTGGGCTTGAGTAACGGCAAAGGCGGCGGCAAAGGGTGCGTCGGGATGCATGCGACTCTTGATGTACCCGGTATCCACAGCGTCCCCGGTTTGCTCTGGGACCAAGTTGAAATTCTTCAGGCCGAGCTTGCGCACGGCAAGGCTCACATGATGGCCTAAGGTTGCCCGTTCTTCCTGGGGGATGTGCCCCATGGAATCGAGACGGATCGCGTCGATACCACTTTGCTTGACAAAGGTAGCTGCCAACTTGGCGAGGGATTGGAACAGAACGTCTCCCCGAGCGGTGGTGCAAAGGCAATTGAGATCGAGCATCACCCGGATGCCTCGTTGATGCGCTTCGTTTACGAAGTGCCGCAGGTAAGCCATCGTGCCGACGGGTGTGTTGAACTCTGTGACGCCATGGTTCTCGGTCACATCGATTGGGCCGAGCAATACATTATTGGCGCCGAGGGCCGTCACCTGGCAAAGTTTCGCGATGGCGCCCTCGAGAGAGTCGTTCTGCAGGGAAAGACGCACAGCTCGGGCGTCCTCCCAAGAAAGTGGTGAAGGCAGAATGCTGATGGCAGGGGCGTCGATCGGAATGCCCGTTGTCCTCTGTTCCTGTTGGATGGAGGCGACTGCCGCACGACACAGCTTGGTGACGGCTTGGGAGAAGGAGTAGCGCCGCCCTTCGGGGATCTCGTAGAGTTGGTTGTGCCTGAAGGCACCGTGGAGGTAAGAATCGATCTTGCCGATTTCCTCG
The DNA here is from genome assembly GCA_001798605.1 of Deltaproteobacteria bacterium RIFOXYA12_FULL_58_15. Lineage (GTDB taxonomy): Bacteria > Myxococcota > XYA12-FULL-58-9 > XYA12-FULL-58-9 > XYA12-FULL-58-9 > XYA12-FULL-58-9. Next base: position 55 of record MGST01000352.1, on the reverse strand, counting down.
GCAGAGAACGCGAGCTTATGGCCTTCAATGTATCCTCCACTTTGCAAACCCTCTA
>MGST01000351.1 GCA_001798605.1 Deltaproteobacteria bacterium RIFOXYA12_FULL_58_15 | reverse complement strand
GAGAGGTTTGAGATGAAGGCAGGTATCCATCCAGAGTTGAAGCAAGCACAGATTATATGTGCCTGCGGCAATGTTATCGACACACGCTCGATTCGTGGCGACTTCAAAATCGACATCTGTTCGGGCTGCCATCCGTTCTTCACTGGCAAGCAGAAGCTGATCGACGCTGAAGGCCGCGTTGAGAGGTTCAACCGCAAGTATCGCCGCGCGCAGTAGATGTTTGGGGCTTTCAGCGCCCTAACGAAACCTATGCCCGCCCCTACCAATGTTGGTGGTCAGGCCGTCCTCGAAGGCGTGATGATGCGCGCTGCGTCGGGGCTCGCCGTGGCGGTGCGTCGGCAGAACGGCGAAATTATCGTCAAAGACCGAACGTTCGTCAGCATCGCCGAGAAGGTTCCGTTTTTCAAGATCCCCGGTTTGCGTGGCATTGTTGTGCTCATCGAAACCCTCTGTGCAGGTTATGCGGCCCTGGGCTTTTCCGCCGAGCAGGCTGAGCTGGGCGAGAAGGAACAAGAGAGAGCGCAAGCTAAAGCAAGCGGCGACGGTGCCGCAGAATCTCAGGCCGGCAAAGAAGAAGCGAACAAGGAACCCTCGAGCCTCGGAACCACCCTGGCGATGATTTTCGCCATTGCCATCGGCATCAGTCTCTTTGTTGCTCTGCCCCATGGCCTCACGATGCTCGTGGGGTGGTGGCTCGGCGGTTTGGCGCTCAAGTCCCTGGCGTTTCATTTGGTGGCAGGCGGGTTCAAGCTCGCGATCTTTGTCACCTATCTGAGTCTCCTCTCGATGATTCCCGACATTCGACGGGTGTTTATGTACCACGGTGCGGAACACAAGGTCATCGCCACCTACGAAGCCGGCGATCCCCTCGATGTCGAGCACGCTCGCAAGTACACCACCTTCCATGCACGGTGCGGCACGAGCTTTCTGCTGGTGGTGGTGGTGGTGGCAATTCTCCTCTTTGCTGTCGTGTTCCCGCTGATTCCTTGGTTGGGTGAAGGCTGGACCAGTCATTTTGCTGCGGTCCTCATCAAGATCCCGTTGTTGTTGCCGGTGGCGGGATTTGCCTATGAGCTCAACCGTTGGGCGTCGAAACATCTCAACAATCGTTGGGTGCGGGCTCTGGTCTCGCCCGGGTTTCTCATGCAGCGACTGACCACCCGTGAGCCTACCGACGAGATGCTCGAGGTGTCCATCTCTTCACTCAAGGCTGCAATCGCCCGCGACAAGGTCAAAGAAGAGAAGGCCGAGCCTGAAAACGTTGTCGTGTATAGAGATTTTGCTGACGTCTGCAGTCGGTTGGTATGACCATGCTCACCAAGCTTGCTGAGATCGAGTCCCGCTACGACGAGCTCAATCAAAAACTCTCCGAGCCCGAAACTTCCAGAAGCCCAAACCTGTTGCGCGACCTCGGCCGTGAGCATCGTGAGCTGGGCAAGGTCGTCAGTGCTTTTCGTGAGCTCAAGAAGGTTGAGGCAGAGCTCGAGGGCAATCGCGAAATCATCGCGACCGAAGCTGACCTTGAGCTCGTGACCATGGCCAAAGAGGAGGTTCTGGGTCTTCAAGTGCAACGCCAAGCGCTTGCTGAGAAGATAAAACTCCTGCTCCTTCCCAAAGACCCCAACGACGACAAGAATGTCATTCTCGAGATTCGCTCGGGCACAGGCGGTGACGAAGCCTGTCTGTTCGCTGGCGCCCTCTTTCGCATGTACATGCGTTACGCCGAAGAGAAGCGTTGGAAGGTCGACACGATGTCGGTCTCACAAGGTTCTCAAGGTGGCTTCAAAGAAGTCATCGTTCTTCTCGAGGGTGACAGCGTCTACTCGAATATGAAGTACGAGTCCGGCGTACATCGCGTGCAACGCGTTCCCGCAACAGAGACCCAAGGTCGCATTCACACTTCGGCAGTCACGGTGGTCGTTCTCCCGGAAGCGGAGGACATCGACATTGACATTCAAGAAAAGGACATTCGCATCGATGTGTGTCGTGCAGGTGGACCAGGCGGACAATCGGTCAATACCACCGACTCCGCGGTTCGCATCACCCACCTCGAAACCGGCATGATCGTTATTTGTCAGGACGAGAAGAGTCAAATCAAGAACAAAGCCAAAGCGATGAAGGTCCTGCGCTCCCGTTTGCTCGACAAAAAGCAGGCCGAGCAAGATGCCGAGCTCACCGCACAAAGGCGCAGTATGGTCAAGAGCGGCGATCGCTCGGACAAGATCCGTACCTACAACTTCCCCCAGGATCGCCTCACCGACCATCGCATTGGCCTCACCATGCACAACCTGCCCAAGCTCCTCGATGGCGAAATTGAGGATCTCGTCGTTTCCTTGCGGACGTATTACCAAACCGAGGCACTCAAGACCGGCGGCAAATGAGAAGCTCAACTGGGGATGACTGAGACCTGGACCATTGCTCGCATTCTCACCTGGACGCAGCAACATTTTGTCAAAAAGGGTGTGGAGTCAGCACGCCTCGATGCCGAGGTCTTACTCGCTGCCGTATTGGATGTGAACCGCATCTATCTCTACACCCACTTCGACAAGCCGCTCACAACAGAGGAACGTGAGGCCTACAAGGCGAGTGTGAAACGGCGCGCCGCCCGCGAGCCGGTGTCACAGATCTTAGGGAAGAAGGAATTCTACGGCGTGGAGCTGCGGGTCACCCGCGACGTGCTGACACCTCGCCCCGAGACCGAGCACCTCGTCGATGCCGTTCGCGACTGGGTTCGCGATAATGCCATCGAAGCGCCTTCTATTGTTGATATTGGTACAGGAAGCGGTGCCATCGCTATTGCTTTGGCCAAAGAGATCCCAGAATCGTTGTTGGTCGCGACTGACATTTCTGTGGCGGCTCTCGCTATCGCCAAGGAAAACATCGCTACCCATGAGCTCACCGAGCGAGTCGAGATCTTACACGGTGATCTATTCGCTCCCCTTGAAGGTCGTGATGCCTTCGACGTAGTGGTGTGCAATCCCCCGTACATCGACCCAGCCATCCGTGAACAGCTCGACCCCGAGGTCAAAGAATACGAGCCGGCCGAAGCTCTCTTTGCCGACGACGGCGGTCGTGCAATCATCGGTCGTCTGTGTGTCGAGGCGCCCACTCATCTGCGGCCGAAGGGTCTGTTGGCCTTCGAGATCGGCCACGACCAACGCGAGACGGCGCTCGCTCTCTTGGGTGATGCTGGCGTGTGGGATGAGATCAAGATTGGCAGGGATTTGCAGGGCCACAGCCGCGTCGTCACTGCTTTTTTGCGCAGCTGAGACAGACTTCTGTATTCGCATTCCTTCCGCCACAGAAGGTGTGCAATCGAATTACGGTTATGCGTTGAGGTGAGGACTTCATGATTCTGGACAAACTCGAAAACGCCGCGTTCTACTCCCGCATGAGCGAAAATCTGAAGATGGGTTTTGATTTCTTGAAAGGCACGGACTTGGCTGCACTTGGTGCTGGTCGTCACGACGTTCTGGGCAATGATGTTTTTGCCCTCGTGAGCGAATACGAGTTGAAGAAGCCCGAAGATTGCCGACTGGAAGCGCATCGCATCTATACCGATATTCAGTATCTCGTTAACGGTGAGGAGTTGATTGGCTATAGTACTTTGAGAAATCAAGTTGAACTTGCTTCATACAATCCCGAGAAAGACATCACATTCTATGCAGGAAATGGAACGCCGATTCGTGTCGAGGCAGGCATGTTCGCCGTGTTTTTCCCACAGGATCTTCACTGTCCTTGCATGCAGATTGTTGGACCGGAAAAGGTGAAGAAGATTGTTGTGAAAGTGAAGATTTAGGGCGGGGTTTCTGTTAGTTTCGCGCGCCCATGTTGGATCTGCACGGACACCTAGATGCTTTTGGCGACGAGCCCGATGAAATGATTGGACTCACTGCTCTCGGCGGTTTCGTCAAGCAGAGCTCGGTCCTCAATGATGTCGCTCTCAATCGCTATGGCATTTCCAACGACCTGCGTCTCAACGGTACTCGGTACGGGCGTCGGTTCAGCGAACGCTATTTTGACGCCACCTACAATTTCTGCCTCACCCATGAGGGACACCTAATTGCCTCACTCGGCTTCGATGTCGACATGGACGATGGGACCATGACCATCTGGCAACTGCAGGGCAAAAAAGGAGCGAGTGACGCGTTGCGGCCCATCAAATGGGAACGGGCGTTGGTGCACCATGCGGTTTGTTGGGCTCGGGCACACGAGTTCTCCGAGGTCGCGATGGCGTCGGTGGACAATGTCTCCTGGGCCCGCCAGCATGGCCACCTGCAACGGGACCGCGGCGGAATGCTTTACGACGTCACTGCACGCCGCAGTGGATTCACTCGCGGGAATGATGGCTATTGGTTTCTGCAACTCGATATACCTTGCAGAGCAGCCCCCACATGACTCGTCGTAGCGATGCAGAAGAGTTGTTGGCGCTTGAGGCCAAGGGTGACATGTTTGACGTGGCATGAGCTCAGTGACGTGGGCTCGATACGTCTCGAGACAGCACGCACGTACAGAACGTCCCCAATCCTTCATTCGCGAGCTTGCATCGTTCAGGCGTTTGGACGTCGTCCGCATTGTTAGCGATGATGCCTTCTTTGGACCGTCCCGAGCGATTTCGAATAGACCACTTGAAATTATTGGTAGGAAAGACTACATTAATGTATGAAGGGTCGGTGATGCGCATGTCGAGTACGCAAGTTTCAGCGATGATTTCACCGGAGACCAAGGAGCGCCTGGAGCGCTATGCCCGTGCCCATGGTCTCAAAAAGGGTTACCTGATCGAAACGGCGTTGCTGCACCACATCTCGGCACTCGAATCCCTCCCGGCTGATGTGGTCGTCCCGCCACGGTTGGTGGTTTCGCGCCAAACCGGAGAGGCGCTCCTCGAACGAATAGAAAAGCCGCGCAAGCCCACTGCCGCGATGAAGGAACTCATCGACGACGCGGCGGGCGGGTAGGTCGTGGCTGAATCCGTCGAGGTTCGAGTGCTCAGACCGGCTGACGACCGATCCAATTTCGAATCGGGCAACATCGACCTAGACCGCTTCTTCCGCCGTTTTGCCGGTCAGAACCAGTTTCGCCATCACATCGGAGCGACCTACATCGCGGTGGAAGGAGAGCACGTTCTTGGCTTCGCAACCATCGCGGGCGGGAACATCGAGATCGAAGACCTCCCCAAGACAAGACGAAAGAAACTTCCGCACTACCCCTTGCCGATTCTCCGCCTTGCGCGTCTCGCGGTCGACCAGTCGGCGCAAGGTCGTGGCGTCGGAAAATTGCTCCTGCGCGCAGTGTTCCAGATCACCCGCGACATGGCCGAGTCGGTGGGCTGTGTTGGCGTGGTTGTAGACGCCAAGCCCGACGCTGTTGCGTTCTACGAGCGCTACGGCTTCGAGCCCTTTGAGGTCATCGAGGGAGCACTTGGGAGTCGACCCGAGCCCTTGCCGATGTTCCTGCCCCTGGGAGAAATACCGCGGGTGTGAGCTCCCGTCGCCCGCCGGCAGGCCATTCGCCCTCATCGCTCCAGACCCGAAGCACTCCAGCCCAACTGAAGTGCGAGAATGGCTCATTGGCGAAGCAGACTCTGGGGTGCTTGTCGTGGTCTTTACAAAACGCGGCCGTGGTTCCATCTATCGCATCATCGAGGATGAGCCCGTCTGGCGTGCCCAGGCCAGTGTGGATGTCGGTCAGGTGCTCTACTGGGCGGGTAGAGCTATTCTGTCACCGCCGAAGTAGGGGACCAATGCTTTTGGAATGACGACGGAGCCGTCGGCGCACTGATAGTTTTCGAGGATGGCAACCACGGTGCGGCCCACGGCGAGACCAGAGCCGTTGAGGGTGTGGACGAGGCGCGGCTTGGCTTTCTTGTCACCGTCAGTTGACCGGCAACGTATGTGGGCGCGACGCGCTTGGAAATCGAGGCAGTTGGAGCAGCTCGAGATCTCACGATAGCGGTTTTGTGCTGGCAACCAAACCTCGATGTCGTAGGTCTTGCTCGATGTGAAACCGAGATCACCCGTGCACAAACTGATGACCTGGTACGGGAGCTCAAGGCGGCGCAAAATTTCCTCAGCGTTGTCGGTAAGGCGCTCGTGCTCGTCGATGCTCTGCTCTGGGGTGGTGTAAGAGAAAAGCTCGACTTTGTTGAACTGGTGCTGGCGAATCAATCCACGGGTGTCTTTGCCCGCAGCACCTGCCTCACGACGAAAGCATGGTGTGAAGGCTGCGTAACGCAATGGCAGTTTGTCCTCGGGGATGATCTCATCCCGGTGAAGGTTTGCCAAAGGGACCTCAGCGGTCGGGATGAGCGCGTACTCGTTGTCGAGGGTTTCAAAGGACTCGCCGATGAACTTGGGATACTGACCCGCGCCGAGCATGGCCTCACGTCGAACCAATATAGGAGGGAGCACTTCGGTGTAACCATTCTCCGCGGCGACATCGAGCATGAAGTTGATGAGTGCGCGTTCAAGACGGGCCCCAGCGCCAAAATACACAGCAAAGCGTGAGCCGCTCATCTTTGTGGCGCGCTCGAAATCGAGGATGCCGAGTTTTTCGGCGACCTCCCAATGGGGCTTGGGCTCGAAGTCAAATTGGGTGGGCGCACCCACGGTTCGTTCCACACGGTTGTGCGACTCGTCCGGTCCATCTGGAACGGAACTTTGTGGTAGATTTGGGACAGTGAGGATGCGGTTCTCGAGCTCAACCTCTACCTTCTGTTGCAGATCTTCGCCGTCTTTGATTTCTGCCTTGAGAGACTTGAGCTGCGCCCGCGCACTGTCCACCGCTTCCATGTCGCCGGATTTGGCCTTCTGTTGAACCTCACCACTGGTCACTTTGAGGTCGTGTCGCATTTTTTCGACCCTCTGAATGGCCTCCCGGCGGGTTTCAACGAGTCGGGTGAGGTCGTCGACAGTGGCTGAATCGATTCCACGACGACGCAGTTGGGCGAGAATGCCTTGTGGGTCATCAATGAGGGCGCGATGGTCGATCATGGTGTTTCTTCGTCTTCTTGCAATGAGACAGACCGTCGGCTTGACGGTTGTGAGTCATGGTTGAAATGTATTTCAGTTGAGATCGTCGAGAATCTTCTTTGCGTCGGGTGCCCATTCTCCGTCGGGAGCGAGATCGAGGTACTTCTGTAGATTGGTGACAGCACCCACTGTATTACCGTTGTCCTTCATGGCCATACCAAGATGGTAGTAGGCCACGGAGCGCTCGGGATCGCGTGTAATGACCTTCTGCAGGGTGGTAATCGCCTCATCGGTGCGGGCGAGGCGTTGCAATTGGAGCAGCGCGAGTTTCATTAACAGGTCAAGGTTGCCGGGGCGTAAGGTCACCGCTATCTCGTATTGCACGGCGCTGTCAGCGGGTCGGCTGAGACCGAGATAGGCGTCACCGAGTGACAAAATGGCGTCGTAGTTTGTCGGATCCTTCCCCAAGACTTTCTCGAGCCTCTTGACCGCCTCTGGCAAGCTGCCCTCCGCTATTGCGACACGTGCGAGCTGGATTTGTGCTCCCGTGAGTTGTGGGTTTAGGGACAACGCCTTCTCGAATGCTTTCTTGGCTTCCTTGAATTTCTCCCTGCCCGCCTCGAGCTCGCCGAGCAACACATAGGTGCCGACATTCTCTTTCAACGACAATGACTCGTTAAAGAGCTCTTTGGCACGGAATGGTTCCCGCGTGACCCAGGCACGCCCAAGCTGCGCTAGCGCCGCAGCGTTGCGGGCCTCCTTGTTGGCCTTGAACAAGTCGTCGAGGAATTGCTGCGCTTGCATGAAATCACCGGCGTCATTGAGGGCGGCTGCAAACCGAATTTTGCGATCGATGTCCGCGGGCTTGGCTTCCACCAGAGCACGATGCAGATTGACGACAGTTGCTGTGTCACCAGCTCGAGCGGCCATGGTTATCATCTGTGCGACAATGCGCTCGTCTTCCGGCCGCTTCGCACGCAATGCCTCAATCTGCTTTTGCGCGAGATCCGGCTCGCCAGCGAGAGCCATCGTGTCCGCCCATTCGAGCACGAGGTCGATGGGATCGATGACTGTGGCACCCAGAACAACCAACCGTCCGTAGAGGTCGGCCGCACCCTTGGCGTTGCCGCGGCGCTTCACGGTCCGTGCCAGGTGGTAGGTTGCGTCGGCCAATCCTTGCTTGTCGAGCTCTGTGAGTTTCTTGAGAAGAGACCCGCCGGTGTCACTGAGCAGCGCTTGTTCGAGATGCGCGCGCGAGGCCAGAGTCTTGGAGCGAGCTACCGCCGTGAACGCCTTTTTTGCTGCTGCCATTTGACCGTTTTGTTTGGCGATCCAACCTTCGGCGAGTTTCTGCCGTGCTTCCTTTTTGGACAGGACTTCGTCACCTTCCTCGAACGCTTTCGTCGCCAGCGCCGTATCGCCCTTTCGCAGAGCCAACTCGACGCGGGCCGCGGCCAGGTCGGCGGCTGCCGTGGCATCGGTAGCCTGACCGATCGCAGCTTTGAGGGTAGCGTCGCCGTCTTGTCCGGCGGCCTGCTGCAAGCGGGCCAAGTCGATGGTCGCGTTGGCACTTTGCAGCGAAAGTTTGTGGCGTTTGACTGCGTTGGCTATCGCGGCGTCGAGATCACCCAGGCGCAGGTTGCTACCAATGAGAATCTGCAAAGCGAGGTCGCTTCGCACGGGTGCCACATCTTCCAAAGTTGCAGCCGTCGTCAGTGCAGCTGTGACTGTTTCGATCTCTTCCGTTCGTCCGTTCTCTATCAATATGTTTGCGATGAGCACGCCAAGGTCCGCTTCGTGGGACGCCGCCGCGAGCTTGGTGAGCAGCATGACTCCGGCATCGGGATTATGCCCCTGGAGCAGCAACTGACCACGGCGCAACTCGACATCGATGAGTCCTGACTCTTTGGCGCGATCGAGTTGCTTGAGTGCCTTGCCGATCTCGGGACGTTTGCTGAAGGTCGTACTGAGAACGTAGGCAAGATGAGGGGAATTCTTGAACCGCCGTTGCAGCTTTTCACCCAACTTCCGCGCCGGCTGTACTTTGCCTGAAAGAACGAGTGCCCCGATGGCTGCAGCCGCCTCTCGACCTTCGAGCTTGTTGATCTCACTCTTTTTCGGTGCGGCTGCGATCAATGCTTCGCGTGCTTGTTTATCGTCATAGGTGACAGCGAGGCGGTAGCGAGCCCACGCGAGCAAGCCCCGGTTCGGCGCTGCACTCGCAGCATAGGTGGTGGTGGCCTCACGCAAGTCGACATATCCGAGTGAGTCGACGTTGGCTTCGGACAACATGACGACCTTGGGCTCTGAAGCTTGTTGCGGCTCGGGGGAGGGGGCACTCTCTTTGGCTTTCGCCTTCGCTTGTGCCTGAGATGCTTTGCCTGGCAGTGGCTCGCGTGGTTGCGGCTCACCCGATTGTGGCTCCACAGATTGGGCAAGTCCCAAAGGATCCCAAAGTTGCAAGCCAACAAAGGGAGTGCTCACCACAGCGGCCACGACAACGACCAAAACACCACCGAGCACCACCAGAAGTGTAATGTTGGGTTTCCTTTGGGTCTCGGCGCTGCTTCGTGGGACAGTTGGGTGCTCTCCCGTTTGGATGGGTCCTACGTCTGAGGGATGGGGCGCTGCCGCCGAACCCTGGCCGTCAATGTCGGCGCTCATGGCGGCGCTGTCGAGAGGTGAGACTTCGGTCTGACGATCGAGGTCGAGGTCGAGGAGATCGTCCATCAACGATGGGGCGGCATCGCTAGCAATTGGCAAATCGTCAAAGGTACCGAGCTCGCTGCTACCAGACTGGATGGAGACCGTGTCTACGGGAGAGGTACGAAACGGCCCGTTGTCAGGCGTTGGCAAATCGTCAAACAGATCACCCACAGAAACATCTTCCATGGCTGCCATCGGCAGGTCGTCCGGACCGTCATCGACGGCGAGGGTTGTGTCCACTGCGATCGGCAAGTTATCGAGAAATAGGGGCGGACCGCCCGCCCCAGTCCTTGTCACCTCGGGTGCGTTGTCGGATACGGGTGCCGGCACGTCGTCGTAAGGACCGGAGATTGCGCGAAGTGGAGCGCTTGGGCCACCGAGGAGTATGGCACCTGCCGCAGGAGCCATCGGACCGCTTTGGGGAATGGCACCAGCGGGGTTTGCATCCGGATCGGTGACATCTGCATCGAGAGGAGTGGGGAAGGGTGCAGAGATCTTCGTGTCGTCCGGGTCCGAGCCGCCCAGAGGAATGGCACCGACTGAAGTGCTCGGTGCGTCGGAGTTCAGAAAAATGGCACCAACAGGAGCTGGGGCATCGATGCCCGCAAGTGGAATTGCTGCGCCCCGCGCTAGGGATGTAACGCCTGCGGGGGGGACGGTCACTTGAGTTGGAACATCGTTGTCAGGCTCGGAGCCAGCCAGCGGTATTGCCGATATGTTGGCGGGCGGCATGGGCACCGTGGCGGTTGGAGAGGATCCGCTCGGTGCGTTTGCCGCCAGTGTGACGTCCGTGTTCGCGGCCCCTGACGGAGGCGGGATCCTGACCCGACCACCACATGTCTTGCATTGGATGAAGCCGCCGCTGGCCGGAACCTTTGATGCGTCAATCTTGTATTGAGTTTGGCACGAGGCGCACGCGACGTTCATTCACCTGCTCCCTTGCCCAGCTCAAAGCGTCTGCGCAGATCTAGGTAGCGATTGTACTCGCCCGAAAGTGCAGCCTTGTCACTTTCGAGGTTGCTCAGATCTATTTCCAGGGCCTTGAGCAGGCGATGCATGGCGATTTTTTGTTCACTTTCGTTGTCGGGAGCGCCCTCGTTAGCCATGTTGGGATCATACCGTCTTTTGAGATCCAAATAGGTGCTGAAGGCGTCCAAAGTTTCGCTGTTCGCAACCAAGACGTCTTTGCCGTCTTCCTTGATGCAACCGGCGTCACGGAGGCGCTCATAAACTCTGGTGACCTCACTCGGGGGGATGCCTGATTGGGCGGCGATACCAATATGGACCACTGAGGCGTTAAGGCGCGCATACATCCCCTCGGGTTTTCCCTTGCTTAGCAGCCATCGCAGAATCTCGATGGACCTGCCGACGCCATTGTCGATGAGCAAATTCTGCAGTCGCAGATCGAGCTCACGCACGCGCGAGGCGAGCCTACGCATCATACGCAGGGCGATCTCGGGGCTCGTGCGCACCATTTTGCCGAAGGTATGGCTGTCTACTTCGATGAGGGCGCACTCCTCGATGGTCTGAGCATTGGCTGAGCGAGGCAGAGAATCAAGCAATGCCATTTCGCCAAAGAACTCACCCGGCCCCAGAACAGCGAGGACCATTTCGTTGCCGGCATTTTCGCGGAAGATCTTCACTCGGCCGCTGCGAATCACATACATGCGACTGCCTGGATCATGCTCCTCAAAGAGGATCGATCCAGGTGGATAGGTTCGGGTCAACACCGAGCCGACCTCTTGCTTTTCACTCATTGGGTTGTCCCTCGAAAGGTGCGCATAACATCTAAGCGATTTCCAGCAAAGCACAGGTTATACGGGTTTGTAGAGGGAAAACAGTATCTCCCCAAGGATGTTGCACGATGCGTGGTAGGCGATGGCACCCACCACGGAGCCGGTGGCATTGCGTTGCCAGGCGAACAGCAGGGCGGGAAAGAATGGTCCGAGCCTCAGTGGATTCCACTCCCCAAGGACATGCCCCAGGGCGAACAGGGCAGCGGCCAACAGAGCTGCCCGACCGATGAGGACTCCGAAAATCCGCGTCTTCGGGCCGAGACGCGCCTCCAACCGGGGTTGCAAATAGCCGCGATAAAAAGTTTCTTCGGGAAGGGCCACGCCAAGGACGTGAGTAGCAGTGATCGTGAAGATCCACTTGCCCTTCTCCCACCATTGTTCCCATCCTGCCGGTAGCTCGGGAGCGAGAACTCGCGGATGAACGAAATTGGCCACCCATTCCAATCCGAGCTGATTGAGCCAATCGTGGGCGTGCAACATATAGAGGTGGTGGGCGAGAAAAAACGGCGGAAAGGTGACCAAGCACAGTAGCAAAAACCACTTGAGGTCCATCCGCCAGGTCTGCAGGTGCAAACCCACAAAATCCCAATCACGTCCAAGCTTGCCACAGCGCCAAAGTGGCAAATAGAGCTGCAAGAGCGCCGCGCCAGTAATGGCAACGGTCCCGACAAAGGGGATGCCGGCCAAGGGTTTCACCACCGTCAGGGTCACCAAAACAGCAATCACACAGTACCAAGCGATGCGGTATTCCTGTGCCGCATCAAATGATTTGGGTGACTCGTCTGTTAGCACGCTCATTGTCTCTCGGTTCTAAAGTCCGATTGTCGCCGCCAACCTCAACTCTAGCTAGCTAGGGTTATGACGCTGGACCCATTTGACAGAAATCCTTGCCGGGGTCGAGTCATCTTGTTGTCGGCGTCGTTATGACCGATAACCCAAATCCACCATCAAACAATATCCGAGTCGCCAGATGCGCCGTTAGGTCGAGGAGAAGCGAGGATTTGCGCACAGTCGTACTTTGACGTACGGCGAGCAGCAAATCCGAAGCTGCGACGAAGAGATAACGGCGCAGATGGTGATTCGGGGATAAACTCGCCACTGGACACAACACCGCTGTTGGGGCAAGACATCAGAGAGAGCATAAGAGAGCAATGGCACCAATCGAGAGGTGGCGGATGCGTTCTGGGATCTATTGTCTTCTGTTGCTCGCGGGCGTGACAGCATGCGGCGATGGTGACAATGCACTGTGGGGCTCGATGGATGAGCTCTATGCTCTGGATTTTGAGCGCGTCGACATCGTCAAGCAACTGGCGACTCTGCGCATCGAATACGTCAAGCCAATCAAGGGCAGCGATCCTGAGCTTCCTTGTAAGCTTGCGGTCAACACCGCGAACCTCAAGATCACCGATAACTCTGATCTCAAGACCGACGCCTTCACCGACAAGATCGTCACCATCGAGAGAGTGGCAAGAGCCGGAGAGTTTCCGCCATTGGAATCTGGAACCGTGCATTTCGGCACCTTTGAGTTCGAGAGGGGGGGCATGGTGAATGGCGAATTCTCCATCCTATTCGAGAATGGTCGGACTCTTTTTGGCAATTTCAACGGCGCGGTGGAGGAGAGATCGGAGTGACATTCTCTAAATGATTTAGGCAGCTTGCCGTCGCCACTGGGGCATGATGTAGTCGGCCCGCAACTGTTCACACAGTAGGAGTTCGCGGATGCTGCAGATCTTCAAGCACCACCATCCCTCGCCAGGTGCGCATCCAATCAACGACCGGAAACAATGCCGTCGTTTCTTCTCCATGGGTTCTGAGTCGTTATTGGATAGACCAGAAGATTCGCGGTCAAGCGGCGGAACCGAAATCGGCCTCCTCTGTGTTGCACCTGCAGCGCGTTATTGCTCGCAACCCAGACGCCATTGGCTACGTGCGTGCCAATCAGCTCACACCGTCGGTCAAGACGATTACCGTGGATGGCATTGCTTTCATTGAGGCCAACTATCCATTGCAGGTGATTGACCGCTAAATAGCAAGTTCTAACGCGAGGATCTCCAAGTCCATGGATCCACAACCAGAGATTCCGATCACTTGGGCAATGAAGAAGGCCCGTTTTCCCCTCTGGGGCAAGCTCGCCTTGAGCACAGCAATTCCGATGGCTCTCGTCGCAATCGGTGTGACAGTGTTCTTCAACTCCCGTGCGGCATCGTCGGCTCGCGCTCTAGCCGTTGACCACGCCAAAACCCTCATTGCGCAGATGGCGCGCAAGTTCGGCAAAGGGATCAGTATTAACGACGACAAGGACCTCAGTGCCAACCTGCGGGCCCTGAGCGAAACGTCAGAGATCGATTACGCCGTTGTCAGAAGGGCCGATGGATCGACTCTCGTAGGTAGCGACGGACGTGACCCCAAGCTCAAGCTTGAAGCAGACCAGGAGATCATGACGCGCAAAGACGACGAGGTCCTGCATCTCGTTCATGCCGTGTCTTATGAAGAAGTGCGCGTCGGCACCATCCACCTCGGGTTTGCATTGCGCACGCTCAACGAGGAGATCGCCGCCAACAATCGTGTTGCCCTTTTTGTTTCTCTTCTGGCCGCAGCAGTCGGTTTGGTCATTGGCCTGTTGATGGGAGGTGTCCTCGCTCGCCCCATCAGGCAGCTCGCCGACTATGCGACCCATGTGGTGGTTGCGGGTGATTTGACCCAACCGTTGAAGGTGCACTCCTCTGATGAAGTGGGCGTGTTGGCTGCGAGTTTGCGTCAAATGGTTGAGAGCCAACGACGGACTTTGTTGTCAGTCAAGAGCTCCGCAGACAACCTAACGAAGGTGAGCTCACAGCTCGCGACAATTGGCGATGCCGTCGCCGATGGTTCGACCACCATCAAGGCTCGTGTCGATGACACCTCCTCGGCCATGCGCAGCGTTGGCGAATCCCTCGGTGGATTGGAGAGCAGCGTCGAACGCCTTCAGATGGGTGCCAAGCGAACATCGCGGGCGATAGGCGACATGGACCAGGAAAACCGCGGTGTCATCGCAAATGTGCGCGCCATGGCCAGCTCGGTGGAGGAGACATCCTCGGCAATCTCTGAGATGGCGTCCTCTGTAGGAGAGACGGCAAAAAATATCGATGACCTAAGCAAGACTCTGCAGAAGACTCTCGGTGCTACTGAACAGATCGAGAAGGCCATCAAAGAGGTGCGGGACAACGCCGCACATACGAAGGAGTTGTCCTCAAAAGCGGCCGAGAATGCACAGTCAGGTGGCGCGGCTCTCGCGCAGACACTGCGAGGAATCGAGAAGATTCGCGAGAGTTCGCAGGTGGTCGAACAAGCCATGCAAACCTTGGCCGGGAGTATCCAACACATTGGCGACGTCATCGGCGTGATTGAAGACGTCACCAAACAAACAAACCTATTGGCTCTCAATGCGGCGATCATCGCATCCCAGGCGGGCGAGCACGGTCGAGGATTTACCATTGTCGCGGACGAGATCAAGAGTCTGGCGGACCGCACGCAATCCTCAACGCGACAGATCACTGGTCTGGTCACCACAATTCGCGAGGAGTCGAGCCACGCGCTCGATGCTGCGACAACTGGCATGCGGAGCGTTGAGGACGGACTTGAGGTGGGTCGTCGCGCCGACAGTGCTTTCTCCGAAATTGTCGCGTCTGCCAACGAGAGCTCGCGGATGGTCAGGACCATCGCAGCCGTCACCGAGCAGCAAACCCGTGCCGCCCAAGACGTGAGCAGTGCGGTCTTGCGAGTCACGAAGAACGCTGAGCAGATCAAGAGTGCAGCCATCGAACAGGCCAAGAGTGCCGAGCACATCGCCAGAAGCGCTGAACACATGCGCGGGTTGACGGCGAACGTCAGCAGCTCGACAGAGACCCAAGCCGCAAGCTCGACGCTCGCCGTGCAAGCCATTCGCAGTGTTAATGAGGCAGCAGCGTCCGTTCAACAGGCACAGAAGGCTCAAGGTCTTGAAACCGAGCGCGCCTTGGCCGCCGCGAGCGGCATCAAGAATGTTGGTCAGGAGCAAGAGGAGTCGGTGCAGAAACTCGAGTCGGTCATTGAAGATGTCAAGAGTGAGGTGCACGAATTCCAGGAAGAGCTGAAACGATTCCGAATCTGAGGTTCGCCGAAATCGAGGGGATCGGCCCGACGCGGTCCCAAGGTACACCTGGCAGGTGGACATAGGACAAACACCTGGGGTGAAAAACCCGTGATCTATTTCTGTCCAACGACAGGCCAATCGTGATAGGCGGCGACCCATGAAAACCGTAACCCAGTTCAATTCTATCGTTCTCAAGACCGCCAAACAGCACCTGTCGCAGCACGCGCCCAAGAAGGACGCCGACAAGAGTGCAAAACCAGCCGCAGAGCCGACTCCCATGGCCGACGCGGCATCGTCAGATGATGCGACTCCCGCAGATGCCGCCGCACAGGCATCGCCCGCAGACGACGCGGCATCGGTCTCTGATTCTGATGAAGTTGCCGACGAGGCAGCGGCATCAGACGGCCCGTCCGCCGATGCGGCCGTCCTGATGGAGCAGATGCACATCGACGACAAGCGCGCGGCGCGACTCGTTGATGCGTTGGGTCTCGTCAGCAAAACCATCGATCGAGTGCGCCAAGTAACGGTCGTTGAGATCGAAGGAGCACCGGCGCGGGCCACCAAGGTCGGCGAGTTTGCCTATCTTGTCGACATGGTACCGAGTGCGGGCGGCAACAGAGATCGCGAGAGTGGTCGTGGCGGTGGCCGCGGCGGCAAACCACGCGGCCGCGGCGGGCCCGGCGGTGGCCGGGGAAGGTCTGATGGAGCAAACAAAGAAGCGAACCCCGAGGATCTGACCGGTCCGTTCAGCATGGAGGCCGCAGCAGCCGACCGCAAAAAGGCAGAGATGGCCGAGCGCGGGCGCGCTGGCGGACCGGGCGGCAGAGGTCGTAGACCAGGTCGCGGCGGACCCCGTGGACCCGGCGGCAATGGACCCCGTGGGCCCGGCGGCGGTGGTCCCCGTGGACCTGGTGGCGGTGGTCCCCGCGGCAGTGGACCCCGTGGACCCGGTGGCGGTGGACCCCGTGGACCCGGTGGCGGCGGTGGACCCCGTGGACCCGGTGGTGGCGGTGGCCATGGCCCGGCTGGTGGTGGCAACTGAGAGGTCGTCGCCCCGCCACACAACAGCGCTTTGTGGCGGGGAACCGTTCGCAGGCGAGCGTTGTTGTGGTGTACAGGGCGTGCGCGTGATTACGTATTGGGCTTGAGGCCCTTGCCTATTGAGAAAGCTCTTCCGAGCTTCTCGCCCACGGCGAAGTAGTGATTGCTACCAAAGCCGCCGTAGAGAATCGCCTGGGTCTTCTCGATGTCCGGCAGTCCCTTGTCACCGAGAACGTCGGCATCGGCGACGATGCCGAGGATCTCCCCGACGAAGAGCGTATGCAGACCGAGGCAATGATGCTGCAACAGCCGGCACTCCAAGGTGAAGGGCAACTCAGCGGCAATCGGAGCTTGCACTTTCTCACTTCTGACCGAGGTGAGTCCAGTGTCCGCAAACTTGTCGCGGTCGCGACCCGAGACGATGCCAACGTAGTCGGCGATCTCAACGTGCTCCCGCGATGGGATGCCCACGGAAAATGCCCGGCTGTGCAAGATGTTGTGGTAGGTGAGCGTCGCCTCACGCAAAGAGATCGCCACACAGGGGGGCTTGCTGCAACAGATACCCCCCCACGCAGCGTTCATGAGATTCGCTTTGCCGTCCACACCGTAGGTGCCGACGAGCAGAACGGGATGCGGATGCAAGACGGTGGCAGGTTCGAGGGCAACTCTTGTCATGGTGACAATCCATATAGACCAGTCGCCATCCATGACAGTAGGGGTATTGCCAAGAAACACACGCCGCTCCAACGCTCGTTCTTGTGAGAAGGAAAGCAAGTCACAGTCGTCTCGTAGTCTTATTGACTACAAAATGGATGACGGTTACATTGAAGCAGTGAAGGTCACCGGCATCGAATGGGACGCTGCCAACCGGCGGCACTTCGCCGAGCGCCACCGGTGCCGGCGGCAGGAGGTCGATGATGTGCTTTCCGGCCGCTGCCCTCCCTCGCGTATCGTCGAGCAGCGGAGAAGACCGGGCGACGAGCGGCGCTTGCTCATCTACGGTCGGACCTGCCGCGGGCGATACCTGGTGATCGTGGCGGCACCGCGCCCGGACGGGATCCTGAGTCCGATCACCGGCTGGCCGTTCTCGGATCGAGACCTCGAGTGGTACCTGCGTTGGCAGAGGAGCTTGCGACGATGACGAAACGACAAACGAAGAAGAAGCTGTGGCCCTGGAAGAAACCGCTGCCGAGCTTCGCCACCGAGGCCGAGGAGATCGAGTTCTGGCACGAGCACGAGATCGATCCACCGCCCGACGACGTGGGCGAGGAACTCGTCTACGAGCCGCAGGCGACTCGACATCCGCGAGCGCACGTCTATCGCGTTCGCCTCGATGACGAGGAGATGGCCGCGCTGCAACGTCTCGCAAAACGGCGTGGCGTGCCGGGCTCCGTCATCATCCGTGAACTGATCCGCGAGAAGAAGGCATCCTGATCGGGACAGGTGGTGCGCGGAGACATTCTTGCCAGCATGGCCTCACATCTCTATTCCAGAGCGAAACACAGCTTTCGCGGTGCCGCGGCCGAGCTGTCTCGCCTCTTCAATGTCTTGCGCACCAGGTCTGGAAGTCGTCGGGCTGTTGGCCTTGCTGAATGCGCATGCGTCGATAGCGGAAGTAGTCGATCCACAATCCGTGCTCGCGGATGTGGGTGGCCACATAGTCCTTGAGGGCCACCGGCGGGTAAGCCGCCTCGCGGGCCGCCTTTTGGTAGTGCTCGTAGGCGATCCAGTCCGTGCGCGACACGCCGAGCTTCAACCACGGATGCGGATCAACCATCTCCGCGGTTGGCGCCGCTCGTTTCTTTTCCCCCAACACAGTGAGCATGGATTACGCCGGCCAGAAGGCATCGTGTCAAGCGGTCCCCCGAGGCCCCCACGTCGCCGATGTGGTGTGCGGTGGGGGGCAGGTCAGCGGCAACTTCGCCTCCGACTGCTCGAACGTGAGCTACAACGGCATCGCCTTCAACAAATCCAACTGACAGGGTTGGTCGCGGCCGGCCCGACTGTTTTAGAACCGCTATGGCGGGACGGTTTTCCGGTCCCAGACGTGCGTCCTGGCGGCGCACCTGGTATTTTGCGCAGCCTATGACCGAAACGATTGTTCGTGTTGCCGTGACGCTCGGTGACCCCGCTGGTATCGGCCCCGAAGTGACCGAGGCCGCTGTGCGTGCTCTCGACCGCGAAGGCATCGAGATTCATCTCTACGGCCCTAGCGAAATCACCAACAGCATGTCACACCGGGTTGGTGCCCAAGCGCACCCACAAGTCCATTTCAATGGACCACGGGGTGAGCCGAGCGCAGCGAGTGGCAAAGCGGCACTCGCTGCTTTGTACGCGGCCATTGAGGATGCCAAGGTTGGCGGCGTCGATGCCTTGGTGACCGCACCGCTCTCGAAGGAAGCACTGGCGATGGCGGGCTGCAAAGACCGCGGCCATACATGGATCTTGGCCCGAGAGCTCGGCGACGGTCCTGTGGCCATGGCCTTTCTTGGAGATAGACTCCGGGTCGTCCTTGCCACCGATCACATTCCGCTCAGACAGGTCCTCGACGATACATCGCCTGAACGGATCCTCGAGGTTGCACAGCTCTTGAGCCGTGCCATTTCCAATTGGACAAACAATCGGCCGCGTTTGGCGCTCGCGGCCCTCAATCCCCATGCTGGTGAGGCGGGATTGATGGGTACAGAAGAACGAGAGCTGCTACAACCAGCCATTGATGCGGCAAAAAGCAGGAACATCGATCTGCAAGGACCCTTTCCCGCCGACACCTTGTTTCGCCGTGCACTCGACGGCGAGTTTGACGGCGTCGTGGCGCTGTATCACGACCAGGCACTGATCCCCGTCAAGCTTCTCGGCCTTGGCGCGAGCGTCAACGTCACCTTGGGTCTGCGGGTGCCACGCACTTCGCCGGATCACGGCACCGCATACGACCGCGTTGCTCGTGACGATATCAACGCCGCCGGAATGCTCGCGGCTCTACGCATGGCGATTCGACTTGCCCGTTGATGGGTCGGGTGATTCCACTTGCCCGTTGAGGCGTTCGGTTATGCTCGATGGCGGCGTCAGGGCTTGCGGGCCGCACCGTCGGCAATCCTATCGGCGGCGCGCAGGGTGAACACCGCTTGGCCAGCGCGTAGGTCTTGGATTTCTTGATACGCCGCGGTCTCCTCGAAGAGCTCCTTGGGGATACACGCAAGAATGATTTCATAGACCTGCTGGTCGGCTTCGTGGATAAGCCAGGGCTGTTGGTCCGGAGCCCAGGTGGGGGCGATCTCCTCGCGCAAAGCGCGCATGGTCTCGAGGGCTTTGGCGCTGAAGATCTCGAGCATCTCCTGGAGCTCGCGATCTTCCTCGACCTCCTCGGCGTTGGCTACATCTTGCGTGTGACCGACGGATTTCTTCTTCTTCTTGTCAATCTTGCGCTTCAACAGGCGCGCCATGTGATCGAGGGTGAGCAACGAGAATTGCTGTTGCGCGCCAACATCGCGCCCGGAGGCCGCGAGTCGTTGCGCGGCAATCTTCGCCGCTTGTTTCACGGCCTCGGCTACCTGTTGTGTCATCACCTCGCGTTTGATCTTGCCGCGCAGGTTGGAGCCGCGGCTGAACTCGCTCTTGGCCTGCGACTTGTGCATCGACCCCTTGGGCATGAGCTGTTCGATGAGCTGCTTGATTTCTGGGGAATCGGCGAGCTCTGGGGGAAACTCGAGCTGATCGATGAGCTGTTTGATTTGCGCGCGTATGCTTTCAACGGCCAGCTGTATGGCATACTCATTGTGTGAGTTTTCCGCGCTTGCCTGTGCCTGTGCGTCAGCGAGGGCCCTGCGTATCAGCGCAACCAAAGACCTGACTAGAGTCTTGTTCCACAGGCTCTGGCGCAGCTTTGCGATCTTCTGCACTTTGGCTGCGAGCTTGCGCAGGGATTCGCCGCTTTTGTCCCATCGCGACTCGACGACCTCTTCGTCTCCTTTGACGGTGTCGACGATGTCGTGGGAAAGATTCTGCTGTTGCGCCAGAATATCGAATACGCGGTCGGACATGGATTGAGTCTACCCGGGGACGGTGCCGCTAGAAACCCCTCTTGCACGCTGGTTGGGTGTAATAACGTCACCGGTCGCCACTCGGTCTCCCTTGAATTACTTTTTGGATTTCTGCTTCAGCCAACGCAGCCCTGCGAGATACCGCGGCTCGTCTTTTTGAGCATATTTGGTGGAAAGGCAACCCTTGTCTATCGAAGAAAGATCCCTACATTTCAACTCTTTCGGCAAAACAAGGACGGGTTTTCGCAAATGGAATCCGTAGAGATAGCGACGACAGACCACGTCACTGCGGCTCTAACTTTGCAGCAACGGCTCGACATCTATCGCACGATGCTCCTGAGTCGTCGCCTCGATGATCTGGAAATCCAACTCAAGCGTCAGAATCAGTATTACTTCCAGATATCCGGTGCCGGACACGAGGCCACTGGGGTAACCGCGGCCATGCATTTGCGATCGGGGTACGATTGGTTCTTCCCCTATTACAGAGACCGCGCCTTGTGTTTGGGGATTGGCGTCACTCCCACGGAGATGTTGCTCCAAGGTGTGGGAGCGGCGGACGATCCTGCCTCTGGCGGACGGCAGATGCCCTCCCATTGGGGACACGCACAGCACAACATCGTTTCGCAATCGAGCCCCACGGGCACTCAGTTTCTCAACGCCGTCGGTTGCGCGGAGGCTGGAATCATGTGGGCCGACCTCGCCGAAGGCGCGTTAGAACGTCGCGAGTTCAAAGACGATGAGGTTGTTTATGTATCGTCGGGGGAGGGTACCACCAGCCAGGGGGAGTTCTACGAAGCTCTCAACACTGCGTGCATCGCCAAACTGCCCGTCATCTTTCACATTGAAGACAATGGCTTCGCTATCTCAGTGCCCGTCGAGTTTCAGACTCCGGGCGGCTCCATCTCCGCGCTGGTGTCGTGTTATCCCAATCTTCTCTGTCTCGAGTTTGATGGCTGTTGCCCCGAAGCGAGCTATGATGCTTGGCAAGAGGGTGTCGCCTATGTGCGCGCGCGCAAGGGCCCAGTGCTCATGCACGCACACGTGGTTCGACCCTACTCGCATTCGATGAGTGATGACGAGCGGCTCTATCGCACCGTCGAGGATCGCGACCGGGACGCCAAACGTGATCCCATCGTTGTCTATCGGCAACGACTCATCAGTGAGCATGGTGTCTCAGAAGAACAACTCGACAGTCTTGCTCACGCAGTCGATGATGAGCTGCGCACCGCGCGAGATGAGGCCCTAGGAGCTGTGCCGCCGGACCCTTCGACAGTGATGGACTATGTATTCTCTGCCGATTTTGATCCGACCAGTCCAAAGCTGGTAACGGTGCCGCAAAGTGGTGAGGACGACCAAGACGCGACCATGGTCGACATGATCAATGCGGCCATTCGTGACGAGATGGCACGAGACAGTCGTGTCGTCTTGTTCGGCGAGGACGTCGCCGATGCATCACGGGAAGAATCGCTCACAGAAGTTAAAGGCAAAGGTGGTGTATTCAAAGCAACCCACGGATTGCAGCGCCGCTTCGGCTCACACCGAGTGTTCAACAGCCCTTTGGCAGAAGCCAATATTGTCGGTCGCGCGGTGGGAATGGCCTTGCGTGGCATCAAGCCGGTCGTCGAGATCCAATTCTTCGACTACATCTGGCCAGCGCTGATGCAGATTCGTTCGGAGCTCGCGCTTATGCGGTGGCGCTCCAACAACGCGTTTTCTTGCCCGGTGGTGATACGCTCAACCTATGGTGGCTATCTCAAAGGTGGTGCCGTATATCATTCGCAAACCGGCGAATCGATCTTTGCGCACATCCCGGGACTGCGGGTGGTCATTCCATCCAATGCTCTCGACGCCAATGGTTTGTTGCACACGGCCATTCGATGTGACGATCCGGTCCTGTTTCTCGAGCACAAACATCTCTATCGCCAAACATACAACCGCGCGCCATATCCTGGGCCCGATTTCACCATCCCCTTTGGCAAAGCGGCGGTCCTGCGCGAAGGCACCGACATCACCGTGCTCACCTTCGGTGCCTTGGTCAAACGCGCCGCAGACGCGACCAAGCATGCGGTGGAGCAGGGCATTGATGTCGAGCTCCTCGACCTGCGCACCCTCGTACCCTACGACTGGGATGCGATACGCGCGAGTATCATGAAGACTGGCAAGGTGATCATCGCCCACGAGGATTCTCTGAGTTGGGGGGCCGGCTCAGAGATCGCCGCCCGCATCGCCAGCGATCTGTTCGACTACCTTGACGGCCCAGTCAAACGCGTCGCCTCTCTCGACACTTTCGTCGCTTACCATCCAGTTCTCGAAGACGCGATCCTGCCGCAGACAGATGACGTCCTCGACGCCATCGTCGAGCTCGCGCGTTACTGAGCCATGAAAACGGTTAGAAACGCCACATAATCAAGACGACAGCTCCGACGATCCACGGGGTAGCCCCGAGGCGGCCGTCGACCAGTTGCATCTGGCGCTCCAGATCGCCCGCACGAATGACGATCTTTCGGGCGAACTGCTCATCGCCAAGTTTAAAGGTTACAGTCGCGGGACCGGCTGGGAGACCGTTGACATAACACGGCATGCCTTTCTCGAGTGGCTTGTCGCAGGTGCGCGTCTGTCCATCCGCCAGGCTGTAAATTGAAATTGTGACTGCGTCAAATGAGGAGGTGAATCGAATACCTCCTGTGCCAATTGCGTCAGCCGGTGCCTGAGGTTCTGTTCTCACACTTTCGAGTATGCGGCGTCGACCCTCAACCGTGCGGGAGTGTCGTCATAGGGTTTCAGAAAAAATCGTGGCGATTTGGACGTCCGGTGACGGCTCCTGTCTTTGCCTTCTTGGGCCTGAGTGCGTCAGACTGGCGCATGTTTCACTCGCTGTCACTCAGGTTGGTTCAGCCGTCCAGCATTTCCTTCAACGCTTTCGTCGGATTCGTGAATCCAACCCTCCGAGGATCGAATCTCGCCGGGTCATAGTCTCCTAGCCACTCCCTGAACTCGTCGTCGATGTCGCCCCTTACGATGTCTCCAAACCTTCCAAGACCGCCGCAATCTTCCGGTGGGCATGCGCGAGCACCATCGAGGCATTGTGGCAATCTTTTGGTTGTTTCGACACGACCTTCGAACTCAATCTCGTGCTGCCAGCCGTCCCCAAAATCGTACACGTACTGGATCGAATCGCCAGGCTTCTCGAAGAACTGCTTGATGCCGATTTCCCAACCTGGCTGCATGTTGTTGGCAGGATCACCGTATTCAGGATCGGGAATCCCAATTTGGATTTGGCTGGGTATCTGTCGAATGTTGTCTGTGAACACGTGCAGATGGCAGTTCATCCAACCCATGGCATCTTGGATGGCCATGTGGAGATCCCAGAACGTCGAGTTGCCTGGCACGAGAATCCTGCGCCACACGAGCGGCTCTGAGCCAAGAAGAACAACCTTTAACTGGAGGGCGGCTCGACCCTTGGGCTTGGACAGACGAGACGCCTTTTTCTTTCGGTCGGGTTTCTTTGCTTGAGGCATGTCAAACCGTCCTGGTGCTGGTTGTGAGCGATGCTACTACAGCCTATGACTCTGCCGCCAACCGCCAACCCTTCGTTCAGGTAGCGCTGCCAGTCAACTGCATTGACGCCAGTCCGCGACATCGCAGAGTTCTGACCGGCATTGTCTGAAATACAAGAGCCTGTCTTCTCCGTTGACCTGACGTTGACAGCAGGAACAGAAATGGCGTGATTTGGTGTGACGTCCCATGTTGTGCAAAAGAGCCGGCCGCCGCTCACGATTCGAATCGGTAACTGAGCTTCAACATCATCACGTGCTCGCCAGCTTCGTCGGCGAGCGCCTCGAAGTCGGAGTCGAGATCGAAACGGCCTTGGGTGGCTTCATTTGCGCGGGCGTGGCTCCAGACCAGGAACAGGGTCGAACCGGGTAGGTACTCCCAACGTAGAACCAAATTGGAGCGGAGCTCACGAAAGTTGAAGTCCGGCTTGGTTATTGAGTAGTCGGTTTGCCCATCGTCGTCGCGATCGATGGAGATCTCATCGATGGCTCGTGTTGTGTGGACAGTGGCGAATCGATCGCCGTACTTGCGTGCCCGTGGTCGGTTCGCCTCGCGATAGTCTTTGTATTGGCCACTGCTGACGAGGGGCTGGGCGTAGAGCTCAACACTCAGAGTGGGGGATAACGTGTAGTTTACCCGCACAGTGGTGCCGAGGGTCGTTTGGTCCATTCTGGCGACTAGGTGGCGGTCGCCGACGCTCTCCACATACTGTTGGTCATTGAGGTTGCGGCTCCAAAACGGCGCGATCGACAGCTCGAGGTTGCTCATGGCTTGGAATGTCAGCTCCGCTGAAAGCTGCCATTTTTGCGCATCACCTTCGTCGTAGAGTCGTGCAGAGCCCGAGACATTTCCGTGTACGGCGCGCCGCGAATCGGAGCCGAGCTCGGACCAGAACCCCCAACTCGGTACTCCCCGCAGAGCGGGTCCGCCACGCAAGGTGCCTGTGCTCCAACGGTCCTCGTTGCGGCTCACGCCGAACGAGCCGTCCCAGTAAGAAAGCAGACGTGCGCAGGCATTGATGTTGGCACCGTTGCTGAGGTTGGTGCCACCGTAGTCGAGCACTGTCCAACCGTTGAAATTTGCCGACCAGTTGCGCAACACCGGGCCCGGCTCATCGTTACGGTACTGCAGCCAAAGCCACTGCACTGCGTAGTCGGCGCTGTGTTGAAAACCGAGATCGTTCACCTCAAACCCAGGCGAGCGAGTGTCGCCGCCGAGACCAAAGCGCAAAGGGCCGCCACCGACCTTTCCGACCAGGTATTGTGCGCCATATCCCAAAAGCGCCGTGCGTTTGGGATCAAAATGGAGGTGGTCGGCATCTGGACGTTGATAGTAATGCTGCGATGCCTCTTGAGTTGCGGTCACGGCGGCGAATGAGCCGAAGACGGCGCTGCCAAAGGTTTTTGCCTGCACCAGCCATTTGTTGTCCCAGAAGCGGTGATCTAGGCTGAGCCCACCGGCATAGGCCTGCTCATGTAGGTTGAATTGGGCGGCGTCAGAGGTGCGATGCACAGCGGTGGCAGCGGCACCCAGTTGGGTGTTTCCGTGATCGAGATCCTTGCGCAGGCTGAGCACTGAGTAGTTCGTGAGGGGCTCGACCATTTCACGGCCACCATTTACGAGGTTTGCGTACTCATCGGCCGTCGTTGCGTTGAGCAGACCGAGGGACCATCCACCCCCCGTTTTGCCAGCCAGTTTGACTGCGCCATAGATGGTTGTTTGCTCTGGGGCCCGGCCAAGGACTGTGTCTGCGTCGAGGTCACCGTGGGGGGGAGCGCCGATGCGTCGGGAATAGAACAACTCCTCGGCAAC
>MGST01000350.1 GCA_001798605.1 Deltaproteobacteria bacterium RIFOXYA12_FULL_58_15 | reverse complement strand
AGGCAATTATGTCGGGTGATATTGGTATCACGCCCCAAAGCGACGGCGAGATCATTCGTCTGCCGATTCCGAGCCTCACAGAAGAGCGGCGCAAAGACCTCGTCAAACATGCCAAGCACCGTGGCGAAGAAGCGCGTATCGCCTTGCGTACCCATCGCCGCGATGCCAACGAGATGCTCAAGGAAGTGGAAAAGGAAAAAGAGATCTCCCAAGACGATCTCAAGCGCGCCCTCGAGCAGGTGCAGGAAGCGACGGGAAAGGGGACCGCGAAGGTTGACGAGATTCTCGCTGCCAAGGAGAAAGAAATCATGGAAATCTGAGGCATACGATCTTGGCGCCTCACATGTTACATCCAGGCAACTGGCTTGCCGCCATCGATGGCCTGTCTCGCATACCAGCCATATTGGTGTTGGGGCTGTCCCTTTCCATGCTCGTTTTCGGGTTGCGCTTTTTTAGATACTATCTGCTCATGGGCATCGGCCTAGGCGGCTGGCTCCTTGGAACGATGCTGGCCGGTAAAATGTACGTGGAGGGTTGGTATGTGGCACTGCCCAACGCGCTGATCTTGATCGGCATCGCCTTGCCATTCTCCAAGTACGGGCCGCCTACCGCAGCAGGTTTGCTTGCCGGATGTGGCGTTGGCACGATTGCGACAAATGTGTTGGACGTTGGCCCATTTTGGATGGCGTTCGCCATCGGCCTGTTTGGCGGGGTTGTGATGGCGGTTATTGCGCCGCGTTTCACCACTGTGCTGTTCTGCGCTACTTGCGGTGCCGCAGGGGCGATTGCGTCGGTTGGCGCCGCGTTGCGGACATCCAAGGGATGGCTTGCGCCAGGCGCCTATGTTGACTACCCAGTCGTTTACGTCATCGCTGGCGCGACCCTGTTCATTACGGCGATGATTGTGCAGGTTGCCCTGGAGCCAGACGCACAGGCAGGGAGATAGGTTTTGACTACCACAATGCCATCGGTCCCGGACAAGGAACACCGGCCCAGACATGTCGCGATCATCATGGACGGCAACGGCCGTTGGGCCAGTGAGCGGGGCTTGTCACGCCTCGATGGTCATCGCAAAGGGGCCGATGTTGTCCGGGACATCACGACCTACGCCCGTGAGCTGGAAATCTCTTATCTCACGCTCTATTCGTTCTCTGTGCAGAACTGGCGACGGCCACCCAATGAGGTGGCTGGGTTGATGGAGCTGCTCCTCGAGTATTGCCACAAGGAGCGCGACACCCTGATGGAGAACGAAATCTGCCTTGCGACCATTGGCGATTTGAGTCGCTTGCCGGATTTGACTCGTGAAGCGCTGACGGCGTTGATCGAGGAGACAGCTGATAATCGCAAGATGACCCTGACGTTGGCGATCGACTACGGTGGCCGTGAGGAGATTGTCGCCGCAGTCCGGCGTTTGGCCCACGACGTTCGCCAAAAGCGGGTTCATCCCGACAAGATCGACGAAACCGCCATCGAGACTCGTCTCGACACGGCCCTGTTGCCCGATCCTGACTTGGTGATCCGCACCTCGGGGGAAAAGCGGGTCTCCAACTTCTTGCTGTGGCAAATTGCCTACGCGGAATTCGTGTTCACCGACGTTCGCTGGCCCGATTTTGACCGTGAGCATTTTGCCAAGGCGCTAAGCGAATACAGTGGGCGGGAGCGAAGATACGGTGCAACCGGAGCGCAATTCTCGGCGACGGCGGATGCAACCGAAGGTGGCGAGTACTCGGTGGCGACGGATGCAACCGAAGGTGGTGAGTTTGTTCTCGGTGATTTGCCAGACGCAGAGAGTCTGGCGTTGGACAAAGGTTCTGGGCCTTGCTGAAGACTCGTGTGATCGCGGCGCTGGTGTTTACGCCAGCTTTTGTTGCCATTGTCGTGGTTGGTGGGTGGGCGTTGCGCATTGGCGCACTGTTAACTGTTTGGCTGATGCTGTGGGAGTATCTCAACCTGACACTCGGCAAGGGTGAACGGTACCTCAAGACAGTAGCCTACCTGTTCGGCACTGTTTTGTGTCTCTATGTCATGGAGTTGATTCCATCGCCCCCCTTGGGGTCGGCGATCGCGGTTACCACTCTCCTCTTGTTTGCGGCTGTCCTTGTCCGACCCGACCCCATCGACACTTCGATTCAACGTGCGGCTCTCGTGGCGCTCGGAATAGCATACTGCGCTGGGCTTTTCCCGCACTTGGTGGCGTTGCGGCAAGGGACGGAGGTTGAGCCCGGACGGTGCCTTGCGGCGATTGCCATGTTCTGCACGTGGAGCGCTGACACCGGAGCCTATTTTTCAGGCCGCTTCCTCGGCCGGCACAAGCTCTATCCCAAAATTTCACCGAAAAAGACGGTCGAGGGTGCCATCGGTGGGGTTGTTGCGGCGGTTGCGATGGCGCTGTTGATTCGATGGATCTTTGGCAACTACGGGTGTGCGCTGCCGCTCAATCATGTTGTGGCGGTCGGCACCCTTGCGGCAATCGCTGGCGGAGTGGGGGACCTGGCCGCTTCCATGCTCAAACGATCGGTAGGTGCCAAAGATAGCAGCACGTTGATTCCAGGTCACGGCGGCGTACTCGACAGATTTGACGGTGTGATGTTTGCGGCACCTGCAGTTTATCTCTATAGCCTAGCCTTCATCGCTCGGGTGGCTTGACCTCGGTGGGTGACGTGTCGAGACTAGAGCCAACGAGATGAGCAACGTTCAATACATTCTGGAGAATCTTCACTGGTTCATCCTCTTCATTGGGCCCTTGATCTTCTTTCATGAGCTTGGTCACTTTCTCGTGGCCAAAGCGTGCAACGTCAAAGTGCTGCGGTTTTCCTTTGGCTTTGGTGCAAAACTGTTCTCATTTGTGCGCGGCGAGACAGAGTACCGTATCAGCGCGCTGCCCTTGGGTGGCTATGTCAAGATGCTCGGTGAGTTGCCGGGAGTAGAGATCGCGCCCGAGGATCTGCCGCGGGCGTTTTCGTCAAAGCCCATTTGGCAGCGATCGCTCGTGGTTGTCGCAGGGCCCGCGTTCAATGTGA
The DNA here is from genome assembly GCA_001798605.1 of Deltaproteobacteria bacterium RIFOXYA12_FULL_58_15. Classification (GTDB taxonomy): domain Bacteria; phylum Myxococcota; class XYA12-FULL-58-9; order XYA12-FULL-58-9; family XYA12-FULL-58-9; genus XYA12-FULL-58-9. Next base: position 2,286 of record MGST01000350.1, on the reverse strand, counting down.
TCCTCGCCTGGTTTGTTTATTCATCCTTGTGGACGGGTCATCACACCTTCATCGATACGAGGGTGGGGGTCGTCAATGTCGGCCAACCGGCCTGGCAGGCTGGCATTCGTCCAGGCGACAGGATCGTCGGAGTCGATGGTGAGGCCACGCCACTTTGGCGAGACGTATCCGAGGCGATCTCGGCGCGTCCCGGTGACTCGATTCCCGTTGCTGTGGAGCGGGACGGGCGCAGTCTGGAGGTGACGGTTGTGCCGCGCCACCACGACCAAACCAACCCGTTTGAAGAAATAGAAACCAAAGGAAGGGTTGGCATCTCTCCCCTGTTCATCCGCACGTTTGTGGGAGTTGTGGACGCTGACAGTCCGGCTGCGCAGGCCGGGCTTGCGACCGGCGATCTCGTGACCCATGTCAACGGCACCGAAGTGGAGGCGTGGTATGAGCTCGCGCGTCTCGTTTATGACGTACCCAAGGACCAGTCCATCAAACTGTCGGTTCTGCGCGGCTCTCCCGCTTTGCCACTGGAATTTGAGCTCACCGCAGGGGAACACCCCGGGGAATTGGATCGCACCCTGGTGAGCGCCGCCGACACCGCCGATGGTTATACAGGCCTCGTCACCCAGGAGTCCCTGGTTGCTCGAGTAACCCAGGGCACGCCAGCGGCCTCAATTGGACTGCGGCCAGGGGACCGTCTGCTCAGGCTCAGCATTGCCAAGGATGGCAAGCGAACCATTCGCCCCATCGGGGTGTGGGGAATCGATCTCGAGGCATTTTCCGGGCTCGATGCCACCGCGGATTTCATACTCACCTTTCAACACGGGCGAAAGGTAGTCGAGAGGAAGCTGAAGCTCGACTCGAAGCTCGAAAAGGATGAGCTGAAAAACAAACGCACCGTTCATGTTTTCGGTGCGTTCAATGAACCGAGCACTTACGACTACTACACCATTGACGAGGTGGTTGGCCCCATTGCCGCGGCGCAGATGGGGCTCTCTCATTTGTCCAAGATTGCAGGCATGCTCGGCAAGGGGCTGTGGAAGCTCGCCAAACGCGAGGTTCCCGCCGATTCGGTCGGTGGCCCGATGATGTTGTTTGTGCTCGCAGCCGAGGGGGCAGAGCGGGGAATTCGCCCCTTCTTGGAGGCTCTGGCCACAGTTAGTGTGATGTTGGCGTTGATGAACCTGTTGCCCGTGCCTGTGCTCGACGGTGGTCACTTGTTGATGTTCGCCATTGAGGCCATCCGTCGGCGACCACCTTCCGTCAGGGCCCGGGAGATAGCGAACCTAGCCGGACTTGGGCTGCTTCTGATGCTCATGGTGTTCGCCTTCCGCAACGACATCATGCGGTTCGCGTGGCCTGAGTGTAGTGAAGACGCAGATTGCGAGAATGGGCTCGTGTGCATTGAGAGCTCGTGCCAAAACGAGCCCAGTGAGAAATAGGGCTTCGAGGCGTTGCCGGTGATCGACCTTCACCCACGATTGTTGGAAATCTCTCGCACAGTGCAGGGACCCCTGTTGGCTTTTGATACTTCGACAGCCCGAGCGGCTTTGTGTACGGTGGCGTGGCAAGGTGGTCGCGTCGATGATTTAGACTTTGACGCGGCATCGGTGCCTTCGGAATCGCTCGTCGAGGTTCTCGCCGCAGCGATGGCAGAGTTTCACCTCGAGGTCTCAACCCTCAAGGCAATTGTCATTGGCATCGGCCCAGGTTCGTACACGGGTCTGCGGGTAGGACTCGCCACCGCCAAGGGGCTCGCCTTCGGTGGCAACGTGCCGCTGTATGGGGTGTCGAGCCTTGCCATGTTGGCAGCGTCCTGTGGACCGGGCTCGATAGCACCGGTTCTCGGCTCTCGCGTCAACGAGGTATTTGCAGCAGCCTACAACGTCGGGGTGGACGGCCTCGTGGAGTCAACGATTTCTGATGGTGCCTACATTCCAGCCGATTTCGTGGCCCAGTTAGCGAAGCTTCCTGGCGAACAGGCGAAGCTCGTCGGCAGCGGAGCGACAGTGTGCTTCGGGGCAGGGGCAGCGCCTGGCACTGCGGTCGAAATGGAGCCTCGACTCTTCGCCGGTTACGGTATTCTGCACGCTGCCGACCGCATCATCGCCGGCAAAGCAGATGATCCGTCATTGTTGGCACCGCTGTACTTGCGAGTCTCCGAGTTGAATCCGGTCTAGGCGGGGCTCAACCGCACGCCACGGCACCAGGCGTCGCATTGGGGCCGCAGTTGCAGATGAAACGTTTTTTCGAATGGGAAACGATGAGATCGCCAGTCGACTCCCACACTTCGGG
>MGST01000349.1 GCA_001798605.1 Deltaproteobacteria bacterium RIFOXYA12_FULL_58_15 | reverse complement strand
GATCACACCAAGCGGGTTATTGATCTCGTGTGCCACCCCCGCAGCAAGCTGGCCAATCCCGGCCATCTTCTGGGACTGGATGATCTGTTCTTGCGCACGCTTCAACTGTTCAAGAGCAGTTGAAAGTTCCTGCGTCCTTTCTTGCACCTTGCGTTCCAACGTCATCGAGAGGTCATTGAGGATGGCCGCATCGCGGACAACCCGACCGGTCAGCCACAGCACCACGACTGCCATGGGCACCACGTAGACCACGGAAAGGAGAAACGGGGCGTGAGACAGTCCGGACCACACGAGGACGTCGTTGAAGCCCGCAAGGAGCAGTACACTGACCGCGATGCAATAGGCCGCCGCTCCTGGGATCTTCCGCCGCCACGCCAAGGCGAAGCGAGCCGTGATCTCCAAAAGGGCCAGCAAGTAGATTGCCATCACGATGTTGCCGAAAACCGTGGTTTCGGCAATTCGGTACGTGACGTCCAGAACCGAAACGTGCACAGACAGAACCCTCCCGGTCAATGATACCCCCGGAATGAATGAGGCCGCACCCAACGCCGGGGGGATGACGACAGACAGTTTCAAACGCCGACCGACGGCCGGCTTACCCAATGTCAGCCGAGAGTAGATGCTCCAAGCGGCGATGACGAACCCGGCCGCCAGTGTACGCACATCACTCGCGATTACGATGAGCTCGTCGCTCACTGAGAGCGTGGTCGGAATGTCCATCGCGATGAAGACGGCCGAAAACAAACTGATAACGGTAACCCATCCCTCTACTTGCCAACCACGGGCGCGCGCCAGCCGTAGGCTTATTGCCGCGAGGTAAAGACTCAATAGAGTGGTGGCGCACGCAATCGTGCTGGATAATGTCATCATGGTATCAAAAGCTCCTCGACTCTCACGTTCGGCTCATTTGAATTTGTCTGAGCATGAGGTGCACGGAGCTTGTTGCGATAGACGCTGCGTCGGCCGAGTTGAAGGTACGCCGCGACCTCGTCGATGGTCATCACTCGATTCACGTTGACCTCCGCCTCATGAATGCTACTCGGTTTCTTCCGAACAGCCTGGCCTTTCTTTGTCACTCCGATGCCCATCACCATCTTTTTGCATTGCTCGTGCCATCGGGTTTCTTGGGGCCCCGAGGGCGACACATCGATAGCGGTGGGCTGCAAACCTTGTCTTATGGGACTGTTACGTTGCTATCGGCTATTGGACGTGGCAGGCATGGAACCGACTGGACCGAGATCCTACGGGTGCCGGCGACCCCTGGGTGATGGCCACCCGTCAGGATGGTGCTGGGTCGCACCCGCACCGAGGATTGCTCAAAATAGTTCTTTTTGAGCAATCGAGCACTCGCTATGGAGAATGGCCTGCGGTTCCTCTGGGACGTTCACTTGCCACGAAGGGCCGCAAAGGGATTGTTCGCGAACTTGGTCGGTTGGTGCCCGCCCTTCTGACTTTGTCGCAAACGATCGTCCCCTTCCCCCGCACGATTGCCCGCATTTGCTTTGTTGCTCGGTTTGCTTGCCTGGTTGGAAGGTGACTCAGATCGAGCGGAAAGCGAGATGCGTTTTCGCTCGAGGTCTACATCGAGCACCCGCACTTGAATCTTGTCGCCGACCTTGGCGACCTCAGCCGGATCTTTGACGAAGCGATCGGCAAGTTGGGAGACGTGGACCAGGCCATCCTGATGCACACCGATGTCGACAAATGCGCCGAAGGCCGTGACGTTGGTGACCACGCCCTCGAGAGCCATGCCCGCTTTCAGATCCTCCATACTGTGGACGTCATCGCGGAAGCGCGGCGGCTCGAAGGTTGCGCGGGGATCTCTCCCTGGCTTCTTCAGCTCAAGAACGATGTCACGGAGAGTCGGCAGGCCGACGGCATCGTCCACGTACCGGTCAATCTCGATTTGACTCGCGAGTGCGGCGTCACCGACGACCTCGCCGATTTCCGCTTTGAGATCGGAGCACATGCGCTCGACCAATTCGTACCGCTCGGGATGCACGGCGGAGCCGTCGAGGGGATTGTCCCCATCGGGGATGCGCAGAAAACCTGCGGCCTGTTCAAATGCTCGCGGGCCAAGGCCAGAGACATCAAGAAGCTGCTTGCGCGTCGCAAAGGCACCATTCTCCTCGCGGTGGACAACGATCTTCTTCGCCACACTCTTGGTGATCCCCGCGACGTAGGTAAGCAGCGAGGCGCTCGCGGTATTGAGAACGACACCCACATGGTTGACGCAACTCTCGATCACTTCGCCGAGTTTGCGCTGCAGCAATGCTTGATAGACATCGTGCTGATATTGCCCGACACCGATGGACTTGGGATCGATCTTGACCAGCTCAGCGAGAGGATCTTGAAGTCGTCGGGCGATGGAGATGGCACCACGAATCGTCAGGTCGAGGTCGGGGAATTCCTCGCGGGCAACATCGGAGGCACTGTAGATGCTGGCCCCCGACTCGTTCACCGGGACCACCACGATATCGAGACCGTGTGCACGCAGTAGATCGCGAACCCAGGCCTCTGCCTCACGACCCCCCGTACCGTTGCCAACGGCGATGGCCGCCGGGTCATACTTACGCACAAAGACGACAAAATCATCGGCCGCCTGCTGGGCCGCCCTCTCACCCCGACTGATGTACAAGGTCGTGGTATCGAGAAACTTTCCCGTCGCATCGACCGCAGCGCACTTACAGCCGGTGCGCAATCCGGGGTCGATGCCAATGACACTCTTGGTGCCGAGGGGCGCAGCCAACAACAGATTGCGCAGGTTGTCGGCAAACACGTCGACCGCGGCCTTGTCGGAGCGAAGCTTGAGCTCGCCACGAACATCAGTCTCCACCGTGGGTGCCAAGAGTCGCCTGAAACTATCCAGGACAGCCTCGTTCAATTGGGATGCAAAAGGAGAGCTCGCACGTATGGCCATTTTGCTCGCGATCCAGCCGCAGATCGGTTCCGGATCGGCCGCGATGCGCGCACGCAACACGCCTTCGTTTTCACCACGGCGGATCGCAAGATACCGATGTGACGGGATGTCCTGCACCCGTTCGGCGAATTCGTAGTACTGCTCGAACTTGGTCGGGCTCTGGGTGGCCGACTCCACGCGCTCGACAACAAGCTCCCCGTTCTCGGCAAACACCTGGCGCACGTGCGCGCGAACCTCGGCGACCTCAGCGACGACTTCGGCGACAATGTCACGGGCACCCGACAGAGCCGCCGCGTCGTCTTCGACGCCTTTTTCGGCATTCACAAAGGCTTTCGCCTCGACGAATGGATCGCCATCCTCAGGCTGAGCCAAAATGCGTTCCGCGAGCGGCTCAAGTCCGCGCTCCCGTGCAATGGTCGCGCGGGTGCGTCGCTTGGGTTTGTACGGCAGGTAGAGATCTTCGAGCTCTGCCTTCGACATGCAAGCCCGGATCTTTTTCCCGAGCTCCTCGGTGAGCTTTCCCTGCTCTTCGATGGAAGAGAGAATTGTTTGCCGCCGCTCCTCAAGCTCCAATGCATAGGCACGTCGCTCTTCAATGGCGCGAATCTGCACTTCATCGAGTCCGCCGGTCGCTTCTTTGCGGTACCGGGCGATAAACGGCACGGTGTTGCCTTCAGCCAACAGCGCCACGGTGGCGGCGACGCCCTGCACTGGAAGCTGTAACTCTTCAACGAGCCGAGGGATCGGATCAAACTCAACACTCATGGTAGAGGGGCCCAACCTTTCACTTTGGTCACAAGGAGAATCAATACAGCGATGAGATCAAAGAGCGGCCTTAATAGCGTCGAGATTCGCTGCGAGTGGTAAAGGGGGGTTGACAGCTCGCATGGCACCGCGAGAATCCTTGAGACCGTTACCTGTCACCATGACCAATACCGACTCGTTTGGGTCGATGAGATGCTGGTCACGTGCGACCTTCACACCAGCGAGAGCTGCAACGGCGGTGGGCTCACCAAAAACACCGGAGCCGCGCGCCAACCGGGGAATCATCTGCAAGATCAGCTCGTCGGAGACGGTGACGTAGGCTCCGTGGGTCTTCTTGACGGCCCGCAACGCCTTGCGCCAATTGCGCGGCGTGCCCACCGAGATTGAATCGGCCAAGGTCTTTGCCTCCACCGCGACGAGTTCCTCTTTGCCCGCGGCAAAAGCGGCTGCGATCGGCGCGGCACCCTCGGCTTGTACGCCAAGAAGGCGCGGCACCTTGGCGATGACTCCAGCCCTTTGCATCTCGAGCAACCCCTTGCCAATGCCAGCGATGGTGCAACCATCACCCACCGCAACGGCGATCACGTCCGGGGTGTCGTGTGCAAGCTGCTCGGCGGCCTCGAGCCCACCGGTCTTCTTGCCCTCGACAAGGTATGGGTTGACCGCGCAATTGCGATTGTACCAACCAAACTCTTCAACCGCGGCTTGGCACAGGTCCCAAACCTTCGAATAGGGTGCGTCGATCAGAAACACGCGGGCGCCATAGATCAAAAGCTGCGACACTTTCGCCTCGGGTGCCGTCGCCGGCACGAAGATCCGAGCGTCAAGCCCCATGTCTGCCGCCAAGCCCGCCAACGAGCTCGCAGCATTGCCCGTCGACGCACAGGCTATGTCTGTGCGCCCAAGGGCCACCGCGCGGGCGACGCCTACCGCCGAGGCTCTGTCCTTGGCGCTGCCGGTTGGACTTAAGCCATCATCTTTGACCCAGGCCTTGCGAATACCCAACTCTGTGGCGAGCCGCGGTGCCTCGTAAACCGGCGTCCATCCCACGCGCAGGGCCGGCCGCTTGGCATTTCCAGGCAGGGGAAGAAACGGTGCGTAGCGCCAGATGCTCTGCTCATGATTCTCAGAGAGCGGATGTCGCTTGAGGTGCGCCCGAACTGCATCATCGTCGTATTCGACGTCGAGAATGCCGTCGATGCCGCATTTCGGACAGGTGTACTCGACCTCGCCAGGTGGGAAGGTCCGGTCGCACAGGGTGCATCGCAATTGAGTAACGTACATGGACGCAGACATAAATTGTCGCCGGCCCCGGTGCAAG
>MGST01000348.1:26381-26744 GCA_001798605.1 Deltaproteobacteria bacterium RIFOXYA12_FULL_58_15 | reverse complement strand
CAGGGTTGTCCGAGATATTCACAATGGCCAGCTTCGAATACGTGCCACCCGCAGGAATTTCCTTGATGTTGTTGACGATGTTGTGATGCATCGAGGTGCCTACATAGGTCCCCGTCGAGCGCATACTCTTGACGTTGTTAAATAGCGTATTGTATCGGGCCTCCATGTTCATGTTGTCATGGTAGAAGAGTCCGATGTTTTGGGAGTGTGCGACCGTATTGTTTTCGATCAGAACCCCTTGGGTATTGTTGTCCATGTAGATCCCACCAACGCCTCGGTGGTTGAGAACAATATTGCCTCTGACGACGGAACCTTCGACCAAGATGTTGCCAAAAGTCTTGGTAAACGTGTAGATGGCCCCGC
>MGST01000348.1:10649-26353 GCA_001798605.1 Deltaproteobacteria bacterium RIFOXYA12_FULL_58_15 | reverse complement strand
TAGATGGCCCCTCCATCGTTGTGGAACAAACACAGCTCATCGGCATAGTTGTACTCGATAAGGCAGTTGAGGCCCGTCCAGTTGAATCCTGCATAACCGGCACCGACCCAACGATTGTAGCGGACGATGTTGTTGTTGCCACTGAGCGCCATGGCGAACGAATTGCCCTGCATGCCACGAATACCCAAATTGTCAAAGAGCGCCGTGTTGGTTATTTCATTGTCGGAGATGAGTGAATCAGCCAGGCCGCCCGAAAAGCCATAGTGGTTACAGCCATCGATCTTGTTCTCCATGATGCGATGACGACTTCCCCGAAGCTTCATGCCAAAGGTGTCGATATCGACAATCTCGTTCCCAGAAATCAGCGCATCGTTGCAGTAATCGAAATAGATGCCGCGTTCGGAGAATTGGGCGATATGAAGATCCTTGATCTCAACGTAGTCTTTGTGATCGGCGACAATGCCGTTGTCATGCACCGAACCCCGCACCGCAAAATTGTCTGGGGAGGTCCCGTCGGGTGTCCAAAAATAGACGGTATGGGTTTCGGGGTCGGCATACCACTGACCCGCCGTATCGAGAAAATCAAGCCTGTTGACGAAGAGGAAGTCGTCCCCGACGCTGAGTCCATGAACGGTGAGCTCGTAGGGCATGACCGAATCGATAGTCAAGGTTTGACCTGCAGATGCAATGATCTGCCTCGTTTCGAGGCGCCACTCGTTTATCTTGATGAGAACGGTTGCACCCTTGTAATAGTCGGCACCGTGGCTTGGTATTTCCGTGGATGTAAACTGCGTTTCACTCTCCACGGACGTCACCTTGAAAGTGCCTGTGTTGGGATAGCGCGCGGCTTGCATTCTTCGACCGTCGAGAAACAGTTGGGTGATCGACCTGTCGAATGAGGCCATGTAGATGTTTGCCGAGTGCACGCTCCAACCGAAAATGTCCTCTGCTCCGTACAGCTTTGGTTTTGATCCTGTTCCGTAGGCCCCGTAGGTAATGAGGCCGTCTTCCATACCCGAGGCGCTTACCGTGATCGTGCCCATCCATTGGTCCCCACGTTTGAACTGGATCACATCCCCCGCAACAAAGGGCGCTGTGTTGACCTGGTCCAATGTTTTCCACGGCAAAGAGGCGCTGGTCCCCAGGTTGTCATCGCTCCCATCGCTGCTGCTTACGTAATAGACGTTGAATGAACAGACGTCTTCTTGGTGCACGCTTCGGCAGCAGAACCCGGTATTCACAATCGCCTCGTCACACCTGCAGAAATCGAGAACTTCCCCAGAGTCACATTTGGGCAATTCACAAGCGTGGGGCTTGTGCTCACCCGAACAACAGTAGCCGCCGCTCACAAGCTCACCTGCACACAGGCATTCACTTGAGATCGCACCCTCCGCGCACGCCCCGACGTCGCAACCGTAACTTTGAGGCTTCCCCGAGCAACATTGGCCAGACCTCAGGATCTCACCACCACAAGCGCACGCTTGGATGACAGCCCCATCGGCACAAGGCTCCGTGCCATCGTTTCCTCCCGAAATTGTGCCGTGGCAGGTTGCAACAAGGGAAACCCAAACAACGATTGATAAGTGCGCAGGCAACAGGCGCGCGTCACGCGGCCCGTTTGTCCCACTGAGCTCCCGCCAGCACCCGTTGAGCAGATATGGGATGAGTCGTTTCATGGGGTGAACCCGTTTCTACTGGAGTCCTTTGGAATTGAGAAAGGGGGCGTATTTCTTGTCGGAGGACAGGATATGGTTCGTTAGCCAGTCACGCAGAAACGTGATGACTTCTAAAGAAAGGACGAGCGTCCCTTGTGCCAGCCGTTCTCGTAGGTCGGCCACTTTCTTGGTGAAGGCATTGTGCTCCGACTCATGAACGACGATCTCGGGATAGCCGAACGCAACCAAGTATTTTTCCTCCGTCGCAAAATGCAACGTGGCGTAGTCGGCCATCTCGTTGACAATATCTCCCAAAATTCCTTTCGCCTTCTTGTCGCGCATTGCCTCGTGGAGGTTGTTGATGATGTCGATGAGCTTGCGGTGTTGGGCATCGATCTCCTCGATGCCAACCGAGAATGCGTCTTGCCAGCCGATGATTGCCATTTGTGTTTCTCGTCCTTGAGTTGGAGTCCTCGCGAGCATCTGCGCCCTCGCCGTCTTTGTCCACAATATGTCGCTTTTTACGCTGATACACGGCGGAACTTTCTAATAGTCATGACGCAGTAAGCCGACTAACGAGACTGTCCACCCCGCTTTCAGCGTCGGGTTTCGTGGCGGGGCCATCGTTGTGGGGGCGTGACCCCATCACGGGGGAACCACTGACAGCAGCGTAGCAACTAACAGCAAACGGAAGAGTGCAAAATGCGATCAAGACCGAATTTCCATTCTTTGTGGATTGTAGTTGGCGTTCTGGCGATGGCGGGTGTGGCCACCGCAGCGCTTTCCGCACCGAAGGTCGTCTCGAGTTATGGACCGACGAATCAGGACCTGACTTTTGAGCAGATCAAGGCCAGCCGCATGTCGGTGAAGGTGGAGCGAGCCAAACAACACGCACAGCTACTGAACAGCAGATATGACCTGTCGAAGAAGGCAGCTTCAGGCGTGACGATGTCTGGTGGCAAAACCGTTCCCGCGGGGCCAACGGCCAAACTCCGAAGTGTTACCTGGGAACAACTCGACAGGAAGACCCCCGAACAGATCAAGGCAACAGGAGTATTCCCCTACAAACCCCTGCCGTTTGCCGACCACGCTGAAGGAGGCATGCTATTCCCGCTGATGACCACGAAGTTGTTGCCGCGGTTGGTTCGCTTTGATCTGGATTTCGACCTCCCCGAGCACGTGCTTCCGGACACTGCCCCTGCCGTCTTTCTGACGACCCGCCCCGACCTCGGGGATGTGGCGAAGGGACGATTGATCACGATCGACAACTACTACGAGATCTTCAACGGCATCCTGAATCCCAAGCAGCTCGAGGGCCTGCGCCTGCTGGTGACGCAGTTTCCCCAACAGCAGTTCAACGCGACCGAAGATCGGCGAACCGACAGACCCAGCCTCGGCGTGACCTGTTTCGACTGTCACGTGAATGGACACACCAACGGGGCAAACCATCTCGTTGGCGACATTCGCCCCCAGGAGTTTAGACACCGCATCGAAACGCCTACGCTCCGGGGCGTGAATGTGCAACGGCTCTTTGGCTCACAGCGAGCCATCAAGACCGTGGAAGACTTCACTGAATTCGAGCAGCGAGCTGCCTACTTCGACGGCGACATCGCAATGGCTGCCAAGAAGGGGATCAATATTCTTGACCGTGGTTCCCAAGTGCATTTCATGGCGGAATTTCTCGCGATCTTGGATTTTCCACCGGCACCTAAGCTCGACATCTACGGTGAGCTGGATCGAGCCAAAGCAAACGCCAGTGAGCTGCGCGGCGAGGCGTTGTTTGGCGGAAAGGCCAGGTGCGCGTCATGCCACCCCGCGCCCTATTTCACCGACAACAGCATGCACAACCTCAACGCGGAGCGTTTCTACAAGCAGGAGCTCGCAAATGGCATGATGATGGCTCACGACGGGCCCATCAAGACGTTTCCGTTGAGAGGCATCAAGGATTCACCGCCGTATCTTCACGATGGGCGGTGCTTCACACTGGAGGACACCGTGGAGTACTTCAACCTCGTGCAGCAGCTCCACCTGACCGCGCAGGAAAAGACCGATCTGGTGTTGTTCCTCCAGAGCCTGTGAGGGCTTGGAACTGCGGCGATCGGCGCTCAGCGAACCTTGTCGACCTTCTTGGCGATCGCGGCCTTGGCGTCGCCATACTTCTCCTGAACAGCGCCGTGGAGCTTGTCCTTGGAGCCTTCGGCCTTCTTGGCATCATCGTCCGTGAGCTTACCCCAGGCCTTCTTCGCCGTGCCCTTTGCCTGATCCAACTTGCCCTTCGCCTGATCTTTGTTCATCTGATTCTCCTTCTGGTTCTGAGTTGCAAAGTGACATGTAGGCATCGAAAACGTCTGGGACAATTAGATAGTTCCAGAGAAAGAAGTCGAAAAATGCGACCTATTTGATCACTCGCCCCATTCACCCTGGGTTGTCCACTTCCAGCCGCGGATCTCCTTCTCATTCCACAATGATTGCTGTCGTCGGTGATGAGCGCACCTCGGCCTGGGCGGCACAAAGGCAGGCGCCGAAGATGAAGATGCCGCCGGAAATGTAGATCCACAAAAGCAACGCCATGATTCCGCCCAAGGCCCCATAGACCGCATTCAACGTGGCGAAGTTCTTGAGGTAGATGACGAAGAGACTTTCGCCCGCCTTCAACAAGACTGTGGCGCAAAGGGCAGCGACCCATACCTGGGCAAACGTCGTGGGACGGCGGGGCGCGATCTTATAGAACAGACTTAGAGTGAAAAACACAATCAGCACCGGTAGAACAAAACTGCCAAGGGCATAGACCCAAGAGTGAAAAGGATCCGCGGGAAGAAGCCATTTCCCCGCCACTCTTGCTAGCGCCAGCGTCGCTATACCCAGGAGGACCGCGCCCGCAGTGATGCCCAGTAACACGAGGCTCTTCACCGGCAACCGCCACCAGTTGGTAGCGTCGTCGTTCCATGCTCGATTGGTGGCGCTGGTCAGAGTGACGAATACTTGAAGGCTGGCCCAGATGAGGAGGAGAAATGCGACCACGCCCGCCTGTTCGCGAGCTTCGATGACGCCAGCGATGGTCTCAGAGATGTTGCGTTGCATCTCGCCGTTCATCGGCAAGAAGCCTTCCACATAGGAGTTCACACTTCTCGCGGCCTTATCACGTTCGATGAAAAAAGAAGCCGATGTGACGAGAAGAATCATCAGCGGAAACAACGCGAAGAAGGCGTTGAAGGCGAACGCTGCCGCCCATTGTGTCCCGTCAATCCGTAAGAACCGCTTGACGGCGAGGCGTGGTGTGGCCCAGACCCTTCGAGTCTTTTGCTTATGCCAACTCAGCATGCTCACCTAGCTCGGTCCTTCTCCGCCACGCCCTCGCAGGACGGGCGGTTGTGTGGTCCTTCATCGGTTGGCCTGTTTCGTGTTGCGTGCGGCTTGACGCTGTTCGACCGTTTCGTCCCCGATCCAGTATTTGCGACGATCGTAATGTTGATGCAACGCACTCTCGTAATCCCGTGTCGGCGGAGTCGCTTCGGTGTATTCCGGTGACTTTTTGATGGCGTCGAGCGACAGATTGAAGAAAACCTTCGACTCGTTCCATTTGACGCGCTCGATCCATTGCGGCGCAACCAAGACTCGTTTGCCCGGCCACCAGTTTCGTGTGTCGATGACCAGGTAACGAATCACCCACGTCTCGTCGTCGATGATGAAGTCTTCGACGTGACCTATCTCGCCGTCCGAGGCCTGGACGTGAAGACCGCTCACATCGTTGGTGCTCCGCAGATTGGGATCCCATGACTCGTCGCCTTGGGCGGTCGCATCCCACTTCTTCCTGTCTCTGATAAGGTGGGGATAGGCACCCCACACAGAGGGACCGGTCCAATAGGTTGGCCAACCGAAATATCCGTAGTAGGCGCCCTCGAACTTCCGCGAGACGGGCTTGTCGGTCTCGAGGGAAGGGCTGTCCGCGATCTGCTTCTTGGTCAGATCGATGGCGATGGTTTGTTTGTCGCTGTGCACGGCAAGCAACGCATAAGGTGAGATGAGCACTTGCCTGCCCGTCAGCCAGTCGGACTCGGCAACGAGATACCGGACCGTCCAGTGCCGGTCATCGAAATAGAATCCGTGGACTCTGCCGATTTCGCCGTCGCGGCCTTCCAACTTGTACCCCGTCAGTGTTTTGACTTTGCTCAGCATGATCGTCTCCTCTCCAAAGGTTTCCCGTGCTTGCCGAAAATAGGGCCGACTCTCATGACTCGCTCATGACTCGCTCGCGGCGGGTCGTACTGATCGCTTTGCCACCGTTGCCATCAACTTGTCGAAGGGCCCCACGAATTTCTCGACACCTTCCTCCTCGAGCTGATCTGTTGCTTTGTCGATGTCGATGCCCAACTCCGGCAATCGTTCCAATATTTGGCGGGCACCCGATAGATCTTCCTCGAGTCGAGCTTTCGGCTCGCCGTGGTCGCGGTAGGCATCGATAGTTGTGAGCGGCGCCGTGTTGACCGTCTCCGATCCGATGAGGGCTTCGACGTACTTCACGTCGTTGTAGTCCGGGTCTTTCGTGCTGGTGCTCGCCCAGAGCAGTCGTTGGGGACGTGCGCCCTGAGTCGCTAACTTCTTGAATTGGTGGCTGTCGAAGATCTCCTTGTAGACCCGATACGCCATCTTCGCGCTGGCGATTGCTATCTGTCCCCGTGCCTTCTTTGCGACGCTCGCTTGCTTGCCACCTTGCAGAATGGCTTTGTCCAACAGCGGATCCAACAGCGCGTCGATGCGGCTCACGAAGAAGCTGGCCACCGATGCCACGTGGGTAACGGATTCGCCTTGGAGCACGCGGGCTTCGATCCCACCGAGGTAGGCTTCCACCACCTGGCGATAGCGGGACAAACCAAACAGTAGCGTCACGTTGACGTTGATGCCTTCACTGATGAGTTGCAGAATGACAGGCAGTCCTTCTGCAGTTGCTGGGACTTTGATCATGACATTGGGCCGGTCAAGCGCAGCCCACAAACTGCGTGCTTGTGCCAACGTGCCCTCGGTGTCGTGCGCCAGGTGAGGATTCACCTCCAGGCTGACATACCCATCCTTGCCTTCGCTCCTATCGTAGAGCGGCCGGAACTCGTCGGCGGCGCTTTGCACATCGTGCTGGCTCAAAGCTTCGTAGATTGCCGCACCGACCTTCCCCGCGGCCGCCATGGCTCGAATGTCGTCGTTGTACTCGCGGCTGTCGACGATTGCCTTCTCGAAAATGGAAGGATTCGAAGTCATCCCCCGGAGGCCATCCTCCTCGATCAGACGCCGGAGCTCGCCGCCGGCGATCAAATCTCGGCGGATGTAGTCTAGCCAGATTGACTGACCGAGCGTTCCCAGTTGCCTCAACGGATTGTTCTTCATGTCCTTGCCTCTCCGACACCGACCTCAGTCGCGACAATGGCCCCCAACGACCGGTTTTCGCCAACGGTCGCTAATGTCCGTCTTCTGGGCACATGGGACGATGAGCAAATTTCTGCCCTATGAGTCGGAAAAGACGACGTTGGTCGTTGGAACTTCCTCATGGTCGATCGTCGGCAATGCGGCTATGAGACCAACACTGTGCAAATCCAAACTAACCGACAAGACGAACACAACGAGAGTGACAGTGCATATTTGGCGGGGCGTGCGTTACTTGCCCAATCTTTCGAACAACATCAACAGATCGCCTCGCATCTGGAGGTCGAAGCGGTTGCCCGACGGCGCGTACTCGTACACACTTTTGCGGAACTGATGTCCATATCGAGGTGCGTGGATCCCCGTGCCCTGTTGAATGGGCGGATCAAGAGCATCGCTTCGACCTTGGGCAAGATGTTCTATACGGGTGCTGGCATTCACCAGCTTCTGGACATCATCGGCATCCGCGTGATCTTTCGAACCACCTGCGACTGCTACCGACTGGTCAGCCGAATTCACGACGCGTTTGCGGTCTTGGAGCAAGAATACAACGACTACATAGCGTCACCGAAACCCAATGGCTATCAGTCCATCCACACCACGGTGGTCAGTTCATCCGGGTTTCCAGTGGAGATCCAGATCCGTACCGAGGGGATGCATCTACTCGCCGAACGTGGCTCTGCATCACACCTGCAATACAAGAAAGACCGCGTCCTGTGGATGCCTGTGCCTCCGTTGCCCAAATTTCCTTAACTTCCGGAGGTGCCGACATGATGCTCGGGGTACCGAGGATGTACCGAGGATGTACGGAACGCTTTGAGTATCATATGTATGGCTCGAAAAGCGGATGCGGAAGGCGGACTCTGTGACCACCTTGACATCACCCCATTCGAGCAATCCCACAGAACTCCATGGCACCACATGGGCGCTCTCGCGTAACGCTGTCGTTTCTCCCCCATAGACGAGCCTCGATTCCAATTTTCGGGATTGCAACACGCCTTCCGTCGCAATCACTTTTGAATATCGATCTAGGCTCGCAAAAGAATCACCCACAACCGTGCTAGTTGGCAATTGGATTTACAATCAGCACGTTTGCTCGCAACTTACCGATCTAAAAAACCTTTCTTAAAAAACCTTTTCGCAATAGGAAAAATGGGTCTCAAAAAGAGATGCTCGGGTCTCCCAAACGTGGTTTGGTACTCCCTCGAATGCGACTGACGAACGCCGGGAGAGTGACAATACCCATTTGGCGAGCCGTGCGTTACTTGCCCAGTCTCTCGAACACCACCCACGAGTCGCCTCGCATCTGGAAAGAATCGCCTCGCATCTGGGCTCGGCACGGTGGCGCCGTCGCAGTCTTAACCTCCTGCGCCGTGCACGTCGGAGGGATCACCCTTGAACGCACCGCCGTATGCGGTCTCTCGGTCCACGATCAGCGGTCGAGACTCGACAACGGGTCCACGGGCGTGAATCCGCGGATTCGGGGATGGCACAACGGACAGACCTGCGTCACGCCATCCCTTCAGGCCGGAGTCGTAGCAGTGCACGTTTTCGAGTCCCAGGTGTTCCAGCCTATCCGCAGCCTCGCGCGCCAAATCGTCCCCGCCTTCGGAATACACGGCAACAAACGAATCCGCATTCATCACGTGGGCGACGCGAAACGACAGTGAGCCCAAGGGTGCGGTCTTCGCTCCCGGGATATGCTCGAGTTCGAAGTCGACGTCACCTCGCACGTCGAAGAGCGCGACCGGTCCAGCATCCAAACGTTGATGTAGCGCCTCAGTGGAAATGGTCTTCATAGTAGCTCTCTCCTCGCCGAATTTGCGACTAAGCTAACAACGAAGTGTCGAGACGCAAGATGCTCGTCGCTGGAACACCAGAGATCTCTCACCAGCGGTACAACGCTATCGCCAGCGCCTTGAGCGCATACTCTGGAGACCGGCTCGAGAAATTGACCTATCGTCGTCTTGACCAGTAATAGCCACCGCCACCGCCGAACAGAACGACAAACACGACAACAAGGATGATGATCGTTGTGGTACTCATGACAAGTCCTCCGTGAAGAGCCAAATCTTCGTTATCGTCAGTCTGGGTGTCGTCGGCGAACCAAACCATTAGAAAATTGCGTCGCCATCGGTCGAGAAAGGCACCGGCTGCTCGTGGCTGTATGTCGCCTTTTGTGTTGATACTCGACGGAACATCCTAATTGTCATTGCGCAGGACGCCGACTAAAACTGGGCCAACGGAGATCAGAAGATCGCGAGGGAGACGGCGCGATGGAAAACCGACAAGAGCCGCAGACAACGTCATCGGACGAGACTGCACGGCAGTTCAAGGCCATCGTCATGCACGCTGCGGACGGCGTTCTCGTCGTGGACATGGCTGGCACCGTTCGCTTCGCAAACCCTGCGGCCGAGGTAATCCTTGCGCGCTCTGGCGCCGAGCTGATCGGCACAAACTTCGGGCACCCTGTCGTAGCCGGTGAATCAACCGAGATGACTCTGATTCGCAAGGACGCCACCCCTGCACCGGTCGAAATAGAGGTGAGCGAGGCGCTGCTCGCCCGCGCCCAACGAGTCGCCAAGCTTGGACACTGGGAGTGGAATCTCAGCCGACAGGAGCTGACTTGGTCCGACGAGATCTATCGGATCTTCGAGTTCGACCGCGGAACACCGCCGACTTTCGATGGCATTGTATCGTTGATCCACCCGGAGGATCGGGCTCGAAACCAAGCGTTCGTCGACGGTCTCTTGGCTTGCGCTGAGCATGCGGAGCTCCAATTCCGCCTGCTGCTCCCTGACGGCAGAATCAAGCACGTCCTGCAAATTCGCAGAGGTTCACCGCGACGCCGCCGGTGCGCCGGACGTTGTCATTGGCACCATGCATGACGAGACGGCGCGCAGGCAGGCTGAGCACGATCTGGAGGTTTCCGAGATACGCTACCGGCGGCTCTTCGAGAGCGCCAAAGATGGGATCCTGATCCTCGACGCCGACAGCGGCAAGATTGTGGACGTCAATCCCTTCGTCCTCGACCTGCTGGGCTTTTCCCGGGAGCACTTCCTGGGGAAGATGCTCTGGGAGATCGGGCCCTTCAGCGACATTGCTCCCTCTGAGGCGGCTTTCCATGAGCGCGGGTACGTCCGCTACGATCACCTGCCGCTTCAAGCCAAAGACGGCGGGCGCGTGGAGGTCGAGTTTGTCAGCAACCTCTACGCGGTGAACTCGACCAGGGTGATCCAGTGCAACATTCGAGACATCGCCGAGCGGAAGCGGGCCGAGCAACTTCTCCAAGCCCGTCTTGGCTTGTGGGAGTTCGCCGCCACCCATTCTCTCGCGGAGCTTTTGCAACGGACCCTGGATTTGCTCGAGGAGCACACCGGTAGCTCCATTGGCTTCTACCATTTCGTCGACAGTGATCAGGAGCAGCTTACCCTCCAAGCGTGGTCCACGAGGACAGTGAAGGAGTTCTGCAAGGCGACCGGGCAAGGACTCCACTACCCGATTGCTGATGCGGGCGTTTGGACCGACGCCGCCATTCTGCGACGTCTCGTCATCCACAACGACTACGCTTCCCTGACCCACAAGAAGGGTCTGCCCGATGGGCACGCAGCGGTCCTCGAACCGACCCATGGCGCTCGCGGTGAGCATCTCGCCGAAGAACAAGACCGCCAACCATCCGGCGCGTTTCTTCACCAGCTGCCAGAAGCCCGTTTGCAGATAGGGCGCATCGAGGGCCTGCATGCCGCCGAACTTCTGTGCGTCCTCGGTCGCTTCCTCTTGTACTACGTCGACGATATCGTCGTTCGGGGTAACGGATTTTCAACCCTATTTGATAGCGTTGGTTGGACAAACGTGTTTGCAAATCCCGCAATAGATACATTCTGTTGACGTGACCGGCTTGCCATTCATGATCGGAGTCATAACGTCGACATCCATTGGGCATTGTTTGTTGCAAGCTTCACAACCGTTGCATTCTTCACCGGAAGGTCGCCGCTTCAAACGTGCCAAAGCCGTTGTGGGCGTCATGACCAATGAAACCGGGCAAGCAATCTTACAAAAAGCACGTTTCTTTTTGAAAACAAACGAGAGAGCTATCGCAACGATGTAGTAGAGGGCATTGCCGACAAGAAACCAAATCAATTGATCAAATTTGCCAAGCCGCTCGTCAATGTGAAGCGTTGTGTAGTTGTACCCGGTTTGAATGAAGGCCCAAGGCAAGAGCAGTGATGCGGCAAGGACGGGGTAACGTAACCATGTGTAGCCCTTGGCAATGGGCTTATTTCCCTTGATTGGCAACCAATCCAAAATAGCGGCAGTCCAACATGCCCAGCCGCAAAACCCTCGACCCCAAATCAACGGCCCGAAAATTTTCGCGATTGCGTAATGAATCAAGACACGCGAGAACACGCCAGCGTAAAGGTAGAAAACGGTTTCTTCTAATTGGAGATTCTCGTGTTGAATCACTCCAAGAAACACGAGAAATATCGGCGATGCGGCGAGAATCGATACACGGCGGCCAATATCTTTCTTTTTGCCTTTCTTTCTTGCGGCAAGGAAATTGCCAATTGTGATCCAACCGCCGATCCAAGGGAAGACAAGCCAAAATCCCCACCAACCGACGCTTGCATAAGTGATCGTGGCAACGGCAATGCCGATTCCGAAAGGAATGAGTTTTGAAAGGCTGTATTTCATCGGTTGAAGGGACTCTTTGGTGAGACTGGTGGCCAAGTCAATTCCATACCTCGCTGATTATTGCGGGGACCAATTGGCCAGCCATGTTGAGGCCCGGCGCACTTCAACACCGTTAGGATAGGTAGACTCGCGGTTGAGCAAGTGCACGAGTTGTACCTTGGCAGCCTCATTTTGGCCCTTGGCAAAAATGCGAAAAGCAGGCGACGGTTCGGGATCTGACCATTTCACTTCGAGCATGACGGTGGGGGAAAGGTCCCTGGTGACGATGAAGTCTATTTCTGGACCGCCACGCTTGGCCAGGTAGTGCAATTCATAGCGTTCACCCAGAGCGTCTTGTCTATATTGGCACTCTTTGAAAAGTGAGCACGCAACGGCATTTTCCAGTTTTGCTCCCTTGTCACCCCGGACTCGTGCGACGTCGTACAGGTAGTATTTGGGTTGTTTTTGTCTGGCTCTGGCGATGTTTCGATGAAACGGGGGTACTTTGAAAATGACGAACATGTTTTCGAGGATCGTCAGCCACCGCTTCACCGTTTTGTCACTGATCTGAAGATCTTCACAAAGTGATCGATAGGAGATCGGACTGCCCACTCTCTCCGCGATCATGTCGATCAATGTTTCGATGGCAGGTATGCTTTGCACGGATTCGGTGTCGATGAGATCCTGTCGCAAGATGATGTCCAGGTGGGATCGACTCCACATGCCATAGAATTTTGAGGTTCCCTCAAGGAAGGGCTCTGGGAAGCCGCCAAACTCGAGAATTCGGTCGAGAGTTGCTTGCGGTGAGGCGGTCTGATCCAACTGAAGGATTTCCCGCACATCCAACGGGTGCAGGCGAAAACCGAAGAAGCGGCCCGCCAGGGAGTCCCCCATCTTCTTGTAAGTGTCGAGTCGTGCGCTACCCGTGACGATGTACCCAGGTGGGATGCCTTCAGTGTCGTAGATACCCTTGAGCCATGTCTTCCACCCTTTCATCTTGTGCAACTCGTCAAAGATGACACAGCGTTTTTTGCGATCCCAAGCTTTGGTTCGCAGCAGACGGCGGTGTTCTGCGACGTCATGACTCACGTAGTCGTGGTCGTTGTCGACCATTCGCGCCAGCGTGGTTTTGCCCGCCTGTCTGGGGCCGGAAAGAAGTAGGATCTTTCGTGAAAGGTGTTCACGTAGGATGGGAAGAAGGGCTCGGTCCATAATGACAATTTCGTAGTACAATCCGAAAATGTCAAGACAAACTCGGAGTTGACTCCGAAAGAAGTCTGCAAAATGCAGAAAGAAACCGGTAGAACGACGGATCCGCCATGGTCACTTCTTTCGTAGGGTTTCACGCTCCCAGGTCAGGGTGGCTTCTCCTGACTCACTGACGACCCAAGTGTATTGGAAACCTTTTTGGAGAGCGACTGCAGCGCCGAAGATACGGTCCGTGATGGTTCCGGTCTTGGGCGAGGGCGAAGCGGCTCCTGAAGTTGCAGAGAATACCAACATACTGAGGAAAACGATCGTCAGTAACATCCTTGAGGCCATTGTCGGTCGATTGTATACACTGACTCAGACCACTGCCAAAGGCTCTCTCGTTCAACCCCAAGGAGAACGGGTCGGAGCGGATCGTTTCTGGGCGTCAGCAGCCGGTACCACCCCACAGGCGCTCGTGTTCACCCTTCATACACAAGCCGGCGAAAACCGCGAGCCCGAGCTCACGTGCACGCTTCTCCGATGGCGAGTGCTCTGCGCCCGGTTGAAACCAAACGATCTTTATCCCTTTCGCCGCGGCTTGCTCCACCGCTGGCATCGTCCTCTCCGGCGCAACGAACAGTGCCACCATGTCAACCTTTGGCTCCTTGGGCAATGCTGCCAGGTCCGCGTAAGACTTGAGTCCATCGACCTCGGTAACCGTTGGGTTCACCGGAATGGTCGTAAAGCCATTCTCGCGCAGGTAGCGCGCCACATAGTTGGAGGCGCGATCGGCCTTGGGCGACATGCCGACAACAGCCACCACACGTGGTGCTCCGAGCAGCTCCCGCACCCGAGTAACCTCGCTTTGGGGGTTTGCCTCATTAGTAACCTTCTGATTGGTCATCACATCCTCCAGTGGCGCTTGCCGCTCTTTGGACCCTCCTAAGGAGGCGGTGTCGCCAGGTTTTTTGGTCCTTCCATCGTCCCAGCGAGTCTCCGGCATTTCCTTGCCGTTTCACAGCGCCTCCCTCGCGTTAGAGGACGCCGAATATGTAAATTAGGCAGTAGTACCCGCCCACGATGATAAAGACGACCGCCGTGATGCGGCGCATCCAGCGCTCCACGTGGGTGAGCGCGCTGAACGCCTTGGAGAGCCACTGGGTGGCGAAGGCCAGGATCAGGGCAAAGCCCACCACTGGCAGAGCCGTGCCGATGCCGTACACTGTTGGCAGCAAGATGGAGGACTCGTGCTTGACCGCCAAGGGAATGAGGCTCCCGAAGAACAGGGCAGCCGACACCGGACAGAACGCGAGCGCAAAGGCCAGCCCCAAGAGGCCCGCACCCCACAAGCCGAGGTTTCGCGCCTTGGCCTGGACCTTCTCGAAGAAGGCGGAGCCGCCGCCGGACCACGGCCAGGGGATCACATCGAGCAGCAACAGGCCCACGAGCAGCAGCAGCGGACCCAGCGCCTTGTTCAGGTTCTGCTGCAGGAACATCGACACGGCCGACATTGACAGCAGGCTCTCGACCACGATGACCGCGACCAGAACGTAGCTCACCGTTCGCCCGAGTGTGTACAGCAGGCCGGCAAAGAGCACCTGCGCGGGTCTGTCGACCTGCTTGCCTACGTAGGAGATAGCGGCGATGTTTGTCGCCAGCGGGCAGGGGCTGATGGAGGTCAACAGTCCGAGCCACAGCGCCGTGCCGGCAACCAGAAACAACGTCTCCATCAGTTTCCCTCGAGCATGTCGAGGTAGGTGCGAACGCTCTTGTCCGTGTACTCGGCCAAATCCTCCGGGGCCTGCGCGTATTTCCACACCTGATCGAAGTTCTCCCACTTCAGCGTCGCGTCGCCTTTGTTCGCGGCCACCACCATCGTGCTGAAGCCCAGGCTGAACTCTTTGACGAAGTGCCGGTTGTCGGGCTCTTCCATGTTCACCTCGCGGAACGTCAATTCCCCAGACCTGGTCTCGGTCGCGAAGCGCTCCTTGATGGTCTTGACAATAGTCTCCTGGATTCCGATGCAGGTGGGGCAGCGGCGCGTGGAATGAAAGTAGTAGACGACAACCCGGTCAGGCGCTGTGCCCGGTGTCGCCGCGACTGCTTCGCCTGCTGCTGTGCCAGCAGTCGCGACTGCGGTCGGATTGGTTTTCGCCGAGCTGTCGGTGCAAGCCAACAGCCCACTCGCGCTCGCGATCAGGACGACCGCGAGTGTGGACGTTCTGTTACTCTTCATGGGACGATTCCTCCTTACTTTCTTGTAGCCTCTGAAAATGCCGGCAGGCGCGCGTGCACGCCTGGTTGCAGCGAATGACACTGCCGGGGCTCATGCACTCTGCTTTGCCGCCGCCGTCGTGATCCAAGCAGCAATCTCCGCAACCGGCGGGATGCGGCCGCTCGCCTTTACTTCCTCGTCGATCACAAGCGCGGGCGTCATCATGACCGCGTACTTCATGATGTCATCCATCTTCTCGACCTTCTCGAGCTCAGCCTCGACGCCCGCTGCTGCTACCGCCTTCTCGGCTTCGGCGTAGAGCTTTTTGCACTTCGGGCAACCGGTGCCCAGGATCTTGATCTTCATAACTCGTCTCCGTTATCGGACCCGCCTGCCGCGGTGCCGTGTTGTTTTTTCTTACTGCCTCGATACCGCTGCCGCAAGTTCGCGCCGAGCGGCAGTTTGAGCCACTGTCCGTCTCCCTAGAAGAGTGCGCCGTAGATCATCCCGGCAATTGTCGAGAGGACGATCACCAGAGTGACGAACACTACCGTCTTCTTGGT